>NZ_CP123990.1:3318333-3620000 GCF_029919115.1 Variovorax paradoxus
CGCCTTCACGAACAGGCGGCACAGCTCCGCCGACTTGTAGCAGGCGATACCACCGGTAAGGCCCAGGACGATGTGTTTGCCGGCGAGATCTTGCATGAGTCATATTGTTGCTCACATACCGGCAAGATCAGGAATGGGATGGCCCTTGGCCGAAGGGACGCAAAGGGGACACCTATAATCGGAATTTCCCACTGCCCGGATCTATGGTCCGGAACTGGCATGACCAAATTTGTCTTCGTCACCGGTGGTGTCGTATCTTCCCTTGGCAAGGGAATCGCCTCCGCCTCCCTCGCCGCGATCCTCGAATCGCGCGGCCTCAAGGTCACCCTCATCAAGCTCGATCCGTACATCAATGTCGACCCCGGCACGATGTCACCGTTCCAGCATGGCGAAGTGTTCGTGACCGACGACGGCGCCGAAACCGACCTCGACCTCGGCCACTACGAGCGCTTCATCACCACGCGGATGCGCAAGGCCAACAACTTCACGACCGGCCAGATCTACAAGACCGTGCTCGAAAAAGAGCGCCGCGGCGACTACCTCGGCAAGACGGTCCAGGTCATTCCGCACATCACCAACGAAATCCAGGAATACATCAAGCGCGGCGCCGGCCTGGGCACCCCGCATGAGGTCGACGTGGCCATCGTCGAAATCGGCGGCACCGTGGGCGACATCGAATCGCTGCCCTTCCTTGAAGCCGTGCGCCAGATGAGCCTGCGCATGGGCCCGAACAACTCGGCCTTCGTGCACCTGAGCTACGTGCCCTGGATTGCCGCCGCCGGCGAGCTCAAGACCAAGCCCACGCAGCACACCGCCAAGGAACTGCGCGCCATCGGCATCCAGGCCGACGCGCTGCTGTGCCGCGCCGACCGCCCGATTCCCGACGACGAGCGCGCCAAGATCTCGCTGTTCTCGAACGTGCCCGAATGGGGCGTCATTTCGATGTGGGACGTGGACACCATCTACAAGGTGCCGCGCATGCTGCACGAGCAGGGCCTCGATGGCCTCATCTGCGACAAGCTGCGCATCAACACGCCGCCCGCCAAGCTCAACCGCTGGGACGAGCTGGTCTACGAAGTCGAGCATCCGCAGCAGGAAGTGAGCATTGCGATGGTCGGCAAGTACGTCGACCTGTCCGACAGCTACAAGTCGCTGAACGAAGCACTGCGCCACGCCGGCATGAAGAACCATGCGCGCGTGAAGATCGACTACATCGACTCCGAAACCATTTCGCCGCAAGACGTTTCGCGTCTTGCCAAGTACGACGCCATCCTGGTGCCCGGCGGCTTCGGCCAGCGCGGCGTCGAGGGCAAGATTTCGGCCGCCCGCTTCGCGCGTGAAGGCAAGGTGCCCTACCTCGGCATCTGCCTGGGCATGCAGGTGGCCACCATCGAATACGCACGCCACGTGGCGGGCCTGAAGAACGCCAACAGCACCGAGTTCGACCCCGAGACGCCCTGCCCCGTGATCGCGCTGATCACCGAGTGGAAGGACGCCGACGGCACCGTGAAGACGCGCAACGAGAAGTCCGACCTCGGCGGCACCATGCGCCTGGGTGCGCAAAGCTCCGACGTGACAGCCGGCACGCTGGCCCACAGCATCTACGGCGACGTGGTGACCGAGCGCCATCGCCACCGCTACGAAGCCAACGTCAACTACCTGGACGAACTGCGCGCCGCAGGCCTGGTGATTTCGGCTCTTACCCAGCGCGAGCACCTGACCGAAATCGTCGAACTGCCGCAAGACGTGCACCCCTGGTACATGGGCGTGCAGTTCCACCCCGAATTCAAGTCGACCCCGTGGAGCGGCCATCCGCTCTTCAACGCCTTCATCAAGGCGGCGCTCGACCACAAGGCCCGCAGCGCGGGCGGCACAAAAAACCTGAAGGCAGTGGCATGAAACTCTGCGGATTCGACATCGGGCTGGACCAGCCCTTCTTCCTGATTGCCGGCCCCTGCGTGGTCGAATCCGAGCAACTGCAGATGGACACGGCCGGCACGCTGAAGGAAATCACTTCCTCGCTCGGCATTCCGTTCATCTTCAAGAGCAGCTTCGACAAGGCCAACCGCTCTTCGGGCACCAGCTTTCGTGGCCCGGGCCGTGAGAAGGGCCTCGAAATCCTGGCCAAGGTGAAGCGCGAACTCGGCCTGCCCGTTCTGACCGACGTTCACACCGAAGACGACATCACCGAGGCCGCCAAGGTGGTCGACGTGCTGCAGACGCCCGCCTTCCTGTGCCGCCAGACCGACTTCATTCGCGCGGTGGCCCAGTCGGGCAAGCCGGTGAACATCAAGAAGGGCCAGTTCCTTGCGCCGCACGACATGAAGAACGTGATCGACAAGGCGCGTGCGGCCGCCAAGGAAGCGGGGCTCGACGAAGACAGCTTCATGGCCTGCGAGCGCGGCGCGAGCTTTGGTTACAACAACCTGGTGTCGGACATGCGTTCGCTCGCCATCATGCGCGAGACTGCCGCACCCGTGGTGTTCGACGCCACGCACTCGGTGCAGCTGCCGGGCGGCCAGGGCACGAGCTCGGGCGGCCAGCGCGAAATGGTGCCGGTGCTGGCACGGGCTGCCATTGCGGTGGGCGTGGCCGGCGTTTTCATGGAAACGCACCCCGACCCCGCCAAGGCATTGAGCGACGGCCCCAACGCCGTGCCGCTCAAGCACATGAAGGCACTGCTGGAAACGCTGCTCGAACTGGACCGCATCGCCAAGAAAAACGGCTTCCTGGAAAACTCTTTCAACTGAGCCCCAACAACAAGACTGGAGAACACATGGCGTCCGCCTACATCATCGTCGACATGAAGGTCACCGACCCCGAGCAGTACAAGCAGTACATGGCTATTGCGCCCGACGCGGTAAAGGCGGCGGGCGGCGAGTACCTTGTGCGCGGCGGCCAGTTCGAAACCCTGGAAGGCAACTGGCAGCCCGCGCGCATCGCCATGCTGCGCTTTCCCAGCTACGAGAAGGCCAAGGCTTTCTACGACGACGAGTTGTACCGTGCCGCGCGCGCCAAACGCGCCGGAACGACCGAATTCTTCAATATGGTTCTGGTCGAGGGCGTTTCCGCCCCGGTCTGAGATTCAGTTCAAAACGAAAGGCAATAAGTGAGTGCAATCGTAGACATCGTCGGCCGCGAAATCCTCGACAGCCGAGGCAATCCCACAGTCGAGTGCGACGTGCTGCTCGAATCGGGCACCATGGGCCGCGCGGCCGTGCCCTCGGGCGCATCGACCGGTTCGCGCGAAGCCATCGAGCTGCGCGACGGCGACAAGAAGCGCTATCTCGGCAAGGGCGTGCTCAAGGCGGTGGAGAACATCAACACCGAGATCTCGGAATCCGTGCTCGGCCTCGACGCCAGCGAGCAGGCTTTCCTCGACCGCACGATGATCGACCTGGACGGCACCGACAACAAGGGCCGCCTGGGCGCCAACGCGACGCTCGCCGTGTCGATGGCGGTGGCGCGCGCCGCGGCCGAAGAATCGGGCCTGCCGCTGTACCGCTATTTCGGCGGCATGGGCGGCATGCAGCTGCCCGTGCCGATGATGAACGTCATCAACGGCGGCGCGCACGCCAACAACAGCCTCGACCTGCAAGAGTTCATGATCATCCCCGTGGGCGCCCCGAGCTTCCGCGAAGCCGTGCGCTACGGCGCCGAGGTGTTCCATGCACTCAAGAAGATCCTGGGCGACCGCGGCATCAGCACGGCGGTGGGCGACGAAGGCGGGTTCGCACCCAGCGTCGAAAGCCATGAAGCGGCCATCCAGCTGATTCTCGAAGCCATCGACAAGGCCGGCTTCGTGGCGGGCGAGCAGATTGCGCTCGGCCTCGACTGCGCAGCCAGCGAGTTCTACAAGGACGGCAACTACGTGCTCTCCGGCGAGAACCTCACGCTGTCGGCCGGCAACTGGGCCGACATGCTGGCCACCTGGGTCGACAAGTACCCGATCATCAGCATCGAAGACGGCATGCACGAAGGCGACTGGGACGGCTGGAAGCTGCTCACCGAACGCCTCGGCAAGCGCGTGCAGCTGGTGGGCGACGACCTGTTCGTCACCAACACCAAGATCCTGCAGGAAGGCATCGACAAGGGCATTGCCAACTCGATCCTGATCAAGATCAACCAGATCGGCACGCTGACCGAAACCTTCGCCGCCATCGAGATGGCCAAGCGCGCGGGCTACACGGCTGTCATTTCGCACCGCTCGGGCGAAACCGAAGACAGCACCATTGCGGACATCGCGGTGGGCACCAACGCCGGCCAGATCAAGACCGGTTCGCTCTCGCGCTCCGACCGCATCGCCAAGTACAACCAGCTGCTGCGCATCGAGGAAGACCTGGGCGACATCGCCAGCTACCCTGGCCGCGGCGCGTTCTACAACCTGAAGTAGCGCCCGGCTCCGCGGCATGCGCTCGCGCCTCGTTCCACCCATCGTGCTGTTGCTGCTGCTGGTCGTCCTGCAGTGGCAGCTGTGGAACGGGCGCGGCAGCGTGCGCGATGTGTCGCAGCTGCAGACCAAGCTGGCTGCGCAGAAAGAGGCCAATGCCAAGGCCGCCGTCACCAACGAGCGGCTGGCCTCCGAGGTCAACGACCTCAAGGTCGGGCTCGAAATGGTCGAAGAGCGTGCCCGACAAGAATTGGGCATGGTCAAGCCCAACGAAGTGTTCGTTCAAGTGACCCACTGAATATGGCCCCCACGCTCGGCACTGCGTGTCCTCGCTGCCCCCCGAGGGGGCCGCTCGCGCCTTGGGGCGGCCCGGCGGCGCTCGACGCCTGACTCCGCTGATGCCCGAGTTCTTCTCGGCCCCCGCCTTTGCGCTCTGGGGCTCTCCGGTCAGCTGGCTCGAACTCGTGGCTGCCGTGCTGGCGCTGGCCATGGTCGGCTGCAACATGCGCGAAATCCATTGGGGCTGGCCGCTCGCGATCGTCAGCTCGCTGCTCTACGTGGCCGTGTTTGCAGAGGCGCGAATCTACGGTGACGCCTCGCTCCAGGTGTTCTTCGCTATCGTCGCGCTCTGGGGCTGGGCACAGTGGCTGCGAGGCCATCGGGCTGACGGCAGCGCACTGCGGGTCAGCCGGCTTTCGCCGCGCGGCATTGCGTTTGCGCTAGTGGCCTGCGCGGTGGCATGGCCAGCGGTCGCCCTCTTCCTGCACCGCTTCACCGACAGCGACGTGCCCTGGTGGGACGGCTTTTCCACCGGGCTCAGCCTGGTCGGGCAGTTCCTGCTGGGGCGCAAGTTCATCGAGAACTGGCTGGTGTGGCTGGCGGTGAATATCGTGAGCGTGGGCCTTTTCATCCATAAGGGCCTGTGGCTCACCGTCGGGCTCTACGCTGTGTTCGCGGCGCTCAGCGTGGCGGGTTTTGTTGCATGGCGCTCGCGCATGCAGAGCGAGGCTGCGCGCGCATGACACCCACGCTGCCCACCGGCTGCGTCATTGCGCTGCTCGGCGCCGAGAGCACGGGCAAGACTGAACTCGCGCGCGCGCTCACGCAGCGCCTGCAGGAGCGCGGCATTGCGGCCACGCTGGTGGCCGAGTACCTGCGCGAGTGGTGCGAGCGCGAAGGCCGCACGCCTCGCCCCGACGAGCAGCGCGCCATCGCCGACGAACAGACGCGCCGCATCGACGCCGCGGCGGCCTCGGGCGTGGTGGTGGCCGACACCACGGCGCTCATGACTGCCGTGTACAGCGAGCAGCTGTTCGGCGACACCTCCCTTTACGCCGATGCGCTCGCCGCACAGCGGCGCTACGCCATCACGCTGCTGACTGCGCTCGACATCCCCTGGGTTGCCGACGCATTGCGCGACGGCGACCACGCGCGCGAGCCGACGGACACGCTGGTGCGCGCGGCGCTTTCGGGCGCCGGACTCTCATTCGCCGTGGTGCATGGCACCGGCGGCGAAAGGCTTTCCAATGCATGGAACGCCATCAACTCCATCGCCGGCAACGAGGGCCAGGCCCGGGCACGGGGAAGCCGCGGCGACGCGAAACCCACCTCCTGGTCATGGCCTTGCGAGAAATGCTCCGACCCGGAATGCGAACATCGTCTGTTCAGCGACCTGCTCGGCCGCCGCGACAACCCGCCAAACCCCCGTTCGGAGATCTGATGTTCCCGCTTGGTTTCTCTCGTCTCGCCTGTCTTCTTTGTCTCGTCGGCCCGGCCCTGCTGGCAGCCGGCACCGCTGCGGCGGCACCGGTTGCCGCCACCGTGGAAAACGCCACCACGACGACCGCCTGCGCCGAGGAAGACAACGTCTCGCTGGTGCTGCGCGGCGAAGGCATCCGGCGCATGCGCATCGAGGCGCTGCAGCCGGCGTATCTGGGCAGCATCGGCAACGACGTCACCGCGCCCGACTTTTCGGGCTGCAACTTCGACGGCGGTGCGCACCCTACCGATCCCGCGCACAAGTTCAAGCCGCGCCGCGTGGTGCTGCTCGACGACGCGCAGTGGCGCATCGTCGGCATGACGCTGCCCAGCTTCTGGCGCCCGCAACAGGTGCCGGTGCGCGTGGGTGCGCGCACCGACCGCGGCTTTCACCTGCTGCAGATCTTCCGCAAGGAAGAAGGCAAGGTGCTCGAGGCGCTGGTGCTCTACCCCGCAGACGGCTACTGGCGCATCAAGCCGCTGCCGGAAGAACGCTTCGGCGACGGCGTGTATGGCTCGTCGTTCCTGCTCGGCCCGGTCGAGCAAGGCAGCCGGCCGGTGGTCGACATCGCATCGATCCGCATCGTGCCCAAGCCGCTGGCCATTCACCTGCGCTTTGCCAGGGGCGGCAGCGCCGTCGCCAAGGTGTCCGAAATCAGCCGCGCGCGCACCGCGCTCGATGTCAGGCTCTCGACTCCGACCGCCGATGCACGGCCCTTTGCGGTGCTGCGCTCGATGTACGTTGCGGCGGACAACGCCGACGTGAGCGAAGTGCGGTGGCGGGAATCTCCCGATGCGGCGGAGCAGGTGCTGCCTTTGCCTGAAGTGAAGACGCTGAGCGGCACGCAAATGCGCTTTGGGCGCAGCCTGCCTTCGCGCCACAACACGAGCGCACCCGATATCTCGTTCAGCGATTTCGACGACGCGGTTCCGCGCTGATCGACGCGCCCGCTGGGCGCCTATGACTGGCAGCGCGGCCTAGCCGGCGCGCCGAACCTCGCTGGGCGTGGCGCCGAGCACACGGCGCATGCATCGTGCCATGTGGCTCTGGTGCGCAAAGCCGCTTTCCAGCGCCACCTGGCTCGCGGCCATGCCGCTGCGCACCAGCAGGCCGCGCGCACGGTCGACACGCCGGTGAACCACGTACTCGTGCACCGGCAGGCCCGTGGAGCGCTTGAATTGCGTCTTCAGGTGCGACGCGCTCAGGCCCGCCACCTCGGCCAGCCTGGCCAGCGAGAGATCGCCCTCCAGGTGGGTTTCGATGTAGTCGGTCACGCGGCGCAACTGCGGCCGTGTGAGCCCCTGCACCGGCGCCGTTTCATGGAGCCGGTGCCCGCCGAGCAGGTGCGCCGCCAGCGCGGTGCCCAGGCTGTCGGCGTAGAGAGTGCCGTTGGGAAAGCCGGCGCGCCGTTCGGCGTCGAGTGCCCAAGCAATATGTTCGATATGCGCATCGCGCAGCTGATGGCGCTCTGCCAGGCTCGCACGGTCGGCCGGCAGGCCCATTTCGTCGGCGGTGCGCCGCAGCAGCGAAGGCGGCATGTGCACCACCAGCGACGTGCTGGCCGCGTCCTCGTGCCAGACGTCGGAGCTGCCGGCGGGCAGGATGTCGATGTCACCGCGCGTGTAGCGGAACTTGTGCAGCTTGCAGGCGCCGTTGACGGGCGCACCCGCATGCACCTTGATGCGGTGGTCGGGCACGGCCTCGAAGCCGACCACGCCGCCGGGCGTGTGGCGCACGTGCACGTTCAGATGGGTGTCGGAGGGGGCGTGATCGCTCATCGGGCAATTATCCGGCGCGCCGGCAAAGCATGCTCGCGCGCCTGCGTCCGTTCGTGCTGCACCGCGGCCGAATGTGCGCGACCGGGTCGGCCGCTTTCCGGATCATCCGCTGCCATGAACACAACCACTCAAGACCCCCGATCCATGCACATCCCTGCGAACAACAAATACGCTGGCAAGAAGGCCGTCATTACCGGCGGCACCATCGGCATGGGCCTGGCCACCGCCCAGGCGCTGCTCGAAGGCGGTGCCGAAGTGCTCGTGACAGGCCTGAACCCGAAGAACCTCGAAGCCGCGCGCCGCGCCTTGGGGCCTCGTGCCCATGTCGTAGCCTCGGACACGGGCTCGCTGGCCGACATCGACGCACTCGCGGCGCTCGCCCGCGAAAAGCTCGGCCACATCGACCTGCTGCACATCAACGCGGGCATCTCGACGCTGGAGCCCTTCGAGCAGGTGACCGAAGCCGGCTACGACCGCGCTTTCGCGATCAACACCAAGGGCCCGTTCTTCACCGTGCAGCGCCTCGTGCCGCTGATGCGCGCCGGCGGCGCAATCGTCGTCACCTCGTCCATCGCGGACAAGGGCGGCATGCACGGCCTGAGCGTCTACAGCGCGACCAAGGCCGCATTGCGTTCCTTCGCCTCGGGCTTTGCGGCAGAGCTCGTGGGACGCGGCATCCGGGTCAACGTGGTGAGCCCCGGCTTCATCGACACGCCCACGCTCGGCATCGCCGATGCGACGGCAGAGGAGCGCGCCGAGTTCATCCGCCTGGGCGACCAGATCACGCCGATGCGGCGCCACGGCACGGCCGAAGAGGTGGCCCGCGCGGTGCTCTTCTTCGCCTTCGAGGCGACCTTCACGACCGGTGCGCGGCTCACGGTCGATGGCGGGCTGGGCCAGAACCTCACGCCGGCCGCGGCCTGAACTTGAATTGCAATCAAAAAGAAAGAACGAACACATGACCGACGTGTCCCTCATCGGCCTCGGCCCCATGGGCATTGCGCTCGCGCGAGCGCTTCAACCCGGGCACACGCTCACGGTGTGGAACCGCACCGCCGAGCGCGCCAAGCCCATCCTCAACCAAGGCACCGTGCTCGCGCCCAGCGCCCTCGCCGCTGTTCAGGCCAGCCCCGTGGTGCTGATCTGCGTGGCCGACTATGCGGCCTCCCGGTCGATCCTGGCCTCGCCCGGCGTGGCCGATGCGCTGCGCGGCAAGGTGCTGGTGCAGTTGAGCACCGGCACGCCGCAGGATGCACGCGACGACTGGGCCGCCCTGAGCGGCGTGGCCTACCTCGACGGCGCGCTGCTCGCCACGCCCGGCCAGATCGGCCGGCCCGATACGCCGCTTTTCATTTCCGGCGAAGAGCGCGCGCTGGCCAGTTGCCGGCCGGTGCTCGAAGCCATTGCAGGAAACATCCTGTACATGGGCGAGCCCATCGGCAACTCGGCGGCCTGGGATCTCGCCACGCTCTCGTGCATGTTCGGCGCCATGAGCGGGTTCTTCCACGGCGCGCGCATCTGTGAATCCGAAGGGCTGAAGGTGAACGAGTTCTCGCAGATGATCGGTGCGATCTCGCCGGTGCTCGGCGAAATGATCAGCGCCGAGGGCGAGGCCATTCACACCGGCCGCTACGGCGAACCCGAAAGCTCGATGGCCACCTGCGCGGGCTCGGGCCGGCTGTTCGTGAAGCAGGCGCGCGAAGCAAAGCTCGATGCGAGCTTTCCGGATTTCCTGATGGGCCTGTTCGACCGTGCGCTGGGCGCAGGCTTTGCGAACGAGCGCCTGGCCGCAATGATCAAGGTGCTGCGGCAGCCCGCCTGAGCGGGAGCGAGGAAAGGCCCCGCGACCTATTGCACCACGGGGCTCGCGGGCACCTGGTCGCCAGGCGGCGTGAATATCTGCGCCGTGTCGACCGCATCGAAGCGGTACTGCTTGCCGCAGAAGTCGCAGCCCACTTCGATGTCGCCGCGCTCGGCCAGGATTTCCTCGGCCTCCTGCACGCCGAGCCCGCGGATCATCTGCGCCACGCGCTCGCGCCCGCAGGTGCAGGCAAAGTGCGGGCCGAGCAAGCCCATCTGCGGTTCGAAGCGCAGCAGCTTTTCTTCCCAGAACAGGCGGCGAAGAACGGTCTCGACGTCGAGCGTCAGCAACTCGTCGCGCGTCAGGGTCGACGCAAGAATCGAGATGCGGTTGTAGTCCTCGTTGCGGCCGATCTCGTCTTCATTCGCCTGGTCGTGGTCCTTGTCGGAAGTACCGCCCGACGAACCTTCGAGGTTGCCCTCGCCCTTGACCGGCAGTCGCTGGATCAAGAGGCCCGCCGCCACTTTGTCGTCGGCTGCCAGCACCAGCGTGGTGTCGAGCTGTTCGCTCTGCAGCATGTAGTGCTGCAGCACGTCGCTCAGCTTGCCGAGCTTCTCGCCATCGTCGTCGAAGAGCGGAACCACGCCTTGGTACGGCGTGGTGCCCGGCAGCTTGTCCTTCGGGTCGAGCGTGATGGCGCAGCGGCCCTTGTTGTTCTCGTTGACCATGTCGGGCAGGCGCGCATCGGCCGGCAGCTCGCCGATGACCTTGGCGGTGGCACGCAGGCTCAGGTCGGGCTTGGCCTCGGCCACGGCCACCTTGACCGGACCGTCGCCGAAGATCTGCAGGATCAACGAGCCGTTGAACTTGATGTTGGCCTGCATCAGCGTGGCCGCGGCGGTCATTTCGCCGAGCAGTTCGGCCACCGGCGGCGGATAGGCGCCGGTGGTGGTGTTGGAGGCACGCCGCGCCAGGATTTCCTGCCACGCATCTGTCAGGCGCACGATCACGCCGCGCACCGGCAGGCCATCGAACAGGAATTTGTGCAGCTCGCTCAAAACGGATTTCTTTCGGTTGTGCCTGAATGGAATCAGGCGATTTTCTTGAGGCCCTTCGCATAGCGAACGGCGTTCTGTACGTAATGGTCGGAGCCGTGGCGCAAGCGGGCGGCGTCTTCGTCGCTGATCGTGCGCATGACCTTGGCGGGCGAACCGAAGATCAGCGAGTTGTCTGGAAACTCCTTGCCCTCGGTCACGACGCTGCCGGCGCCGACAATCGAGTTGCGGCCGATCTTGGCGTTATTCAAGACCACGGCCTGGATGCCGATCAGCGAGTTGTCGCCGATGGTGCAGCCGTGCAACATGACCTGGTGGCCGATGGTGACGTTCTCGCCGATGGTCAGCGGGCTGCCCGGGTCGGAATGCAGCATCGACATGTCCTGCACATTGCTGTTTCGGCCGATGGTCATCGTCTCGTTGTCCCCGCGCAGCACCGCGCCAAACCAGATGCTCGCGTTTTCACCCAACTTCACGTTGCCGATCACTTCCGCGCTGTCGGCCACCCATGCGCCGGTGCCGAGTTGCGGCGCAACGCCGTCGAGTTCATAAAGGGCCATCGTGGAGTCTCCGGGGGCAAAAACTAGAATTGTAGGGATGCACCCCCGATTGAGCGCGCTGGCCGCGCTGCGACTGACCGACCCTCAAGCCAAGGTTGCCGCGACACGCGCCACAGCTGCACATGCAGCTACCGATTCCATAGCACTTGAACCCCTGCGCACCGAAGGGGACGATCTCGGCGTGCCGGGCCGCCCCGAAAAGCCGGTGCGCGTGGCTGCCACGGCCGTGCAAAAGCGCTCGCCCTTCACGCCCGAGGGCCGCGCCGCGCTGATCCATTCGATCTGCCACATCGAGTTCAACGCCATCAACCTTGCGCTCGATGCGGTGTGGCGTTACGACGGCATGCCCGAGGCCTACTACCGCGACTGGCTGCGCGTGGCCGACGAGGAGGCCCAGCACTTCACGCTGCTGCATGCGCACCTGCAGGGCATGGGCTACCGCTACGGCGACTTTCCGGGCCACGACGGGCTCTGGAGCATGTGCGAGAAGACCAAGGACGACGTGCTCGCGCGCATGGCGCTGGTGCCACGCACGCTCGAGGCGCGCGGACTCGACGCCACTCCGCTCATCCAGGCCAAGCTCAAGCGCGTCAACACCCCCGATGCGCTGCGCGCGGTCGAGATTCTCGACATCATCCTGCGCGACGAGGTGGGCCATGTGGCCATCGGCAACCGCTGGTATCGCTGGCTTTGCGAGCGCGCCGGCCGCGACCCCGAACTGACCTATCCGGAGCTGGTCGCGCACTACGAAGCGCCGCGCCTGAAGCCGCCTTTCAACTTCGAGGCACGCGAACGCGCCGGCTTCAGCGCCGAAGAAATGCGCGCGCTTTCGGCCGGCGCCAAGACTGAGTAGAAGACGAACAGCGAGGCCTACGCAGGCCTGGCGTGCACCACCAGCTTGGGCGTGAAGTACTGGAGCACTTCGCCGCGCTGGTTGAGCGTGCGGCAGCGCATCGTCACCATCGCCCGGCCGGGCTTGGAGCGCGAAGGCGTGATGTCCAGCACCTCGCTCACCACATGCAGCACATCGCCAGGCCGAGTGGGCTTGGGCCACTGAAGCTCACCGCCCGATCCGATGATGCCTTCGGCCAGCGGAATGCCGCTCTCCACCAGCAGCTTCATGGTGAGCGCCGCCGTGTGCCAACCGCTTGCTGCGAGCCCGCCGAAGAAGGTGTTCTTCGCAGCCTCTTCGTCGGTGTGGAAAGGCTGCGGGTCGAACTGAAGCGCAAACGCCTTGATCTGCGCTTCGTCCAGCGTGTGCTCACCGCTCTGGAAACGGTCGCCGACCGACAGGTCTTCGAGGTACAGCGCGCGTTCGGCGCCGGTGTGGTCAGGGAGTGCCGCCATGAGGGTTCCTTGTAGTGCCTGCGCGCATTCTCCAACCTTCAGACGCGTTCGAGGATGGTGGCAATACCCTGCCCGCCGCCGATGCATTGCGTGGCCAGCGCGTAGCGGCCCTTCTCGCGCGCCAGCAGGGCAGCGGCCTTGCCGGTGATACGCGCGCCAGTCGCGCCAAGCGGATGGCCAATGGCCAGGCCGCCGCCGTCGAGATTGACCTTGGCCGGATCGAGCCCCAGGTCTCGAATGCAGGCCAGCGCCTGCGACGAGAAGGCTTCGTTGAGTTCGATCACGTCGAGCTCGGCGGCCGAGAGGCCCGCGCGGGCCAGTGCCTTGCGCGTTGCGGGGATCGGGCCGATGCCCATGATCGCCGGATCCACGCCCACGGTCGCAAAAGACTTGATGCGGGCAAGCGGCTGCAGGTTGTGCCTGGAGGCAAAGGCATCGCTGGTCACGAGAACGACCGCGGCCCCGTCGGTAAGCGGCGACGAGGTGCCGGCGGTTACCACGCCATCGGGGCGGAACGCCGGCTTCAGGCCTGCCAGCGCCTCGGCGGAGGTGCTCGGCCGAATGCAGCCGTCCGCATCGATCACGTCGCCGGATGCCAGCCGCACCGGCACGATCTCTCCTGCCAGGCGGCCCTCAGCGCGCGCGGCCGCGGCCTTGCGGTGCGACTCGACCGCAAAGGCTTCCTGGTCGGCACGGCTCACGTTCCAGCGCTGCGCAACGTTCTCGGCCGTCTCACCCATCGAGATATAGGCGTCGGTGCTTTCCTTCAGTTCCGGATTGGGCGAAAAGTTGAAGCCGCCCTGCGGCACCATCGTCATCGACTCCACGCCAACGCACAGAAAGGCTTCGCCCATGCCCGCTTCGATCTGCGCCGCGGCAATGTGCACCGCCTGCATCGACGAGCCGCAGAAGCGGTTCACCGTCATGCCGCCCACCTCGTGCGGCAGCCCCGCGAGGAGCCCGACGACGCGCGCCAGGTTGTTGCCCTGCGAGGCCTCCGGGTAGGCGCAGCCGAGCACGATGTCTTCGAGCAGCGCCGGGTCGAGGTCGGTGCGCTGCAGCAGGCCGCGCACCACGCCGGCGGCCAGCGAGTCGGGACGAACCTCTGCAAGCGCGCCCTTCTTCGCAAAGTGGAACGGCGAGCGGGCGTAGGCGGAAATGACTGCTTTCATGAAGGTGCTCCTTATGGCATGCCTACCATCCAATCGGTAGGCAACAGGTTCAAAAAATAAGCACGTCGATGCGTGCCTGCGATCCGCCCGGCGTCAACCGGGCAATGAACTCCTGAGCTGCGCGATGGCTTCGTCGAAGTCTTCGACGCGGCCCGTCATGCGCGACGCGAGCAGCGCGCCCTGGCACACCGAGAACACATAAGACGCCAGCGAGGCCGCCGATGCGCCCTTCTTGTGCCCGGCCGGCGCCAGCGCGCCGAGCACGCCGGTGAGCCACAGCACCTGCGTGTTGCGCAACTCCTGCACGGCCTGGCGCAGCTCCTCATTGATGCAGTCCCAGCCGGGCGTCAGCGCTCCTGCGGGACACATGCCCGAACCCGCCTTGAGCGTGTTGCGGTACATGCGGAAATACGATTCGAGTGCGTCTTTCGGCGCCCGCACCCTTGCGGCTTCCCAATTCTTGAAGAGCTGGGTGGCTTCGCGGATCACCGCAATGCCCAGCGCTTCCTTGGTGGGAAAGTGGTGGTAGAGGCTCGCCTTGCGAATGCCGATTGCATCGGCCACGTCCTGGAAGCTGAATCCCAGGTAGGAGCGCGTTTCGATCAGCGAGCGCGCCACCGCGAGGATCTGCTCGCGGGTGCTGCCGGTGGCAAGGGCTGTGGCGCTGGACATCTACCTACTATAAGGTAGGGAACAACGGGCCTGCAAGCGTCGGGGTCAATCGGCCTTGATGTTCGCCGCCTTGATGATCCGGCCGTTGCTCTCGAACTCCGAGGCAATTTCCTTTGCAAAGGCGGCAGGGGTGCCGCCGGTGGGCACGTTGTCGGTGGCGGTGAGCTTGGCGCGCAGCTCGGGGCTGGCCAGCGCCTTGTTGATCTCGGCGTTGTATTTCGCGATCAGCGCGGGCGGCGTTGCGGCGGGCGCGAACACGCCGAACAGCGAGTTGATGTTTGCGGCGTTGTAGCCCAGTTCGCCCAGCGTAGGCACCTGCGGCAAGCTCTCGAGCCGCGCGGGTGCGCCCACCGCCAGCGGCCGCAGCTTGCCCGACTGGATGTGCGAGGAGAGCGTGGGGCTCGCGTTGGTCGACAGAATCTCGAACTGCCCGCCCAGCGCATCGTTGAGCTGCTGGCCGCCGCCCTTGTAGGGCACGTGCGTGATGTCCACGCCCGCGCTGGCCCTCACCTGCTCCAGCACGATGTGGCCGAGCGATGCCGGCCCCGAGGTAGCCCAGCGCACCGCGCCCGGCTGCGCCTTGGCATCGGCAATGAGCGCACGGAAATCCTTCGACTTGCTGGCCGGCGTGGCGATGAGCAGCACCGGCGAATACATCACGCTCGAAACCGGCGCGATGTCCTTCAGCGGATCGAAGGGCAGCTTGCCCAGGTGCGGGCTCAGCACCAGCGGGCTGATCGCCGAGAAGCCCAGCGTTGCGCCGTCGGGCGCGGACTTGGCTACCGCATCCATGCCAATGGCGCCGCTCGCGCCGGCGCGGTTGTCAACGACCACGGTGGTGCCCAATTGCGCGGCGAGCCTGTCGCCGAGCGCGCGCGCAACCACGTCGCTCACTCCGCCGGCGGGGTACGACACGATGAGGCGAATGGTCTTGGGAACGGTTTGTGCCTGCGCGGCGGCTGAAGCGCAGAGAGCGGCGGCGAGCAGCCACGAAGGCTTGAGTGACGAGAAATGCATGTCGGTCAGGGTAACGGTCAGGTCGCGGGAAAGAAATTCAGTCGAGTTGCAGCTTGCGCTCACGGATGAGCTTGGACCACTTCTCATTGTCGGCCTTGACGAAAGCCGCGAACTCGGCGGGCCCGAGCGGATGCACCTCGGCGCCCGCGGTCGCGAACTTGGCCTTGACCTCGGGCTGAGCCAGCACGCGGGCCAGTTCACTCGAAAGCCGCTCGACCACGTCCTTGGGCATGTTGGCCGGCCCTACCAGGCCCTGGAAGCCGACGGACTCCATGCCTGCAAGACCCAGTTCCTTCACCGTCGGCACGTCGGGCAATTGCGGATCGCGCACCGGCCCGGTCACCGCCAATGCCTTGAGCTTGCCGCCCTTTACCTGCGGCAGCAGCACGCTGCCCGCGTCGATGAGGATCTGCGTCTGCCCGCCGAGCAGGTCTTGCACCGCGGGTGCGCTGCCTTTGTAGGGCACATGGGTCATGTCCAGGCCGGTTACCTGGTTCATGAGCTCGCCGTTCAGGTGCGTCGAGGTGCCATTGCCGCCCGAGGCAAAGTTGACCTTGCCCGGCTGCCCCTTGGCCCAGGCGACAAAGTCCTTGAGGTTCTTTGCCGGATGGTCCGGCCGCGTCACCGCGATGTAGCTGCCTTGGCTGATCTGGCCGATATAGGTGAACTGCTTGATCGGGTCGTACGGCGGCTTGCTCTGCAGGTACGGCGCAATGGCGAAGGGGCCGGTGTTGGCCAGCAGCAGCGTGTAGCCGTCGGCCGGCTGGCGCGTGAGCTCGGTGGCTGCGATCATGCCGCTCGCGCCGGGCTTGTAGTCGACCACCAATTGCTGCTTGAGGGCCTCTAGCAGCGGCACCTGCACCGTGCGCGCCGCAAAGTCGATGCCGCCGCCGGGCGGATAGCCCACGATCAGCCGGATGGGCTTGGCGGTCGGAAAGGCTTGCGCAGCGGCAAGGCCGGCCGCTGCGGCCAGCGCCAGCCCGGCGCAGAGTTTGTTCTTGAAGTTCATGGTTCTGTCTCCTCGGATGAATCAGCAATTCTGAAGCAGCCGCGCCAACGTCGTCGCGTTGCCAACGGCCTCGCCGCCCGCCGTGTTGTCGAAGATGCACCAGCACTCCGCACCCTCGCCCTGCGCCAGCCGGAGCCGCGACGCAAGCCGCTCGAGCAGCGCGTCGTCGTAGGCAGACCAGTAGCGCCGCGGCGATCCATGCAGCCGCAGGTAGACGAGCCCGGGCCATCCGCCCGGCGCGGCCGCCTCGTCGAACAGCACCGGGTCGGCCAGCACGCGTGCGACGTGCAGGCGCGACAGCAGCGACTCGGCCTCGGGGGCGAACCAGCTGCGATGCCGAGGCTCGAGCGCAACCGGTCCCCCGTGGCGGCGCCGCAGCGCCGAGAGAAAGCGCTTCACCGTACCGGCATCGAATGCCAGGCTGGGCGGAAGCTGCACGACGAGGCAGCCCAGCTTGGCGCGGAGGCCGTCGACCTGCGCAATGAACGCCTCGAATTCGGGCATCGCATCGAGCAGCCGCTTTTCGTGCGTAATGGATTGCGGCAACTTGACCGCGAAGCGAAACCCGTCGGGCGTGCTCGCAGCCCATCGCTCGTAGGTTTCGCGCCGGTGCGGCCGATAGAACGATGTGTCGATTTCCGCCGCGTCGAAGCGCTGTGCATAGCGCTCCAGGTGCGAGCCCTCGGACGGAAAATTCGGCCACAGGCCGCGCGGAAGGCTCCAGCCCGCGCAACCTATGCGCAGCGACGGCAGTGGCATCGTGCGGTTCATTCGGCCCGCCCCTCAGCCCCGTGGATGATGCTGGGAATGCAACTGCTTGAGCCGCTCGCGCGCCACATGCGTGTAGATGGTGGTCGTCGAAATATCGGCATGGCCCAGCAACAGCTGCACCGCGCGCAAGTCGGCGCCATGGTTCAGCAGGTGGGTGGCAAACGCGTGGCGCAAGGTATGCGGGGACAGCGGTACGTGGATGCCCGCGGCCGCCGCCTGCTTCTTCACGATCACCCAGAACATCACGCGCGTCATGCCCGCGCCGCGCGATGTCACGAACAGGTCGGGCGTCTGCTGACCATCGAGGATGACGGGCCGCGACTCCTCCAGGTAGCGCTCTATCCAGCGCCGCGCCTCGCCGCCGAACGGCACCAGGCGCTCCTTGTTGCCCTTGCCCAGCACACGCAGCACGCCGTCGTTCAGGCTCATGTCGATGGCCTTGAGCGCGACGAGCTCGCTCACGCGCAGCCCGCTCGCATACATCAGCTCGAGCATGGCGCGGTCGCGCAGCCCGAGCGGCGATTCCACGTCGGGCGCGGCCAGCAGGTCGTCCACCTGCTTTTCCGACAAGGTCTTGATGGCGCGTGGCATTTGCCGTGCGGGGGCGAGGCGCAAGCTGGGGTCGGCCGAGATGCGGCGCTCGCGCAGCGCCCAGCGGTAATAGCGCTTGAACACGGTGAGCCGCCGGTTGGCCGAGGTGGCCTTGCCCTTGGTGGAAAGCCGCACGCCCATGTAGGCCTGCAGATCGTTTTCCTTCGCGGCGTCGAGCACCGCGCCGCTGCGCTCCTTGCGAAGCCATTGCGCGAACAGCGCCAGGTCGCGCCGGTAGGCAGCCAGCGTGTTCTTCGACAGCCCGTCCTCGAGCCACAGGGCATCGATGAAATCGTCGATCTCGGGAGTTTGTGCGGCAGCGGCCTCGGTCATGCGGTGCAAGATAACAAAAAGAAAAAGCCGCCCCGGTTGCGGGCGGCTTTGCTTGGGCGAAGGCGGATCAGTCGAGCTTCAGCTTCTGCTTGGCGACCACCTGCTTGTAGACGTCGTATTCGGCCTTGATCTGCGCGGCGAACTGCTCGGGCGTGTTGGCCACGATGAGCGAACCCGTGTCTTCGATGCGCTTCTTCACGGCCGGATCTTCCACCGCCTTCTTCACGCCGGCGCTGATCTTGTCGACCACTTCCTTCGGCAGGCCCTTGGGGCCGAGGATGCCGTAGTACGCCATGCGGTTGACGGGCTCGAGCCCCACTTCCTTGAAGGTAGGCACGTTGGGCAGCGCGGCAAGGCGCTGGGGCGCCGACACCACGATGGGAATCAGGCGGCCGCTCTGGATGAAAGGCATGGCCGACGGAATGTTGTCGAACATGATCGGCACCTGCCCGGCCACCACGTCATTCAGCGCGGGGCCTGCGCCGCGGTAGGGAATGTGCGTGACGAAGGTATTGGTGAGGCTCTTGTAGAGTTCCATCAACAGGTGGCCGATGCCGCCCGTGCCCGACGAGGCGTACGAATACTTGCCGGGGTTCTTCTTGATTTCGGCCACGAACTCGGCGTAGTTCTTGGCCGGGAAGCTCGGGTTCACCGCAATGATGTTCGGGGTGGCCGCAATGTTGATGATGGGCGTGAAATCGTTCACCGGGTCATACGGCACCTTGGGGTTGATGGCCGGGTTGGCCGCCGTGCTCGATACGGTGGCAACGCCGAGCTTGTAGCCATCGGGCGTGGCGCGTGCCGTTTCTGCCGCACCCACAATGCCGCCGCCGCCGGCGCGGTTGATCACCACCACCGGCTGGCCGAGCACCTTGCCCAGCGGATCGGAAATGACGCGCGCCACGATGTCGGTGGTGCCGCCCGGTGCAAAGGGCACGCTCAGTTCGACCGGCTTGTTGGGATAGCCCTGCGCGAAGCTCTGGCCCGCGGCCACGACCAGCGCGGCGGCACCCACCATGGCGCCCCATTGACGACGTTGCATCTATAACTCCTTGATTGACTGATGTCGAAAAAGCAAAGCCCCGGATGCTAGCCGCTTCGCTGGCCGCCGGTGCTGTGGATTACCCATGGCCCCCGACGGTTTATGCTCGAAGCGGTGAACTTTGCCCAGCTGCTCTTCCCGGACTTTTCGCTCATTGCCATCGGTTGGCTGCTTTGCCGCTACACCGCGCTCGACCGCCGCGTGTGGGACCAGGTCGAAAGCCTGGTGTACTACTTTCTTTTTCCGGTGCTGCTGTTCCATTCGATCGTGCGCAGCCCGCTCGATTTTGGCGCCACCTCGAGCCTGCTCACGGCGGGTGTCGGCGTGGGGCTCAGCGGCATTGCGCTGGCCTACGCCCTGCCCTACGTGCCTGGCCTGCGCTCGCACATAGACCGCCGCGACCACGCAGCCAGCGCGCAGATCGGGTTTCGCTTCAACTCCTTCATCTGCCTTGCGCTTGCCGAGCGGCTGGCCGGCCCAGAGGGCCTGTTGCTGATTGCGGTGCTGATCGGCGTGTGCGTGCCGATGTTCAACATTGCCGCCGTGTGGCCGATGGCGCGGCATGCGCAGTCGGGCTTTGCGCGGCAGCTGGTGCGCAATCCGCTGATCGTTGCCACGGTGGCGGGGCTGCTGGCAAACCTGCTGGGCTTCACGGTGCCGAGCTGGGCCACGCCGACGCTCACGCGCATCGGCGCCGCATCGCTTGCGCTCGGCCTCCTGGCGGCGGGCGCGGGCATGCAGTTCGCTACCCTGGGGCGCGGCAAGGTGCTGGCCGTTTCGGTGTTGTCGATTCGGCACTTGCTGCTGCCGCTGGTCGCATGGGGCCTGTCTCGTGCGCTGCGGCTCGATCCCACGCATGCTTCCGTGCTGATGGCGTTTTCTGCCGTACCCACGGCGTCGAGCGCCTATGTGCTCGCGGCGCGCATGGGCTACAACGGGCCCTATGTGGCCGGGTTGGTGACCCTGTCCACGCTGCTGGGCGTGGCCAGCCTGCCGTTTGCGCTGGCGCTGCCGCGCTAGGGGGTTTTTGCTGCCTCGGGGCGCTGCGCCAGCGCCCAGGCCACGTGCTCCCGCACCAGCTCGCTCGCATCCGCTGCCCGCGTGGCAAGCGCCTCCGCGGCGCCGCTCTCGCCGGCGCGCAGTGCATTGCCCAGAGCCACGGCAATGTTGCGCAACCATCGCTCATGGCCAATGCGGCGGATCGGGCTGCCTTCGGTGTAGCGCAGAAACTCCTCCTCGGTCCACGCGAAGAGCGAGGCCAGCGCCTGCCCTGTGAGTCCTTCGCGCGCGTCGAAGTCAGGCAGCGCGCTTTTCTTTGCAAACTTGTTCCAGGGGCAGATCAGCTGGCAGTCGTCGCAGCCATAGATGCGGTTGGCCATCAACGGCCGAAGCTCCAGCGGAATCGGCCCGCCGTGCTCGATGGTGAGGTACGAAATACAGCGCCGTGCATCGAGCCGGTGCGGCGCGATGATCGCCTTCGTCGGGCACACGTCGATGCAGGCACTGCAGCTGCCGCAATGCGCGGTGACCGGCTCGCTCTGGGGCAGCGCCATGTCGACGTAGATCTCGCCAAGAAAAAACATCGAGCCCGCGCTGCGGTCCAGCACCAGCGTGTGCTTGCCGCGCCAGCCCTGGCCGCTGCGCGATGCGAGCTCTGCTTCGAGCACGGGCGCCGAATCGGTGAAGGCACGATGCCCGAAAGGGCCCACCTCTTCGGCAATGCGCTCGGCCAGCCTGGCGAGCCGCGCGCGAAGCACCTTGTGATAGTCGCGGCCACGCGCATAGACGGAGACGATGGCTTCGCCGGGCCGCGCGAGCCGATCGAACTCGACAGCCTGCCAGTCGTCCAGCTGTGTGCCCCGCGGCAGGTAGTCCATGCGTGCGGTAATCACGCTCACCGTACCCGGCACCAGTTCGGCCGGCCGCGCGCGGCGCGTGCCGTGCGTTGCCATGTATTTCATCTCGCCATGGAACCCATGGGCCAGCCATTGCATCAGACCTTCCTCGGCGCTCGATAAATCGACGCCCGCGATTCCGATTTGGGAGAATCCGAGTTCCCGGGCCAATGCCTGAATACGAGCAACGAGTGGATGGCTGACGATCACTTGCCGATTGTAGAAACGCCGAAGAACGCCGGCCGCACACTGCGCTGGCGCAGCGAGGAGGACACCGACGCCTTCGCACGCGCACTCGCGGCTGCGCCCGCATTGCGCGATGCCTTCATTGCGCTGCATGGCGACCTTGGCGCCGGCAAGACCACCTTCGTGCGGCACCTGCTGCGCGCGCTCGGCATCCAGGGCCGCATCAAGAGCCCGACCTACGCGGTGGTCGAGCCGCATGAGGCGCCGGACGGCCTGGCCATCTTCCACTTCGATTTCTATCGTTTCAACGATCCACGCGAGTGGGACGACGCCGGTTTCCGTGACATTTTCGCGGGACCGGGGCTCAAGCTCGCCGAATGGCCCGAAAACGCTGCGGGCCGCACTCCAATTGCGGACCTCGCTATTAAAATAGAAGCAATGACAGACGACACACGCAGCGTGACCCTTCTTGCAAACACCCCCCGCGGCAGCGACCTGCTGACGCACGCCGGCGCATGAAGGCGGGCGGCCTCAAAAGGCGCGTGCTGCTCCAGGGCGGCAGCATTGCGCTGATGCTCGGCGTGCACCAGATTGCGCGCGGCGCCACCATCCTCGCGGTGCGCGTGTGGCCCGCGGCGGATTACACGCGTGTCACCATCGAGTCCGATGCGCGGCTCCATTCGCAGCAGCTGGTGGTGGGCAGCCCGCCGCGGCTGGCGGTCGACATCGAGGGCATCGACCTCAACCCCGAGCTGCGCGAGCTGGTCGGCAAGATCAAGCCCGGCGACCCCTACATCAACGGCCTGCGCGTCGGCCAGAATGCGCCGAAGGTCGTGCGCATCGTGTTCGACCTGAAGCAGGCCGTGGTGCCGCAGGTCTTTTCGCTTGCGCCGATTGCCGCGTACAAGCACCGGCTGGTGCTCGATCTCTACCCCGAAAAAGCCATCGACCCGATGGAAGCGCTGATCACCGAGCGCCTGCGCGAGGCACCGCGCGGCAGCAATGGCGGCAACAACGACACCACAGTGGCCAGCGCACCGTCCGTGCCGCCGCCTGCCGCGCCCACTTCGCGGCTTGCACCCGATGGAGGCCCGCCGATTCTCGTTCGGCCCTCGCCCAACGTGCCCGCGCCTCGCCCTGCGCCTGGCGCCATTGCCATGCCTGCTGCACCGGCTGCACCTGCTGCACCTGCCGCACCTGCTGCGCGGCCACCAATCTCGGTGGCCATGCCTCCGTCCGCCACCGCGCCCGATCCGCTCGGTGAACTGATGGCGCAACAAGCCACGCGGCCCGGTGCCACCGCGCCGCCACCGCCGCCCGTGGCACCTCCGCCTCCGGTCGCAGTGGCGCCTTCTCCCGCGCCCGTCACAGCCTCGCGCGGCGGCGCCACCTCAAGCCGCACCGACCGCATCATCATCGTGGCGCTCGATCCCGGCCATGGTGGCGAAGACCCGGGCGCCATCGGCCCGAACGGCACGCGCGAGAAAGACATCGTGCTGCAAATCGCGCATCGCCTGCGCGATCGCATCAACGCAAGCAGCGTCGGCGGCAACCCGATGCGCGCGTTTCTCACGCGAGATGCCGACTTCTTCGTGCCGCTTGGCGTGCGCGTGCAAAAAGCGCGGCGCGTGCAGGCCGATCTCTTCGTGAGCATCCACGCCGATGCATTCACCACGCCCGCCGCGCGCGGCGCCAGCGTTTTTGCGTTGAGCCAGAGCGGTGCCTCGAGCAGCGCGGCACGCTGGCTCGCCAACAAAGAGAACGATGCCGACAAGGTGGGCGGCGTGAACGTCGGCAACCACGAAGTGCAGGTACAGCGCGCGTTGCTCGACATGAGCACCACCGCGCAGATCAACGACAGCCTCAAGCTCGGCGGCGCCATGCTCGGCGAGATACGCGGCATTGGCGCCCGGCTGCACAAACCGCAGGTTGAGCAGGCGGGCTTTGCCGTGCTCAAGGCGCCAGATATTCCAAGCGTGCTGGTCGAAACTGCGTTCATCAGCAACCCTGAAGAAGAAGCGAACCTGCGCAGCGTCAGCTACCAGGAAAGCCTCTCCGATGCGCTCATGCGCGGCATCCAGCGCTACTTTGCGCAGAACCCGCCGCTGGCGCGCAGCCGTCAGCTTTAAACCCTTGCGCGCCGCCCTGCTGTCCCACGCAGGGCGGCCCGTGGCACCGCACAGTCAGGCGCGGCAGGCTCCTACACTGGGGCCGGACCGCTTTTGCCCATCATGAGCCATCACTTTAGAAAGGTGGACATCATGAAAGCACGCATCTGGATTACCGCTGCGGCGGCAACTTCGGTCATGGCATTGGCAGGCTGCGCATCGGGTCCCAACCAGAACCTGGGCACCGGCGTGGGCGCACTCGGCGGCGCGGCAGTGGGCCATGCCATTGGCGGCAACACGGCCAGTACGCTGGGCGGTGCAGCCGTCGGCGGTGTAATCGGCAATCAAGTGGGCCGCAGCGTCGACGAACGCAACCAGCGCAACTACTACGAGAGCCAGCGTGCCTATCCGCCGGGTACCTACTACCCGCGCAATGGCCCGACCTACTGACCTTCTACCAACCCGTTCTTGAAGCGCGCCATCACCGGCGCGCTTTTTTCATGGGCGCGGAAATCAAGCTTTCGAAGGCACCTGCGCGCGCGCCTTTTCTGCGCGCGAGGCTCGCCAGGCGCCGAAGATCGCCAGCAGCCCAGGCACGAAGATCAGCGCCCAGATGATCTTGTCGAGATGCTCGCGAACGAACGGCAGGTTGCCAAAGAAGTAACCCGCCGTTGCAATGCCCAGCACCCAGAGCAGCGCGCCGCCCACATTGAACATGGTGAACTTGGCCCGGTTCATTTCAGCCACGCCGGCCACGAAAGGCGCAAAGGTGCGAATGAACGGCATGAAGCGCGCAAGCACGATCGTGATGCCGCCATAGCGCTCGTAGAACGCATGCGCCTGATCGAAGGCCTTGCGGTTGAAGAAGCGAGAGTTCTCCCATTGGAACACCTTGGGCCCGAAGTAGCGGCCGATGCTGTAGTTGCACTGGTCGCCCAGAATGGCCGCAACGATGAGCACCGTGCACGCGATCGGAAAGCTCATGAGTCCCAAGCCGCAGAGCGCGCCCACAATGAAGAGCAGCGAGTCGCCGGGCAGGAACGGCATCACCACCGCGCCGGTCTCCACGAACACGATCAGGAAGAGCAGCGCGTAGACCCAGGGGCCGTAGGCGACAACGAAGGCCTCGAGGTGTTTGTCGACGTGCAGGATGAAGTCGACGAGAAAGCTGATGATTTCCATGGTGGCGGATTATCCTTGCTGCATGCCTGCAGGCCTTCCGTGATGGATTCAGAGACCCCTGATGACAGCTCGATACATCCCGCCGGGCTTCTAGAATGCTCGCGTGAGCGCCCTTCCCTCCTCCATTCCCTCCCTCGAACGCCGGCCGATCCGCGAGCTCCCCGACGAGCTGATCAGCCAGATTGCCGCCGGCGAAGTGGTCGAGCGGCCGGCCTCGGTGGTGCGCGAGCTGCTCGACAACGCACTCGACGCGGGCGCAAGCCAGGTCACGGTGCGGCTGGCCTCGGGCGGGGTCCGGCTGATCTCTGTCGAAGACGACGGCCTGGGCATTCCGCGCGAAGAACTCACCGTTGCCTTGCGCCGCCATGCAACCAGCAAGATCGCCAGCCTCAACGATCTTGAAACGGTCGGCACCATGGGCTTTCGCGGCGAGGCGCTCGCGGCAATCAATGCGATTGCCGAACTCAGCATTCTTTCGCGCTTTACCGGCGCCGACAGCGCCTTTGCGCTCGACGGACGCACCGGCGAACTGCGCCCGGTGGCCCGCACGATCGGCACCACCGTCGAGGTGCGCGAACTGTTCTTTGCAACGCCCGCACGCCGCAAGTTCCTGAAGACCGACGCCACCGAACTGGCCCACTGCATCGAGGCCGTGCGCCGGCATGCACTGGCGCGGCCCGAGGTCGGCTTTTCGGTGTGGCACGACGGCAAGCTGATGGAGCAGTGGCGCGCCGCAGACAAGCGCGAACAGCGGCTGGCCGACGCACTCAGCGACGATTTCGTGGCACAGAGCGTGGCCGTCGATCACATCGGCGGCGCAGTGCGCGTGGTAGGCCGCGCAGGCATCCCCGACGCGGCCCGGTCGCGCGGCGACCAGCAGTTCTTCTACGTCAACGGCCGCTTCGTGCGCGACAAGGTGCTCTCGCATGCGGTGCGCAGCGCCTACGAAGACGTGCTGCACGGCCAGCGCCAGCCTGTGTACGCGCTGTACCTCGAAATCGATCCGTCGCGGGTCGATGTGAACGTGCACCCGACCAAGATCGAGGTGCGTTTTCGCGACGGGCGCGAGGTGCACCAGGCGGTGCGCCACGCCATCGAAAACGCACTCGCAGCGCCGCGTGCGGGCGATGCAGTCGTGCCGGTTGCGGCGCAGCAACCCTTCTTCAAGCCGAATGTGCCGGCCTCGGGTGCCACCTGGGCACAGCCGGCCATCAATTTCACGGCAGCAGAACGCGGCGTGGGCGACTTCGACGCCATGTGGCCGCGACGGGCCGACGAATCGGCGCTGGAGCATTCCGGGGCAGAAACCTCGCACTGGCCCGTGATCGGCACGCCGCCCATGTCGTTCCGGGCGCCTGTCGGGCTGCCTGCGGCCCCTGCGGCCGCCGAATCCCTGGCCACCAACGAAGAGGCATGGCCGCTCGGCCGCGCAGTAGCCCAGTTGCATGGCATCTACATCCTGGCCGAGAACAGCCAGGGGCTGATCGTGGTCGACATGCATGCGGCGCACGAGCGCATCGTGTACGAGCGGCTCAAGACGCAACTGGACGGCGCCGCCATCACCAGCCAGCCGCTGCTGATTCCGGCCACTTTTGCGGCCACGCCGCAAGAAGTGGCCACCGCCGAGGCCTGCGCCGCGGTGCTGCCCACGCTGGGCCTTGAAATCACGCCGTTTTCGCCTCGCACCCTTGCGGTGCGTGCAGTGCCGGGCACCCTGGCCGACGGCGATCCGGTGGAGCTGGCGCGCAGCGTTTTGGCCGAACTGGCCCAGCACGACGCCAGCACGGTGGTGCAGCGCGCACAAAACGAACTGCTCTCGACCATGGCCTGCCACGGCGCAGTGCGGGCCAACCGCAAGCTCACCATCGACGAGATGAACGCTTTATTACGACAAATGGAAGCAACCGAGCGTTCGGACCAGTGCAACCATGGCCGACCCACCTGGCGGCAGCTGTCGATCCGCGAGCTGGACGCGCTTTTTATGCGCGGCAGGTAACAAAACGGGGCATTTTGAGGGTTTTTACGGAGTTTTTTGCAGTCATCCGTGAAGCGGGCACGGGCGTTGCATGTGTAGAACAAAGTGCCACCTGAGGCACCCAAGGGGAGGTCCTGAAGCGCAGTGTCGGCGCGTTTCAGTCGAAAGCGTATGAACTTTCTGCCGGCTTCGCTGTCCCTCTAGCCCATGAAACGCTGGTCTCTGCTTGCCTCCGTTATTTCGCTGTGCGCCCTTCTGGCCGCCGGCTGCTCCACATTCGACGAACAGCAGCGCGAATGGATTTTTCAGCCCAGCGACCGCAGTTGGGGCAATACCGCCAGCATGACCGAAGGCATGCAGGACGTCTGGATCGACTTCCAGTCGTCCATTACAGGTGAACCGGCGCGCCTGCACGGCCTTTGGCTCGGCGGTGAACCCGAAACCACCGACCGGCCGGTGATGCTGTACCTGCACGGCGCCCGCTACAACGTGGCCGGTTCGGCCCCGCGCATCCAGCGCATGCACGAACTGGGCTTTTCGGTGCTGGCCATCGACTACCGCGGTTTCGGCAAAAGTTCCAAGGGCCTGCCCTCCGAAGAATCGGCGCGTGAAGACGCCCGCGCCGCCTGGATGTGGCTCGCTGCCCGCCACCCGCGCCAGCACCGCTACATCTTCGGCCACTCGCTCGGCGGCGCCATCGGCATCGACCTGGCGGCCAACGTCAAGGACGAGAGCGGCACCATCGTCGAAAGCACCTTCACCTCCATTGCCGACGTGGTGAGCGGCTTCAAGTGGGGCTGGCTGCCGTTCGGTCCGCTCATCACGCAGCGCTTCGAAGCGATCAACCGGGTCAAGGACATCGGGGCGCCGCTCCTGGTGGTGCACGGCACGGCCGACAGCCTGATCAACCCCACGCTGGGCCGCAAGCTCTACAACGCGGCCACGGTGCCCAAGCTCTTCGTTCTGGTGGAGGGCGGGTCGCACCACAACACCAATTCGGTCGGCGAAGCGCAGTACCGCTCGGCCCTTTCGCAGCTGTTC
The DNA here is from genome assembly GCF_029919115.1 of Variovorax paradoxus. NCBI lineage: Bacteria > Pseudomonadati > Pseudomonadota > Betaproteobacteria > Burkholderiales > Comamonadaceae > Variovorax > Variovorax paradoxus. Next base: position 3,346,018 of record NZ_CP123990.1, read on the forward strand.
CGCATGAAGCCCGAGGCCACCCTGGCCTCCAGGCAAACGGAAGGTGCGCCAATCGTGCGCGGCGCCCAGCCGGTGCCGGTGCTGCCGGCGGCGCCTCGTGCGGATTCGCCCGCCCTGCCGCAAGAAGCACGCGCCAAGGCGGCGGCAAGCGCACAAGCAATCTGAGCCGGAGTCCCGGCTTCATTTTGTTGTTACCCTCGGGCGCTTATGCCGCCCTCCGTTGCCGCTTCCGGCCCTCCTGAAAACCTGAAATACATAGCGCTCGCGGGGCCGACTGCCTCCGGCAAGACCGCGGTGGCGCTCGCGGTGGCGCAATTGCGGCCCGTAGAAATCGTCAGCGTCGATTCCGCATTGATCTACCGCGGCATGGACATTGGCACCGCCAAGCCGAGCAAGGCCGAACTGGCGAGCGTGCCGCACCACCTCATCGATATTCGCGACCCCGCCGAGAGCTACAGCGCAGCGGCTTTCGTGGCCGACGCGACGCGTCTCGTCGGAGAGATTCGCGGGCGCGGCGCGCTGCCGCTCCTGGTGGGCGGCACCATGCTGTACTTCAAGGCCTTGTTCGACGGCATCGACGCCATGCCCGCTGCCGATGCAGCGGTGCGCGCACGCATCGACGCCGAAGCCGCCGCGCTCGGCTGGCCCGCCCTGCATGCGCGGCTCGCGCAGGTCGATCCCGTCACGGCCGCGCGCCTTGCGCCGCAAGACAGCCAGCGCATCCAGCGCGCGCTCGAAGTGTGGGAAAGCAGCGGGCAACCGTTGTCCAGCTTTCACGCGGGTGAAAACAAGGCCGCAAAAGGGCTGGCCGGCGGCGCACTCTTCTCGCTCGAACCCGCCGACCGCGCCTGGCTGCATGCGCGCATCGCCGATCGCTTCGACGCCATGCTCGCCGCCGGTTTTCTCGACGAGGTCAAGGCCCTGCGCGCGCGCGGCGACTTGTCGACGGAGCTTCCTTCGATGCGCTGCGTGGGCTACCGGCAAGCGTGGGAAATGCTCGATGCCTGCGGCAACGAGAGGCCCGACACCAAGGCCATGGCCGAGCTGCGCGAACGCGGCATCGCCGCCACCCGCCAGCTGGCCAAGCGGCAGATCACCTGGCTGCGCAGCATGCCTGAGCGCACCGTCATCGCCTGCGACGCGGCCGATGCGGTGCGCACCGCCGTTCAACGCATTGCAACCGCCGCATGACACTGCGCATTTCCAACCTTGCCAAGCACTACGGCGACGTGCCCGTCTTCGAGAACGTGACGCTCACCGTCGAGCCCGGCGAGTTCGTCGCCATCGTGGGCGAATCGGGCGTGGGCAAGTCGACCCTGCTCAACTGCATGGCCGGGCTCGACAGCTGGGACGCGGGCACCGTCATGCACGATGGCACAGATATAGGCAAGCTCGACGGTGAGGCCTGCGCACTCTGGCGCCGCCGCCATGTGGGCTTTGTGTTCCAGGCCTTCCACGTGCTGCCGCACCTGGACGTGGCGCAGAACGTGGCGCTGCCGCTGATGCTGCTCGGCCAGCAGCGCGATGAGAGCCGTGTCGCGCACATGCTCGATGCGGTGGGCCTGCCCGGCATGGGCGATCGGCTGCCGCAGACGCTTTCGGGCGGGCAGCTGCAGCGCGTGGCCATTGCCCGCGCGCTGGTGCACCGCCCCGCCCTGCTGCTGGCCGACGAGCCCACGGGCAACCTCGATCCGACCACCGCGGCCAAGGTGATGGAGCTGCTCATCGGCCAGACGCGCGAACACGGTGCCTCGCTGATGCTGGTCACGCACTCCGAAAGCGCTGCAGCGCGTGCAGACCGGCTGCTGCACCTGACCGCCGAAGGAATCCGCGCCTGAGCTAGGCTAGCAAGGCTGCGTAGCGCGACAGGTCGACGTTGCCGCCGCTGATCACGATGCCGACACGCTGCCCCTCGATGAGCTTGCCCGCGGCAATGGCACCCGCAAAGGCGAGGCAACCCGTCGGCTCCACCACGATCTTCATGCGCTCGGCAAAGAAGCGCATTGCTTCGACGAGCTGATCGTCCGTCACGGTAAAGATGTCGTTCACGTCGCGCTTGATGATGCCGAAGGTGTATTCGCCCAGATGCTGCGTCTGCGCGCCGTCGGCGATGGTCTTGGGCGTTTCGATGTGCACGATCTTTCCCGCGCGAAACGACTGCTGGCCGTCATTGCCCGCCTCGGGCTCCACACCGTAGACCTTGCAATCGGGTGACAGCGCGCGCGCCGACAACGCCGAGCCAGAGAGCAGCCCGCCGCCGCCCAGGCACACGAACAAGTGGTCGAGCGGACCGGCTTCTTCGATCAGCTCCTTCACCGCCGTGCCCTGGCCCGTGAGCACGTCGGGATGGTCGTAGGGCGGAATCATCGTCATGCCGCGGTCCTGCGCGAGCTGCCTGGTCAGCGCCTCGCGGTCTTCGGTGAAACGGTCGTACATCACCACCTCGGCGCCGTAGCCCTTCGTGGCCGCCACCTTGGCGGCGGGCGCGTCCTTGGGCATGACGATCACCGCGGGCATCGACAGCAGCCGCGCCGACAGCGCAATCGCCTGCGCATGGTTGCCTGAAGAAAACGCGATGACGCCGCCCTTGCGCTGCGCAGCGTCGAACTTGGAGAGCGCATTGAAGGCGCCGCGAAACTTGAACGCGCCCATGCGCTGGAAGTTCTCGCACTTGAAGAAGAACCGCGCGCCCCAGCGCTCGTCGGCGGTGGTCGAGCGCAGCACAGGCGTGCGGTGGGCATGGCCTTCGAGCCGCGCGGCCGCGGCAATGACGTCGTCGTAGGTGGGTAGTTGCATGCGCAGAGCTTAGCGGCGGCTTACGTTTTTTTGCAGGGCCCATGGGTAAAAACCCGGGATACGCCGAGTCCGCATCTTTGTACTCTGTATACAGAGTTCAGAGAAAGCCAGTCATGCCAGCCCACCTCGTCAGCATCGAAGCCTCGCCCGACCTCGTCGACCAGGTCTACCGCGCCCTGCTCGGCGCCATCAGCAGCGGCTCGCTCGCGCCCGGCGAGCGCATCACGCAGGAAGACATCGCGCAGCGCCTCTCGGTGTCGCGCCAGCCGGTGCTGCAGGCGCTGCGCCTGCTCAAGAAAGACGGCTTCGTGCTCGATGCGCCCGGCCGCGGGGTGCTGGTGGCGCCGCTCGATGCCGAGTGGATGCGCAAGGTCTACCAGGTGCGCGGCGCGCTCGACGTGCTGGCCGCCCGGCTTGCCGCGGCACAGCGCTTTCGCATCGACCCCAAGCTGATGGAGCGTGGCCGCCGCGCGGCGCGCGGGCGCAATGTCGAAGCCATGATCGACGCCGACATGGCTTTTCATGAGGCCATCTACGAGGCGTCCGGCAATCCGCTCATCGGCCAGAGCGCCGGCCAGCATTGGCGCCACCTGCGCCGCGCCATGGGCGCCGTGCTGCAGGCCGAGCCTCAGCGCGAGTCGCTGTGGGACGAGCACCAGGCCATTGCCGACGCCATTGCCGCAGGCAACGCACAACGTGCCGCGCAGCTGAGCGAAGAACACGTTGCGCAGGCGAGCGAAGCATTGAGCCGGCGGCTCGCGCAGCAGCTGGCGCGCACCGCATCGGCCACCCATCACACCACCCACCGCAAAGGAGACAAGGCATGAAGTTGAGCCCCGACCAACGCGCGCAGTTCGAGCGCGACGGCTACCTGTTCTTTCCCGGCCACTTTTCACCCGAAGAGACGAAGATGCTGACCGATGCGGTGCCCGAGCTCTACAGCCGGCGAGAGGCCTTCAACGTGCGCGAGAAGGGCTCGGACGCCGTGCGCACGAACTTTGCCGCGCACCTGATCAGCGAACCCTTCGCGCGGCTGGCACGCCACCCGCGCATGGTGGAGCCGGTGATGGACCTGTTCGACGAGCAGGTCTACATGCACCAGTTCAAGATCAACGGCAAGATGGCCTTCGAGGGCGATGTGTGGCAGTGGCACCAGGACTACGGCACCTGGCTCAACGACGACCTGATGCCCTCCGAGCGCGCGATGAATGTCGCCATTTTTCTGGACGATGTGAACGAGCACAACGGCCCGCTGATGTTCATTCCGGGCAGCCACCGCAAGGGCGTGGTCGATGCGAAACATGACCTCACGACCACGAGCTACCCGCTCTGGACGGTCGACAACGACCTGATCCGCCAGTTGGTGGACCGTGCCGGCGGCCAGCATGGCGGCATCGTTTCGCCCAAGGGCCCCGCCGGTTCGATGATCCTGTTCCACAGCTGCCTCGTGCACGCATCGGGCAGCAACCTTTCGCCCTTCAACCGCGTGGCGGTGTACCTGAGCCTGTGCGCCGTCAGCAACCATATTCGGCGCCACAAGCGGCCCGAGTACATCGCGCACCGCGACTTCACGCCCATCGAGATGCTGCCCGACGATTGCCTGCTGAAGCCCTACCCGGTCGAGGTGCCGTGGAAGAACGGCCTGCCCGAAAGCGCGCTGCAGACTTCACTCGAAACTCTCGACACCGTGGAGGCCTGAGCTCATGAGCCTCTACACCCGCCTGCAGCAGCGCGCCGCCGAAGGCCGCCCCATCCGCATCGGCCTGATCGGCGCCGGCAAGTTCGGCTCGATGTATCTTGCGCAGATTCCGCGCACGCCCGGCGTGCAGCTGGTGGCGATTGCCGATCTTTCGCCCGCCGCGGCGCGCGTCAATCTCGAACGTGTCGGCTGGGACCCGGCCCGCGCTGGGGCGGGCTCGGTGCAGGAGGCGCTGAAGACCGGCAGCACCTGGATCACCGAAGACTGGCAGGCCGTGACGCGCGAGCCTTCCATCGACATCGTGGTCGAGTGCACCGGCAATCCGGTGGCCGCGGTCGATCATTGCCTGGATGCCTTTGCACACGGCAAGCACGTGGTGAACGTGACCGTGGAGGCCGACGCCTTCTGCGGCCCGCTGCTCGCGCGCAAGGCGCAGCAGGCGGGTTTGATCTATTCGCTGGCCTTCGGCGACCAGCCCGCGCTCATCTGCGACCTGGTCGACTGGGCGCGCACCTGCGGCTTTCCGGTGGTGGCGGCCGGTCGCGGCCACAAGTGGCTTCCGCACTTCACCGAATCGACGCCGGAAACGGTGTGGGGCAACTACGGCCTCACGCCCGAACAGGCGCTGCGCGGCGGGCTCAACCCGAAAATGTTCAACAGCTTTCTCGACGGCTCCAAGCCTTCGATAGAAAGCTCGGCCGTGGCCAACGCCACCGGCCTGACCGTGCCTTCTGACGGCCTGCTCTACCCGCCCGCGAGCGTGGAGGACATTCCCTTTGTCACTCGCCCGCAGAGCGAAGGCGGCGTGCTGGAGCGCAAGGGCATGGTTGAAGTGATTTCGTCGCTCGAAGCCAATGGGCGAAAGATTCCCTACGACATCCGCATGGGTGTGTGGGTCACGGTCGAGGCCGAGACCGACTACATCAAGAACTGCTTCGAGGAATACAACGCCCACACCGACCCGAGCGGCCGCTACTTCACGCTCTACAAGCGGTGGCACCTCATCGGCCTGGAAGTCGGCATGTCGGTGGCCAGCGTGGCCTTGCGCGGGGAACCCACCGGCGTGGCAACCTGCTGGAACGCCGACGTGGTCGCCACCGCCAAGCGCGACCTGGCGCCCGGCGAAATGCTCGATGGCGAAGGCGGCTACACCGTCTGGGGCAAGCTGCTGCCAGCCGAGCGCTCCATGCGGCTGGGCGGCCTGCCGCTCGGGCTGGCGCACAACGTCAAGCTGGTGCGCGCAGTAAAGAAGGGCCAGAGCCTTTGCTGGGCCGACGTTGCCATGGACACCTCGACACACGCCTACCAGTTGCGCGCCGAAATGGAAGCGATGTTCGCGCCGTCCACGCAGGCCAAGGCCGCCTAGCAGGGCCGGGCAGTTTCATCGGCGCACGGCCCTTGGCATTCGCCATTGCGCCGGCGCATATTCAGGGGAAGAATAAATCGTTGGGCATGCAAGTCGCATGTCGAAATGACCGGCTGCGAGCCGTCATTGTGGTGAGCAATCTTGCTCGGCAGGCGTGTCCTCGACGGAGAAACACCATGCAATTCAGCTTCGGTGCAACTGGAACTCCGGGCGCATCGTGAACGAACTGGCGGCTCCCCGAGCCGCCGAGTGGGTGGCGCGCGAATCGTATGGGCGGCTGCTCGCGATCCTTTCAGCGCGCACGCACGACATTGCCGCATCGGAAAGCGCGCTCGCGGAGGCCTTTGCGCGGGCCTTCGAGCGCTGGCCTTCCGACGGCATTCCCGACCAGCCCGATGCATGGCTGCTGGGCGTGGCACGACACCGAAAGCTCGACGCCTGGCGCCATACCCGCATCCAGGATGCCGCCACGCAAGCCCTGCTGCTGCTGGCCGGCGAGGTCGATGTGGGCACGGTCGACGCCGCAGCACTGCCGGACGAGCGCTTGCGGCTGCTCTTCGTGTGCGCGCATCCGGCCATCGATGCCGCCGCGCGAGCGCCGCTCATGCTGCAGACCATGCTCGGGCTCGATGCGGGCCGCATGGCCGGAGCGTTTCTCACGTCGCCTTCCACGCTCGGGCAGCGGCTGGTCCGGGCCAAGGCGCGCATCCGCACCGCGGGCATTTCTTTTGAATACCCCGACGCGCGCGAACTGCCGCAGCGCTTGCAGCACGTGCTCGAAGGCATCCATGCCGTGTACGGCAACGGCTGGGACGACGTGGACGGCGCCGACACCTTGCCTCGCGGCCTTGCCGCCGAAGCCATCGAGCTCGGCCGCATCTTGTGCAGGTTGATGCCGAACGAGCCCGAGCCGCCGGGCCTGCTCGCGTTGATGCTGTTCAGCGAGAGCCGGGCGGCGGCACGGCTGAATGACACCGGGACCTACGTGCCGCTCGACCAGCAGGACATGGCGGGCTGGGATCCGGACCTGCTCGCGCAGGCCGAGCAGCATCTGCGGCAGGCAACGACCATGAACAGCCCCGGTGCGTGCCAACTGGAAGCCGCCATCCAGTCGGCCCATTGCGAGCGCCGCGTCGGCGCACCGGTGGCGCCCGAAACGATGGTCGCGCTGTACGACAACCTGCTGGCGCTGCGCCCCGGCATCGGCGCCGAGGTGAGCCGTGCCTGCGCCATTGCCAGGGCGCGCGGCCACGATGTGGGCCTGCAGGCGCTCGATGCCATTGCGGCTGGCGAGGTGGCAAGCTACCAACCCTTCTGGGCGGCCCGCGGCCACCTGCTCGCGGCAGGCGGCGCCCGTGCCGCCGCGCGCCAGGCCTTCGATCGCGCGATAGGCCTGAGCGCGAGCGCCGCAGTGCGCGCATATCTCAATGGGATGTCCGAGCGGCTCTGAGCGCCCCATCATTTCGCGTTGAAGGTCCGCGGAAACAGTGCCGCCTGCGAACGGTCGCGCAGCCGGTAGCTCATGGCCGGCCGGCCGAGACTGCCGGTGAGCATGCCCGCCTCTTCCATGAACCCGCCATCAAGCATGCGCTTGCGAAAGGCGCTCTTGTCCACGCTCCGGCCGAGCACCACCTCATAGGTGTGCTGCAGCGCCGGCAGCGTGAACGGCTCTTCGAGCAGGAAGGCCGGCAGCGACGTGTACTCGACCTTGCTGCGCAGCCGCGCGATGGCGGCGTCAAGCAGTTCGCCGTGGTCGAAAGCCAGCCGCTTGCGCGATGCGGCCTCCACTTTGAACCATGCCACGTCCGCGGCATTGGCGCCGCTGCGCAGTTGCATCGCCTGCGCCGGAATCAGCGCGTAGAAGCAGTGCGTGGCCGACCACCCGCGCGGATCGCGCCCTGCGCCGCCCCAACTGCCGAGCTGTTCGAGATAGGGCGCCACTACGCCGGTCTTCTCGCGCAGCTTGCGCAGCGCGCAGTCGAGCAGGCTCGCATCGTCGTCGATATTCACGAACCCGCCAGGCAGCGCCCACTTTCCCGGAAACGGCTCGGCCGTGTTGTGGGGCCGCCGCACCAGCAAAACCTGCAGGGCATCGTCAAGCACGGTGAACATCACCACGTCGACCGTGACCAACGGACGGGGAAAGTCCAGCGAGGGAAAGTTCGACTTGGGTGTATTCACAACGATGGCTTGACTCCGAATCTATTAGTTGTATTATACAACCCTTAATTAGTTGCACAAAGCCACAAATAAAGATCAAGAACAACTACAACCAGAGGACCAAGAACAATGAACAACACCACCCCACCCTTGCCCACCGAGCGACACGTGGTCCAGCGCGAGCGCTGGCCGCAGAACGGCAGGCACATCCTGGCGCATTGCGATGCGCAGTCAGTCATCGTCTACCAGGCCTACCGCCCTGCCATCGGTGAATACGCGCTCCGGCACGGCCGCCTGGACGGACCGGACTTCAGTCTTTCGCGCATGAGCTGGATCAAGCCCAACTTCCTCTGGATGATGTATCGCTCCGGCTGGGGCACCAAGGAAGGCCAGCAAGTCACGCTCGGCCTGCGGCTGCGCCGCGCATTCTTCGAGCGGGTGGTGCGGGAGGCCGTTCCTTCGACCTTCGACTCCGCGCACTTCCGGAGCCGCGAGGCGTGGCAGGCGGCGGTCGAGCGATCCGAGGTGCGCCTGCAATGGGACCCTGACCATGCGCCGAGCGGCAACAAACTGGAACGCCGTGCGATCCAGCTCGGCCTGCGCGGCCGTACGCTTGCGGAGTTCGCAAAAGAAGAGCTGCTCGAAGTGATTGACATGCGCGCCTTTGTGGAGGCACAGCGCCCGCTGGCGCAAGACGACAACTCCGAGCTGCAATTGCCAGTGGAGCATCCGCTCGACATCGAGCCACGAGGAAAAGAAGATGACAACAAATCCACCCATGACCCCGCGTAGCGCCAAGGACCTACCAGCGTACTTCGCGCACGGCTATCGCCCGGAGTACCTGTTGTTTTGGGGCCACCAGGCGCCGCAGAGCGGCGTGAACAGAAGCTGCTTTAGCCAGTGGTTCGAGGCTGGGTTCACGGTCGACGGCGTGAGGTATCGCACAGCGGAGCATTTCATGATGGCCGGCAAGGCACGCCTGTTCGGCGACACCGAAACCTGCGAACGCATCGTCGCGGCGCGCACACCTGGCGAAGCCAAGAAGCTTGGTCGCGAGATCCACCACTTCGACGAAGCGGCGTGGGTCGAAGCACGTTTCGATATCGTCACGCACGGCAATGTCGAGAAGTTCTCGCAGAACGCTGCGCTTGGCGCCTTCCTGCTGGGCACCGGCCATCAGGTGCTGGTGGAAGCCAGTCCGGTCGACGCCATCTGGGGCATCGGCCGTGCCGCCACCGATCCCGCGGCCCAAAACCCTCTCGAATGGCGCGGCCTCAACTTGTTGGGCTTCGCACTCATGGCGGCGCGCGATGTTCTGAGGACCATACGGTGAGCGCCGCGCGCTACCAAGGCTGCCTGCTCGGCTTGGCCTGCGGCGATGCCGTGGGCACGAGCGTCGAATTCAGCCCGCGCGGCAGCTTCGCGCCGGTGACCGGCATGCACGGCGGCGGCCCCTTCGACCTGGAGCCCGGCGAATGGACCGACGATACGTCGATGGCGTTGTGCCTCGCAGCCAGCCTGATCTACCGTCGCGGCTTCGATGCCGTCGATCAGATGAACCGCTATTGCAACTGGCGCAACGTAGGCTACATGAGCAGCAACGGGCGGTGCTTCGACATTGGAATTGCGGTGTCGAATGCCCTTACCCGCTATCTCGCGTCGGGCGAACCGTTCGCGGGTGACCCCGACCCACGCACAGCCGGCAACGGCGCATTGATGCGGCTTGCCCCTGTCCCAATGTTCTTCAGGTCGAGCGCCGAGGCCACATGGCAGCAAGCCGGAGAGAGCACACGAACCACGCACGGTGCACTGGAAGCAATCGAATGCTCTCGCCTCTTTGCCTTGCAATTGCGCGCAGCGCTGCTTGGACAAGAGAAGGCCTTTATTCTTGCAACCACTCCCTTGGAGCCATTGAGCACCAAGGTTGCGGCTTTGGCGCGCGGCGAATATGCGGCGAAATCTTCCGAGCACATAAAGGGCTCGGGCTACTGCGTCGAGTCGCTCGAGGCGGCGCTCTGGTGCTTCGCGCACACGAATTCGTTCGAGGAAGCCGTGCTCACAGCGACCAACCTCGGGGATGATGCCGACACGACCGCTGCTATCTGCGGTCAACTCGCAGGCGCCTTCTACGGCATCCACGGCATTCCGATGAATTGGCTTGAACAACTCGCGATGCGCGATGAGATCCACGAGATGGCACAGCAGCTTTTCGAACTAGCGCGCTGATTACAAGCTTCGCTCTTGTGCGCAGGACGCGACGACAAACATCCTCTTTCGGATGCAGAGCGCCGGTTGAGATGGCAGTGACTCGACTATTGCGGCAAAGGCCACAATGGCGGCATGCGTGCCTTGCTCACCACCTTTTCCTGGCAGGAACTGCGCCACCACCCCTGGCGCAATGCCGCAGCGGTATTGGCCGTGATGCTGGGCGTGGCGCTTGCGTTCTCGGTGCAGCTCATCAACGCCTCCGCCCTCGACGAGTTCTCCAGCGCCGTGAGGTCTGTCAACGGCCAGCCGGACCTCGAGGTGCGCGCGGTTCAAGGCAGCTTCGACGAAGCGGTGTTCGCGCAGCTTGCCCGGCATCCGCAGGTGGCCTTGGCAAGCGCGGTGCTCGAGTTCCAGGGCTTCGCGCTGGTTGATGAACGGCAGGTGCCGATGCGGGTGATCGGGGTCGACGCGCTGACACTGCCCGCCATTGCGCCGGCGTTGATGCCGCAGCCCCACAAGAATGCCGACCGCTTTGCAATGCTGGCGCCCGGCCACGTGTTTGTGAATGCCGCTGCGCGCAATGTGCTGGGCCTGCCTGCACAAGCGGCCGAAGGCGGCGGCGAAACAGTGCAGTTGCGAAGCGGCGGCGGCTGGCAGCGGCTCGAAGTGGCGGGCCATGTGGCGGCCACCGGCTCCGCGCTCGCGGTGATGGATATCGGCGCTGCACAAGACCTGTTCGACAGAATCGGCCAGCTCAGCCGCGTCGACTTGAGGCTTGCTCCAGGCACAGACCGTGTGGCTCTCATCGCCTCGTTGCAGAAGTCGTCGGGCTGGCCCGCCGGCCTGCAGTTTGCCGAGCCCGGCGACGCGGCCGAGCGCGTGAGCAATCTCTCGCGTGCCTACCGCGTCAACCTGACGGTGCTTGCGCTGGTGGCGCTTTTTACCGGCGCGTTCCTGGTGTTCTCGGTGCTGGCGCTCAGCGTTGCCAAGCGCGCACAGCAATTCGCTTTGCTTGGCGTGCTGGGCCTCACGCCGCGCGAGCGGCTGCGCCTTGTGCTGGCGGAGTCGCTGGTGCTTGGCCTGATAGGTAGCGCCGCCGGCCTGGCATTGGGCACCGCGCTCGCGGCCCTTGCGCTGCGGGTGCTGGGCGGCGACCTGGGCGGCGGCTACTTTCAGGGCGTGGCGCCCACGCTGCACTGGAGCAGCGGCTCGGCTTTGCTGTACGGCGGGCTGGGTGTACTTGCGGCGCTGGTGGGCGGCTGGTGGCCCGCCCGTGCGGCGCAGGCCCTGCCCGAGGCGCAAACGCTCAAGGGCCTGGGCGCGGCGCCGGTCCAAAGCAAGAGCCATTGGCTGGCGCTCGGCCTTATTGCCGCAAGCGCGGCATTGGCCAACATGCCGGCTGTCGGCGGCATTCCGGTGGCGGCATATCTCTCGGTCGGTTGCCTTCTGGTGGGCGGCATCACTGCATTGCCCTGGCTTATTGCGCTGCTGTACGACCGCATTGCACCCGCGTTTGCGCAACGCGTGCTGCCGATGCTGGCCATCGAGCGCGCACGGCGCATGCGCGGCACGGCGGCGGTGGCCGTCAGCGGCGTGGTCGCCAGCCTGAGCCTTGCGGTCGCGCTCACGGTCATGGTCGCGAGCTTTCGCGATTCGGTGACGCGCTGGCTCGACGTGGTGCTGCCGGCAGATCTCTATCTGCGTGCCACGTCGAGCGGCCGCTCTGCCAATTCGGGCACGCAGAGCAGCAGCGATACCGCCACTTTTTCTCCGGCGTTCGTGCAGGCGCTGGCGCACTTGCCGGGCGTGGAGCGCACTGGCACGCTGCGCACCCGATCGCTGCAGTTGGACCCCGCGCAACCCGCCGTCACGCTGATCGCGCGAACCCTCGAAGGTGGTGCTTCGCAGGCGCTGCCGCTGGTAGGCGCCGCGCTGCCGGTGCCGGCCGGGCAGATCGGCATCTACGTGAGCGAGCCGATGGTAGAGCTGTACGGCGCGAAGCCGGGCACCGTGTTTGCGCCGATGTCGAACGCGTTGGGCACCGCCAGCGGGGCCGCGCCGGCTGCGTTCTTCGTGGCAGGCGTGTGGCGCGACTACGCGCGGCAGTTCGGCGCCATCACCATGGACGCGCGCGACTTCGAACGGCTGACGGGCGAGCGCGAGGTGAGCGACGTGTCGCTGTGGCTCGCACCGGGTGCATCGGAAGGCGCGGTTCAGGCTGCAATTCGCGAACTGGCGGCACGCCGGCCGAGCGGCATCGACGGGTCCGATTCCAGCATCGAGATTTCATCGGTCGGGCAGATCCGCGCAACCTCGCTGCGCATCTTCGATCGCAGCTTTGCGGTGACCTACTGGCTCCAGGCCGTGGCGATTGCCATCGGACTCTTCGGCATTGCGGCGAGCTTCAGCGCGCAGGTGCTGGCAAGGCGCAAGGAGTTCGGGCTGCTCGCGCACCTGGGGTTCACGCGGCGGCAGGTGCTGGCGGTGGTGGCGGGTGAAGGTGCGGCATGGACGGCCATTGGTGCAGTTGCTGGCCTCTTGCTGGGGTTGGCGGTTTCGGTGGTGCTGGTGAAGGTGGTGAATCCGCAGAGCTTTCACTGGAGTATGGATTTGCTGGTGCCTTGGGGGAGGCTGTTGGTGCTTTGCGGGGCGGTGGTGGTGGCTGGCACCGTCACCGCGTGGCTGGCGGGACGGGCTGCCGCAGGCAGGGACGTGGTGCTCGCAGTGAAAGAGGACTGGTAAAGGGCGTCGGTTTGCCTGCCGATAGTGGGCTTGGTTTGTTTTCCGAGGCCGGGTGTCGCCCCGGCGGGCGACTCACTTTCTTTGCTTCGCCAAAGAAAGTAAGCAAACTCACTTTCTTTTGCTTCGCCAAAAGAAAGTAAGCAAAGAAAAGGCGACCCCACTGTCTGCGACCCTCCGCTGCGCTGCGGGCAACCTGCGGTGCTCGTGTTTCGCGGGGTCTCGCAGAACTCGCTTCGCTCAGACAGCTGCGAGCCCTGATCCGTTTCGCGGGGTCTCGCAGAACTCGCTTCGCTCAGACAGCTGCGAGCCCTGATCCGCGAAACCCTCCGCTCCTCGGCGCATACAGAGGGGCTTGGAAACCGATTGGCGAAGCAAAGAAAGTGAGTCGCCCGCCGGGGCGACACCCGGCCTCGGAAAACAAACCAAGCCCCGTTAAGCCCGGAACCTCTTCCGAGTCAACCCCAACGCCACCCAAAACGCAGCAACCGCATAAACAGTCAACACCAATGCATGCCGCCACCACCCCACAGGCCACTGATCCATAAAAAGAGGCCTCACCAAAGCCACCGCATTGGTCAACGGCAGCCAAGCCGCCACAGCACGCACGGCAGAAGGCAACTGCTCCAAAGGAAAGAACACCCCACTCAAGAACATCATCGGCGTCATGAACAGCGTGAAGTAATAGGTAAAAAAGTCATACCCCTTCGCCAGTGCATTGAAGATCAGCGCAATCGACGAAAACGTGATCCCCGCGCCCATCAGCACCATCCACGCAACGATGAGCTTGGGGCTGTGGCTGATCCCCAGCCCGAGCATCACGAACAGGATCGCGGTCACCGTAAAGATCGACTTGAATGCAGCCCACAGCATCTCGGCCAGCACGATGTCGTCGAGCCCCACCGGCGCGTTCATGATGCCGTCCCAAGTCTTCTGCACATGCATGCGAGAAAAGGCCGAGTACAGCGCCTCGAAGCTCGCGGCGTTCATTGCGCTCATGCAGATCGACCCGCTGGCCAGGAAGAGGATGTACGGCACCTTCACGCCATCCACCGACACCTGCCCCACCAGCGCTCCCATGCCGTAGCCGAAAGCCACGAGCCAGATCAAGGGCTCGGCAATGTTGCCGATGAGGCTCGGTATCGCGAGCTTGCGCCACACGAGCAGGTTGCGCAAAAACACAGGCCACCAGCGCAGCGAGAGTTCGGGGGCACGCCATACGGATGGTGCCGGGGGAGCGGCTGCTGTCGTTGTCGTCGTCATGTCGTTCATTGGCTAGCCGTCCTCGCGAATCTGCCGTCCGGTGAGCTTGAGAAAAAGGTCTTCGAGGTTCGCCGGCCGGTGAAAGGTGCGCAGCCGGCCGTGGTGCGCCAGCGCATCGAGCAGGCGGCGCGCGTCCTGCGTGTAGAAGAACACGGTCTCGCCGCTCACCTCCACACGCGCCGCCAGGGCCTTGAGCTCGGGCGACTCGGCGAGCGAGAGGGCGCCGTTGCCATACACCTCGACCACGTCGGGCTCCAGGTGCTCGGCAATCAGGTCGCGCGGCCGTCCTTCGGCAATCTTGCGGCCATGGTCGAGCACCAGCAGGCGGGAGCACAGGCGCTCGGCCTCGTCCATGAAGTGCGTGGTCAGCAGGATCGACTTGCCCTGCTGCAGCAGCACCTGCAGCCGCTCCCACATCAGGTGGCGGGCCTGCGGGTCGAGCCCGGTGGTGGGCTCGTCGAGCAGCAGCAGCTTCGGGTCGTTCACCAGCGAACGCGCGAGCGAAAGGCGCCGCCGCATGCCGCCCGACAGTTCGCCCGGTTTCGCATCTGCCTTGTGCGAAAGCGCCGCAAACTCCAGCAGCTGCGGCACGCGCTCGCGCACCTGCGCCTTGCTGAAACCGAAGTAGCGGCCGTACACCACCAGGTTCTCGGCGCAGCTGAAGTCAGGGTCGAGCGTGTCGAACTGCGAGACCACGCCAAGCTGCGCCTTGATGGCCAGCGCATCGCGCGGCATCTGCAAGCCCAGCGCGGAGATCTCGCCGCCGTCGGGCGTGGTCAGGCCCAGGCACATGCGAATGGTGGTGGTCTTGCCTGCGCCGTTCGGGCCGATCACGCCAAGGCATTCGCCGGGCGCGATCTCGAACGACAGATCGTCGACGACCGTGGTGCTGCCATAGCGCTTGAGGAGATGGCTGGCGTGGAAGAGGGGGGTGGAAGAGGAAGATTGCACGCCGGCCATTCTGGCCCAGGCACGCGAAACCTGCCGCCATCGGTTCATCCGATGGACAGCCCCGCCGAGTTCGGAGCAACCGGCGCCGCGTCCTACATCCGCATGCCGCTGAACTCGGTCTTCATCCAGTCGATGAAAGCCCGTGTTCGGGCCGGCAGCAGGCGCGCGCTGGGGTAGATCACGCTCACCGGCCGAGGTGGCGGTTCGTAGTCTTCGAGCACCAGCTTCAGCCGCCCTTGCGCCACATACGGCAGCACCTGGTAAGAAAAGAAGGTGCCAAAGCCCATGCCCGCCGCACAAGCCTCCACGGCGGGCGCGAGGTGGTTGAACTCCAGGCGGTTGCTCGGCGTCACGCTCACGGTCTTGCCGCCTTCGTGAAACTGCCATTGGGGCGGTGCGTCGATGCGGCCGCGCACGCACGGAGCGCCGGCCAGGTCGCGCGGATGCCGCGGCGTGCCGTGCTGCGCAAGAAAGTCGGGACTGGCCGCCACCACGCGCCGGATGGTGCCGAGCGTCTGGGCCACCAGCGACGAATCCTGCAGCGGGCTGATGCGAATGCCGATGTCGATGTTTTCTTCCAGCAGGTTCACCGTGCGGTCGTACAGCAGCACGCTGCAGCGCACCTTGTCGTAGCGCTTCATGAAGCGCGTTATGGCGGGCCCCACGTACATGTGGCCGAAGAGCACGGGGGCGGTAATGGTGAGCTGGCCTGCCGGCTCGTGGGCTTCGGCCTTGAGCGCGAGGTCGGCCGCGTCGGCCGCGAGCAGCACCTCGCGTGCACTGGCCAGGTAATGGCGGCCCTCCTCGGTGAGCGACAGGCGGCGCGTGGTGCGGTGAAAAAGCCGCACGCCCAGGTGCGCCTCCAGTGCCGCGAGCGAGCGGACCACGGCGGGCAGCGAGCTGCCCAGCGATTCGGCGGCGCGGGTGAGGCTGCCCTGTTCGGCAATCTCCACGAAGGTCTGCATGGCTTTGAAGCGGTCCATGGCGGGATTATTAAACCGAAAAACGCAGCAGTGAAATCCGCCAAAGGCTATTCATTCATTTATCGGATTAGAAAAGAATACTGCCATCCCACAGCCCTTCGAGGAATTCACATGCACGCAAGCACCGCAGCCGCCCGCCTTCCCGCGCAGCCCATCAAGCTCTATGGCACGCCGATCTCGGGCCACGTGCACCGCGTGCGGCTTTTTCTCTCGCTGCTAGGGCTACCCGCCGAGTTCATCGAGCTCGACCTTCGCAAGAAGGCCACGCGCACGCCGGAATTCCTCGCGCGCAATCCCTTCGGCCAGGTTCCGGTCATTGAAGACGGCGATGTCACGCTGGCCGATTCAAATGCGATCCTGGTGTACCTGAACGAGCGCTATGCCGCCGATCCGGCCCGGTGGATGCCGCGCGATCCGGTGGGTGCGGCGCGCGTGCAGCGGTGGTTCTCGGTGGCGGCGGGGCCGCTGGCGTACGGCCCGGCGGCAGCACGCGTGGTGGCGCTGTTCGGGCTGCCGGTGGACCCGGCCGAAACGGTGTCGCGCTCGCACCTGCTGCTGTCGGTCATGGAGACGCACCTGCAGCGCGAGGCTTTTCTTGCGGGCCCGTCGGTCACGCTGGCGGACCTTTCCAACTATGCCTATGTGGCGCATGCGCCGGAGGGCAGCGTGTCGCTCGAGCCGTATCCGCAGTTGCGCGGCTGGCTCGAACGCATCGAGGCGTTGCCAGGCTTCGTGCCCATGGTGCGTACGCCCATCGGGCTTGCGGCGGCCGCATGATTGCCGCACCGTTCCACGCAGGCGAACGCGCGTTGCAAACGCTGGCGGGTTCGCGCGAGGTCATGGCCGCGGCCGGTTCGCGCGTGATTCGCGACTTCATGCCCGACCAGCATCGCGAGTTCTTCGCGCAACTGCCGTTCCTCGTCGTCGGCAGCATGGATGCGCAGCTGCAGCCCTGGGCCAGCGTGCTGGCGGCTCCGCCGGGCTTTGCGCATTCTCCGGACCCGACGCATTTGCGCATCGATGCGCTGCCCACGGCGGACGATCCGCTGGCGGCACAGCTGGCACAAGGTGCATCGCTCGGCCTGCTCGGCATACAGCCGCACACACGCCGGCGCAATCGCATGAATGGCAATGTCGAGGCAATCGATGCCACGGGCTTCACGGTGGAGGTGCAGCAGAGCTTCGGCAATTGCCCCAAGTACATCCAGGCGCGCGAGCCGTTGTTTGCGGCGGGTCTGACGGACGCGCCGGCAGAGCGGCTCGACGGCCTCGACGATGCGGCGCGCGCGCTCATCGGGCGCGCCGACACCTTCTTCATCGCATCGGCATTGCCGCAGCATGCGGCTGCTGGCGACGAAGCCGATCCGGCTGCGCAGGGTGTGGACGTATCGCACCGCGGCGGGCTGCCGGGCTTCGTGCGGGTCGGCGAAGACGGCGTGCTCACCGTGCCCGACTTCACCGGCAACCGCTTCTTCAACACGCTGGGCAACCTGTCGGTTCATCCGCGCGCGGGGCTGCTGTTCATCGATTTCGAGAACGGCGACCTGCTGCATGTGTCGGCCACTGCGGAAATCGTGTGGGACGGCCCCGAGGTCGCTGCTTTCGAAGGCGCCGAACGTCTGCTGCGCCTGCGTGTCGAGCAAGTGCTGCGGCGTCGGGGCGCGCTGCCGCTGCGCTGGGGCGGCGCCGAACTGTCGCCGCACCTGGCCCGCACGGGCCGTTGGGTAGGCTGAAGCCAGGCTTCAGGCGAAGACCGGAATGCGGGCGTTGGCCGAAGGCCTGTAGTGCCAGCCGCGCTCTCGCAGGGCGTCCAGGTCGAGGCCTCGCGCGAGCAGTGCCTCGAGCCCGGCGGCCGCGAGGGTGCAGGCCAGCGCCTGGCCGGGGCAGGCGTGCACTCCGTGTCCGAAGCCCAGCATGCGCCGCCGCGTGCGAATGGGCATGAAGCGGTCGGGCTCGGCGTTGAATTCGGGGTCCCTGTTGGCCGAAGCCAGAACCAGCAGCACCGCCTCGCCTGCACCCAACTGCACGCCCGCCATAGTGACGGGCTCCGCCACGAAGCGCCGCGTGTTCTGCACCGCGGGGTCGTGTCGCGCCGTTTCCTCCACGATGGCATGCAAGCCGCCTTGCGTGCGTGCGGCAGCGCGCAGGTCGGGCTCGCGCATCAGCACGACAAGGCTGTTGCCCAGCAGCCCGGCCGTTGCATCGCAGGTCTGCGACAGCAGGCCGACCAGGTTGGCAAGCAACGCTCGCGAAGGCGGCGAACCCGCTGCGCCTTCCGAAAGCACAGCCGCCAGCAGCGTGCCGTGCCGCGGTGGCGCGATTGCAGCCAAGGCTTCGAATCGCGTCATCAATGCATCGGCTGCGCCGCTGGCGCGCTGCAATTGCGCCTCGGTCGACAGCGGCGAAAGGCACGCGACAAAGTCACGCATCCAAACGGTGACTTGCGGCAGCGTTTCGGAGGCAAAGCCGAGCAGGTGGGCCACTGCCTGGATGGGCATGGCAAACAAGGCATCCGACAGGGGCTCCTCGGGCACGAGCCGCGCAACCTGCAGCGCATCGGCATGCGCGGCGTTCAGATCCATTCCGGCCAGTGCGCGCTGCAGTGCCGGCTTGTGCGCCGTGTGCGCCGGGCCGTCGTTCATTCGCACTAGGTGGCCGAACACCTCGCCCGCGGGGCTGCCGGCAATCTCGCGCGGCACCGGTTCTGCAACCGGCCGGACCCGCAAGGCGCCTGGCGAAAGCAGCAGTGCTTCTATAACGTCGGCGCGGCTCGCAACCCAGAGGCGGAGGTTTTCGTTCCACGCGAGCGGCGGCCCGGCACGCAGGGTTTCGTAGAAGGGATAGGGGTCGGCATGCGTGACGGCCGCGACCGGATCGGCGGGCATGCCGAAGGAAGAAGAGAAGCTTGGATTCATGCCGCGCAGTGTGCAACCGAAGCGGCCGGCACACTTCGCCCATGAGCGAAGTGTCGGATGCAGCGGCGCTTTACGATGGCAGGATGAACACTCCTTCACCGCCCCGCGGAGCCATGTCCGCAAATGCGGACGTCCAGCTGGCACGCCTGGCCGGCGCCATTGCCGAACCCGCGCGCGCACGCATGCTGAGCTGCCTGATGGACGGCCACGCGCGCACCGCGACCGAGCTCGCGGCAGTGGCCGAAGTGGCCGCATCCACCGCCAGCGCGCACCTGGCGCGGCTGAAGGACGAGCGGCTGGTCGAACTGCTGGTGCAAGGCAAGCACCGCTACTTTCGCCTGGCCGACGGCAACGTGGCCGCCGCACTCGAAAGCCTGATGGTCGTGGCGGGCACGCCGCGCACGGCTGCGTTCGAGCCGAGCACGCCGAGCCGGCTGCGCACCGCGCGCACCTGCTACGACCACATGGCCGGCACGGCCGGCGTTGCGCTGCATGACCGGTTGCATGCGCAGGGCTGGCTCAGCGGGCTGCAGAGCGGTTCTTACGAACTCACGCCTCAAGGTGCGGTGGCGCTGGAGAGCCTGGGTGTCGAGATCGATGCGGTGCGCCGCTCGCGCCGGCGCTTTGCCTGCGCCTGCCTCGATTGGAGCGAGCGCCGCCCGCATCTGGGCGGTGCGCTCGGCGCGGCGTGGCTCCAGTTGTCGCTGCGCCGCGGCTGGGTGCGCCAGGCGCTCGACAGCCGCGAACTGGCGCTCACGCCCAAGGCGCTGCGCGAACTGCCGGAGCTCTTTGCCTGAACTCTTTGCCCGAGGCGCCGCTCAGGCCTTCAGCTTGAGCAGATAGATCATCGGGCCGGCCATGGCCAGGTCGAGCTCGAGGAAGCTCTCGAAATCCTTGCCGGCCATCCAGAACGAATCCCAGTTGTTGCGCTTGATGGTCTTGTTCCACACATCGGCGGTGGTGGCGCGGTGCACGGCTTCCAGCAGCACGGCCTTGCGGTCGGCGGGCACTTTCTTGCCGGTGAGCACGCCGCGCCAGTTGGCCAAGTCGGCGTCGACACCCTGCTCGCGCACTGACGGAATGCCGAGGAACGGCCGCTTCGACGAAACGCCGATGGCTCGCAGCTTGCCGCTCGCGAGGCTTTCGCTGAATTCGCTGAAGCCCGAGATGCCCGCCACCGCCTTGCCCGTGACCAGCGCCTCGACCACCTGCGCGCCGCCCGGATACGGCTGGTAGACCAGGCCCGCGGTGTTGCCGGCCACGCGCGCCAGCATGCCGGCGTACATGTGGTCCACGCCGCCCGCAGAACCGCCGGCGATGACAGTCTTGGCCGCATCGGCGCGCAGTTGGGCGATCAGGTCCTTGGGCGTCTTGATGGGCGAATCGGCCTTGACCGCCACCACTTCGTAGTCGCTGGTGAGGCGCGCGACGGGCGCGACCTGCGCCATGGTGACAGGCGGCTTCTGCAGCGCCACCGCGCCGACCATGACCATGCCGCTCATCAGCAGGGTGTCGGGGTCGGCATCGTATTTCTCGACGTACTTGGCCAGGCCGATCGTGCCGCCCTTGCCGCCGATGTTTTCGTAGACAACCTCGCCCGCGGCGCCGGAGGCGACCAGCGCGGCGCCGAGTGCGCGGCCGGTCTGGTCCCAGCCGCCGCCTTCGTTGGCCGGAATGACGATGCGCAGCTTGGAAATGAGCTGCGGTTCGGCGGCGCCCGCGGGGCGGGACCAGAGCGCGGCCTGGCCGGCGCCCGCGACCGCGGCTGCGCTCGCCATCCATGCATTGAAGTTGCGGCGAGAAAGGCTCGCAGGCGACGAACTAGGCATTTCGTTTCCAGTTGTTGGCACAAGTAACCAATGATGTCCGCGAAATGAGTCTGTCACCTACCTGTCAATCTAGGTGTAAACCCTAATAAGTGTTAAATATTACTGAAAAGCGACCTCCGCGAAGCTCCGGAGCTTGCGGCTGTGCAGCCTTGTCGAACCCTGCTCGCGAAGGATGTCGATGGCCCGCATACCGATGCGAAGGTGCTGCTCCACCCGCTCGCGATAGAAGTGGTTGGCCATGCCCGGCAGCTTGATTTCGCCGTGCAGCGGTTTGTCGCTCACGCACAACAAAGTGCCGTACGGCACCCGGAACCGGAAGCCGTTGGCGGCAATGGTGGCGCTTTCCATGTCCAGTGCCACCGCCCGGCTCTGGCTGAAGCGGCGCTGCGGCTGGTTGCCCGGCAGCAGCTCCCAGTTGCGGTTGTCGGTGCTCGCCACTGTGCCGGTGCGCATGATCTTCTTCAGGTCGGGGCCGGTGTAGCGCGTGACGTCGGCCACCGCTTTCTCCAGCGCGAGCTGGATTTCGGACAGCGCCGGAATCGGCACCCACAGCGGCAGTTCTTCGTCGAGCACGTGGTCCTCGCGCACGTAGGCGTGGGCCAGCACGTAGTCGCCGAGCTGCTGCGCGTTGCGCAGGCCCGCGCAGTGGCCCAGCATCATCCAGGCATGGGGGCGCAGCACGGCAATGTGGTCGGTAATGGTCTTGGCGTTGGCGGGCCCCACGCCGATGTTCACCATGCTGATGCCGCTGCAGTCTTCGCGCACCAGGTGGTAGGCCGGCATCTGCGGCAGGCGCGGGGGCGCGGTGCCCTGGCTGCCGTCGAGCAAGGCGCCAAAGTTGGTGCTCGCGCCCGCGGGCAAGCCGCGGCGGCGCGTGATCACGTTGCCGGGCTCGATGAAGGCGATGTATTCGCTCTTCTCGTCGGCCATGGCCTCGTGGCCGAGGCGCACGAACTCGTCGATGTAGAACTGGTAGTTGGTAAACAGCACGAAGTTCTGGAACCACTCGGGCGCAGTGCCGGTGTAGTGCCGCAGGCGGTGCAGCGAATAGTCGACCCGCGCCGCCGTAAAGAGCGACAGCGGCTGCGCCTCGCCGGCCTGCGCTTCGTAGGTGCCGTTGGCAATGCCGTCGTCCATCACGCCCAGGTCGGGCAGGTCGAACACGTCGCGCATCAGGGCACGCCGCTCGTCGCTCATGGTGCCTTCGATGTGGTCGTTTTCAGCGAACGAGAAATGGATCGGGATCGGCTGCGTGCTGGTGCCCACCTCGATTTCGACCTGGTGGTTTTCGAGCAGCAGCCGGAACTGGTCCAGGTAGTAGCGCGAAAAAAGATCGGGCCGCGTCAGCGTGGTTTCGTAGCGGCCCGGCCCTGCGACAAAGCCGTAGCTCAAACCGGCGTTGGCGGGCGGCGTGTGGCGCGACACTGTGTGGGTGTGCACCCGCACAAAGGGGTAGCAGGCGCGCACCCGGCCGGGCAGTGCTTCGCCGGCGACAAAGCGCAGCATCGATTCCCTCAGGTGCGCGAGGCCGCCCTGGTAGATGGACTTGACCTGCTCCAGCGCCGCGTTGGCGTCGTTGAAGCGGGCGGGAGCAACGAAAGTGGGCATGTGAGGCATGACGGCATTGTGCAATGCCCGTGCCTGCAGAGCCTCGACAAGAAAGGCGCGGGCGAAGCGATTAACCTCGGGCGATCTCCCGAACATCCCGAAAGGTGAAGCAATGAAGGTCGCAGTGATGGGCGCCGGTGCAGTCGGCTGCTATTACGGTGCCATGCTGGCGCGCGCAGGCCACGAGGTGGTGCTGATCGGTAGGCCGCCGCACGTGGACGCCGTTCGCGCAAAGGGGCTGCGGCTGGAGACCAAGGCGTTCGACGAACAGGTGCGGCTCGATGCGAGCACCGAAGCCAGCGCAGTGCAGGGCGCCGGCCTCGTGCTGTTCTGCGTGAAGTCCACCGACACCGAGCTGGCCGCGGCCCAGATCGAACCGCATCTTGCGGCCGATGCGCTGGTGCTCACGCTGCAGAACGGCGTCGACAACGACGAGCGCGTGCGCTCGGTGCTGCCGCGCCACGAGGTGGCAGCCGCCGTCGTCTACGTGGCTACCGAGATGGCCGGGCCGGGCCACGTGAAGCACCACGGCCGGGGCGAACTGGTGATTGCGCCTTCGCGCACCTGCGAGCAGGTGGCGCAGCACCTCGCAGCCGCGGGCGTGCCGACGCAGATTTCAGATAACGTGCGCGGCTCGCTCTGGGCCAAGCTGGTGCTGAACTGCGCCTACAACGCGCTGTCCGCCATTACCCAGCTACCGTACGGCGAGCTGGCAAAAGGCCAGGGTGTCGACGACGTGATTCGCGACGTGGTCGACGAATGCCTTGCCGTTGCCAAGGCGGGGGGCATCGTCATTCCCGGAGACACCGGTGCCGCCGTGCGCGCCATCGTGCAGACGATGCCTTCGCAATACTCGTCGACCGCCCAGGATCTTGCGCGCGGCAAGCCGAGCGAAATCGATCACCTCAACGGCTTTGTCGTGCGGCGCGGCGAAGCGCTCGGCGTGCCCACGCCGGCGAACCGCGTGCTGCTGGTGCTTGTGAAGCTGCTCGAAGGCAAGCAGCAGCAGAAGTCTGGGCTCTAGCCGGGCATCGGTTCGCGCATGGTCACGAACTCTTCGGCCGCCGTGGGATGGATGCCCACGGTGCTGTCGAACAGCGCCTTGGTCGCGCCCGCGCGCATGGCTACCGCAAAGCCCTGCACCACCTCGCCTGCATCGGCGCCGACCATGTGCAGGCCCACCACGCGGTCGGTCGACTTCTGCACCACCAGCTTCATGAAGGTGCGCTCGCTGCGGCCGGAGAGCGTGTGGCGCAGCGACTTGAACTCGCTCGAGAACACCGTCACGTCTCCGAACCTGGCGCGCGCGTCGATCTCGGTGTAGCCGCAGGTGCCGATGTTCGGGTGCGTGAACACCGCGGTCGGAATGAATTCGTAGTCGAGCTTGCGCTTGCCCTGGCCGAACAAAGCATCGACCACGGCCATGGCCTCGGCAAGCGCCACCGGCGTGAGCTGCACGCGGGTGGACACGTCGCCCACCGCGTAGATCGAGGGCACCGAACTGCGGTACTGCGCATCGACCGCAACCGCACCGCGATCGTCGAGCGCAACGCCTGCGGCTTCCAGGCCCAGCCCCTGCGTGTTGGGTACCCGGCCGGTGGCAAAGAGCACCGTGTCGGCCTCGAGCTGCTGGCCGCGCGCAAGCGTTACCACGAGGCC
This sequence comes from Variovorax paradoxus, assembly GCF_029919115.1. Taxonomy (NCBI): domain Bacteria; kingdom Pseudomonadati; phylum Pseudomonadota; class Betaproteobacteria; order Burkholderiales; family Comamonadaceae; genus Variovorax; species Variovorax paradoxus. The sequence goes on from NZ_CP123990.1 coordinate 3,370,194, forward strand.
GTGCGGCCCGCGCGCAACCGACGCAGCCTCGACGTTGAGCCGCACTTCGACGCCTGCCTTGCCCATTTCATTGGCGACGAACTGCCGCACGTCATCATCGAAACCGGTGAGCAGGTGCGCGCGGCGATGCAACTGCGTTACCTTGGAGCCCAGGCCGTTGAAGATCGATGCGAATTCGCAGGCGATGTAGCCGCCGCCCACCACCAGCAGGCGCTTGGGAAAGGGGTCGAGGTCGAACATCGCATCCGAAGTGGCAATGTGCTCGCGACCCGGAATGTCAGGCACGAAGGGCGTGCCGCCGGTGGCAACGAGCAGGTGGCGCGCGGTGTGGCGCTTGCCGTCGACTTGCACCGTGTGGGCGTCGACCAGCTGCGCCCAGCCCGTGACCAGCTTGACGCCCGAATTCTTCAGCAGCGAGGCGTACACGCCATTGAGCCGCGCAATTTCTTTTGCGCGCTGGGCCTTGAGGTGGGCCCAGTCGAACTTCGGCGCCTTCGGCAGGTTCCAGCCGTAGCCCGCCGCCTCTTCGAACGATTCGGCATAGCCCGCTGCGTAGCTGTAGAGCTTTTTGGGAATGCAGCCCACATTGACGCAGGTGCCGCCAAGGTCCGCCGCTTCGGCCAGGCCCACGCGCGCGCCGTGCTGCGCCGCCATGCGCGCGGCCCGTACCCCGCCGCTGCCGCCGCCGATGACGAAAAGGTCGAAGTCGAATGTGCGCATGTGAACGGTGCTCCTTGCGGGCGACTTTAGCCGCCAGCGGGGAGCACCGGGTTGTGCGGGTCTTGCGCGGGGTGATGCGCTGCCGCGCGTTCGCCCTCAGCGTTGCGAATCTGGAGACGCCATCATCCGGCGCCGTTCGTCGCCGCCACGCTGGCCAGGTGCCGGTTGGGGCTGGGCTTGCTGGGGCTGGGGCGGCGGAGCGATGCCGCGTTGCTGCTGCATCGCGCGCACCTGCGCTTCCTGGGCCTGGCGCATGGCGTTCTGCTGGGCCTGTTGCTGGGCCAGGGCCTGCTGTTGCATTTGCGCGGCGCGCTGCTGCATCTCCTGCTGCTGGCGAATCATCTGCTGCTGGGCGAGCGCCTGCTGCGCAGCGCGTTGCTGCTGCTGTTGCATCTGTTGCTGCTGGGCCTGCGCCTGGGCGGCACGCTGCTGCAACTCCTGCTGTTGCCGGAGCGCCTGTTGCTGTTGCTGCTGGATCTGCACCTGCTGCTGTTGTTGCTGCCACTGGTTTTGGTTCTGATGGCCGCGCTGCTGCTGCCAATCCTGCTGCTGGCGCTGGCCTTGCTGCCGCTGCCATTCCATTTGCTGCTGTTGTTGCTGAGCCGCCTGCTGCTGCGCCGCGCGCTGCTGCATGGCCTGGATGTTCTGGGCCTGCTGCATCTGCTGGACTTGCCGCGCCTGCTCGTATTGAAACTCCTGCTGCTGGCGCGCCCGCAGCTGCGGCGGCGGCTGCATGGCGGCGGGCCGGCCGAAGCCGCCGCCAAAGCCATGCATCGGAATGCCCGGCGCCGGCGCCACCGGCACGCGCGCAAAGCGGTCGTCGGGCAAACGCACCAGGTCGCGGCGGCCGAAGGGGCCGCGGCCGAAACGGTCAGCAGGCACCACGGTCACTGCGCCCGGCATCCGCTGGTTGGCATAGAAGTCGTTGCGCATCTCGGCCTGGCGGTTCCGGTAGGCCGCCATGCGGTTGACCCGGTCGATGTAGCGCGGGCTCGCGCCATAGGCGGGCCGCCATTGCTCGCCGGGCGCGAGCGGGAACCAGCCCACGCCGCTGCGGCCGTCGCCGATCTGCAAGGTGGCATTCGCACCGCCGCCGCCGCCCACAAAGCCGACCAGCGCGGGCGAATACACGGGCCGTGCGGTCGCCTGCCCCGGCACCCAGGCCCAGCGCGGACCCACGCGGGCCCAGCGGCCGTAGTGGAAGGGCGCAAAGCCCCAGGGAGCGGCGTCGACCCAGGTCAGGCCCCAGGGCGCGACATTGACCCACTGGCCGTCCCGGTAGGGCGCCCAGTCGGCGTCCACGTTGCGCGGGAACCAGACGGCGCCGTAGGAGGGGTCGTTCTGCCAATCGCCATAGTTGTCGAGCTGTTGGTAGCCGACCACCTCGCGCGACACGTAGCGTGCCGAAACCGACTGGTCCTCGATGCGGTTGCGCTCGGCCACCCATGTGTCGAAGCTGCCGTTCTGCGGCGGGAAGCTGTTTACCGCGGCAAGGTCGCGGCCGGACACGGTGAGTTGCTGCCGCGCGCCCAGTGTTTGCGATTGGCCGTTTTCACCATGGAGCGTCGCGCGGCCGGAGGCCACGGCCACCCAGGTGGTGCCGGCGGACGGGTCGGCCGCAATGCGGTATTCGCCGGGTGCGTCGATCACCACCGCGAGGTTGCCGGTATCGACCTCGACACGCTGGCCCGAAAGATCGTCGCGCACGCGCAATTGCAGGTTGCCCTGGTTCGCGGTGATGCGCACGGTGTCGTCGTCCAGTTCGGAGAATTCGACGTGCGTTTGACCGTCCATCCGCAACGCCGCCGAGCCGACGTGGATTTCGGCGCGCGCACCGCGGTCGGTCCAAAGGCGGTCTCCGGTGGTGATGGGGCGGTTGGGCTGAGCGTCGTACCAGCTGTCTTCGCCGGCCGGCGCGAAGCTCACCGTGCCTTGCTGCAGGTTCAGGCGCGCCACACGGCCCGGCGGGTCTTGCTGCGCGCTGGCGGCGGCGCCAAGGCACAGCAGCGCAAGGCCGAGCAGCCATCGGTGCAGCGGCCGGTGAAGAAGAGAAAAGGCGGGGCGGTTCATGGGTTTGTCTCTGGTTCGCGGGACCGAGTTGAAGCGATGCACATGTAACGCGCGAGAATCCGCTGCCGCTGTCAGCGCATGCCCACTGCTTGGTGAAGCGCACGCACATTCGGCAACCGCTTGTAATGAGGGACTCTGCATGAAAAACCATAACAACCCAGGTGCATCGGGCAAAGTGCGCTACCGGAACCATAGCAAATCGTGGGGGATGGCGGCGCTCGCCTTCGGTGCGGCGGTCTTCATCGCGGCCCCGGATGCCCAGGCTCAGTTGGCGCGCAAGCCCTCTTACTACCAGCAGCAGAACAACAAGGCCGCGCCCGAAGCCGCGCCCTCGCGACCGGCGGCGCCCGCGTCGCTGGCCGCGCTTCGCAGCCGGGGCGACTTCGACGCCCTGGCGCGTGTCTACGACGCCGGCACGCCGATGCAGCTGGCGCACGTGCTCTTCGCCGTCGACCGCCGCGCCAAGCCCGTGCGCACCTACTACATCGACACCCCGCGCTTCCAGCTCCACGTGCGCTTCGTGCGCGACACCGGCCTTGCGCCCGGCGCGGGCAAGCGCGAGATCGACCGCAACTATCTTGTGCCGGACCGCCGCTTCCTGTTCGGCACGCTCAGCTGGCAGCAGAACATCGGCGCCTTCACCTACGAGTTCTGGGAGGGCGACCAGCTCACCCCCGCGCTGCTGCGGCAGGCCGATGCGCAGGTGAAGGCCAGCTTCTTTGCACCGGTCAGGTTCAAGACCAATTCGACGCTGCACGAGCGTGTTGCAAAAGAAACCGGCATCGACTTTGTCAGCCAGGAAGCGCTGATCCGCGAACAGCCCTACATGCCCATGAACCTCGGCACGGCCACGGGCCGGGTGCGCATCGTCGACGAGGCCTCGGGTGCGAACGTGTTGAACGCGCTGCTGCCCGACGACATTGCGGTGCTGCGCCAGGTGCCGATCAATCTGCCGCCCGTGGCCGGCGTGCTGACCGAGCGCCCTTCGACGGCGCTTTCGCACGTCAACCTGCTGGCCAAGGGTTGGGGCATTCCCAACGCCTATGTGCGCGATGCCGCGGCCGTGCTGCGCGAGCATGAAGGCCAGTGGGTGGCGCTGAAGGTCGCGGCCTCTGGCTACCAGTTGCGCCACCGGGCACGCCGCGATCTCGTCGGGTGCAAGGCGTGCTGCGCGAGCATGAAGGCCAGTGGGTGGCGCTGAAGGTCGCGGCCTCTGGCTACCAGTTGCGCCGCCTTGCACCCGACGAGATCGCGGCGCTGCCGCCGCGCAATGTGCGCACCGCCGCCATCGGCGCGGTGCCCGGTGGCGCAAAAGCCGCAAGGCCCGACCTGCGCGAAACCCGCCTGCTGCCGCTTGCCTCACTGCGCACGCGCAACAGCATGCAGTGCGGCTCCAAGGCCGCCAACCTCGGCGCGGTGCTGGCTGCGCGCATTCCGCAGACCACGGTGCCGGACGGCTTCTGCATTCCGTTTGCTCACTATGACCGCTTCATGCGCACCAACGGTCTTGCCGACCGCATCGCGCGAATGCAGCAGCAACCAGGTTTTGCAAGCGACCCGCAGATCCGGCAGAAGGCGCTCGCGCAACTTCGCGAAGAAATCGTGCAGTGGCCGGTCGATGCGGCCACTGCTGCGGCGTGGCGCGCCGCATGGCAATCGCAGCTGGGCGGCGGCGGCGTGTTCGTGCGCAGCTCGTCCAACTCGGAAGACCTGCCCGGCTTCAGCGGCGCGGGGCTCTACACGACGGTGCCCAACGTCAAGACTGGCGATGCACTCGAACTGGCGGTAAAGAAGGTGTGGGCATCGGTCTTCAACCCCGAAGCGTGGGAAGCGCGCAGCGCCGCGGGCTTTGGCGCCGAGTCGGTGCTGATGGGCGTGTTCGTGCAGACCGCCATCGATTCGGCCAATGCTGGCGTGATGATCACGCGCGACCCGTTCGACGCCGGCCATCCGCATGCCACCTACATCTCGGCCAAGCGCGGCATCGGCATCCGCGTGGTCGAAGGCAAGCGCGTGGCGGAGCAGGTCATGTATTCGAGCTGGTCCAAGGCCGTCCAGGTGCTGAGCCGCTCGGCCGAAGAAACGGCGCTGCAGCTGGACAAGGACGGCGGCGTGAAGGAAGTGCCTGTGGAGGCCGGCCGCACCGTGCTCACCGATGAACTGGTGGTGCGTCTGGCCAACGTGGGCGCGGCCGTGAAGCGCGCGTTCGGCGGCGTCGACCAGGACATCGAATGGGCCACCGTGGGCGACCGCGTCGTGCTGCTGCAGGCGCGCCCCTATGTGGAGCGGCGCCGCTGATCCTTGCTGCTTACTTGTACAACAGCTGCGGCAGCCAGAGCCCGATCTGCGGCCAGATGTACAGCAGCACGATGGCCAGTACCTGGATGCCCATGAAGGGCAGCATGCCCAGGAAAATCTGGTTCAGCGTCACGTGCGGCGGGCTCACGCCCTTCAGGTAGAAAGCCGCCATTGCCACCGGCGGGCTCAGGAACGCGGTTTGCAGGTTCAGCGCCACCAGCAAGCCGAAGAACAGCGGATCGACACCGAAGTTGTCCAGCAGCGGGATGAAGATGGGCATGAAGATCACGATGATCTCGGTCCACTCCAGCGGCCAGCCCAGCAGGAAGATGATCACCTGGCTCAGCACCAGGAACTGCACCTTCGTGAGGTTCATGCCCAGCACCCACTCTTCCACCAGCGCCTGTCCGCCGAGCAGCGCGAACGCCGCCGAGAAGATGGCCGAGCCCACGAATAGCCAGCACACCATGGCCGAGGTCTTGGCCGTGAGAAACACCGATTCCTTCAGCACCGACAGGTTCAGCCGCCGGTAGGCCGCCGCCAGCAGCATGCCGCCGAGCGCACCCATGGCCGCCGCCTCGGTGGGCGTTGCCAGGCCCAGCACGATCGAGCCGAGCACCGACAGGATCAGCAGCACCAGCGGAAAGAACGAGGCCAGCAGCATCTTGAAGATCTCGAGCCGCGCAAAGCTCAGGAACAGGTAGAACAGCGCGACCATCGCGCCGAAGACGGCAAAGGTGACCCACCACCAGGTGGGTGCGGGGCGTACCGAAGCGCCTTCTGTCGCCGATGCTGCGGCGGCCGTGCCTGCGGCGGGCGGCTGCGCCGCGGTTGCCTCGGCTGGTGCGGCTGGTGCGGCTGCGCCGGGCGGTTCGGCCAGCGGGCCTGAAGAGGAAGGTGCCGCAGGCGAAGAAGGCGTGTCGGCGGAAGGGGGCTCCTGAAGACCGCCGGCGGCCGGCGGCTGCTGGAGGCCACCGGCGGAAGGCGGCTCCTGCAATCCCCCGCCGCCTGTGCTTTCGGCGGTGCCGCTGCGGGTGGCGCCGATCTCCTCGATCTCGTAGCGCGCCTGTGCCTCGACGGTGGTTACGGCCTTGTAGCTGAAGCCGGCAAAAAGCAGAAAGATAAGGCCGGGCATTGCGACGATGCCAAGCTGCCGCAGCACATGCGAAAACGGCACGTCCGCGTTGCGCCGGCCTTTCAGCAGCCCGATCACCGCATGCGCAGCGGGGCTGTCGGCCAGCCGCTGCGACAGCGGCGGCAGCGGCACCTCGCGTTCCGCCTGCGACAGCGGCGGTGCCCACTGGGGCTTGAGCCGCGCGATGATGATCACGTACACCACATAGAGCGAGGCGAGCATCAGCCCCGGAAAGAATGCGCCCGCATACAGCTGCACCACCGAGACACCTGCGGTCGCGCCATAGACGATCAGCAGCACCGAGGGCGGAATCAGGATGCCCAGGCACCCGCCGGCGGTGATGGCACCCGCGGCCAGCGGCACGCTGTAGCCGGCGCGCAGCATGGCAGGCAGGGCCAGCAGGCCCATCAGCGTGACCACCGCGCCGACGATGCCGGTGGCGGTGGCAAAGATGGTGCAGGTGACCAGCGTGGCCACGGCCAGTGCACCCGGCAGCCGTGCCAGCGCCAAGTGCAGGCTCTTGAACAGCGACTCGATGAGATTGGCGCGCTCCACCAGGTAGCCCATGAAGACGAACAGCGGCACCGCAATGAGCACGTCGTTGGCCATGGTCTTGTAGGCGGCCTGCACCATCAGGTCGAGCGTGCGGTGCCAGTCGCGGTCGTAAGCCAGCCAGGTGAAGAGCATGCCCATGCCCATCAGCGTGAACGCGGTCGGAAAGCCCAGCATGATGGCCACCACCACCAGCGAGAGCATGAGCAGGCCCAGGTGGCCGTTGGTGATGGTGTCGGCGCTCACGAGCACCGCGGCCGCGCCGCCCACGATCAGCGCCATGAACGACAGGCCGAACCAGAGTTCGCGGCGGATCATCGTGCGGCCTCGTTGGAAGCCACCACGCGGTCGAGCGCGGCAATGTCTTCGTCCTTGACGTTGACCATCTCCTTGAGCTTCTCGACGTCGACCTCTTCCACGTCCTGCTCGCGCGAAGGCCACGCGCCGCTCTGGATGCACTGCACGCAGCGGATGATCTCGACCAGCCCCTGCAACAGCAGCGTGAAACCGGCGAGCGGAATGATGTACTTGAACGGATAGAGCGGCAGCGGCTCGGCCGAGAAGGTCTGCTCGCGAATGGCGAGCGATTCGCCTGCATAGATCCACCCGGCCCAGGTCAGCGCCACGATGCCGGGCAGGAAGAAGACGATGTACAGCACCAGGTCGACCAGCGCCTGCGTGCGGGGACGGAAGAAGCCATAGAGCACGTCGCCGCGCACATGGCCGTTCTTGGAGAGCGTGTACGCGCCGGCCGTCATGAACATGGCGCCGTACAGCATGATCTGCGCGTCGAGCACCCAGGCGTGCGGGCGGTTGAGCGCATAGCGCGAAAACACCTCCCAGCTGATCAGCAGCGTGAGCAGCAGCGCGCACCATGCGAAGGTCTTGCCGATCCATGTCGAGAAACGATCGACGGCCAACAGGAAAGATTGCATCGAAAAGAACTCCTCGCTGCGGCCGGCGCAGCATGGGCGGGCACGAAAAGAGGGCACCGCGCCGGGTGCCCTCGCATCAACGGATCGACGTCAGGACTTCTTGGCTTGCGAGCCGAAGTAGTGGTTGTAGGCCATCTTGAAATCGACCGTGTAGTCGTTGTGCCACTGGCCGGCGCGCTCGGCAAAAGCCTTTTGCGAGTCGAGTACCTTCTTGAACATCGGGTTCTCGGCAGCCTTCTTGGCAATGGTCTTGTCCCACGACGCAAGCTGCGCGCGCAAGATGGCGTCGGGCGTCTTGTAGAACTTGATGCCGGCCTTCTTCAGCTCGATGTAGTCTTGCGAGTTGCGCTGGATGGCCTTCCAGCTCATGTCGGCGCTGGACGCCTGCACTGCGTAGTCGATGATCGACTTCAGTTCGGCCGGCAACGCCGCGAGCTTGCCCTTGTTGAACAGGATCTCGAACTGCTCGCCCGACTGGTGGAAGCTTTGCAGCATGCAGTTCTTCGCCACGTCCGGGAAGCCCAGCACGCGGTCGCTCGACGCGTTGTTGAACTCGGCCGCATCGATGAGGCCGCGGTCCAGCGCCGGCACGATCTCGCCACCCGGCAGCGGGTTCACGGCCGTGCCCATGTCGGTGAACACGTCGACCGCCAAGCCCACGGTGCGGAACTTCAGGCCCTTCATGTCTTCCACGCGGGCCACCGGCTTCTTGAACCAGCCCAGCGGCTGCGTCGGCATGGGACCGTAGAGGTACGAGACCACGTCCAGGTTCAGGCTCTTGTAGATTTCCTCGATCAGCGCCTTGCCGCCGCCGTAGTTGTGCCAGGCCAGCACCATGTTGGCATCCATGCCGTAGCCGGGGCCCGACCCCCAGAGCGCGAGCGCCGAGTTCTTGCCGTACCAATAGGCCACCACGCCGTGGCCACCGTCGAGCGTGCCCTTGGCGACCGCGTCGAGCAGCTGAAAGGCGGGCACCACGGAGCCCGCCGGCAGCACTTCGATCTTCAGGCGGCTGCCCGCCATGTCGTTGACCTTCTTTGCGAAGTCTTGCGCGTACTCATGGAAGATGTCCTTGGCCGGCCAGGTGCTCTGAAAGCGCAGCGAAGTGGTCTGGGCCATGCTGACCATGGGCGCCGACATGGCGCCTGCGGCCACAGCTGCACCTTTGAGAAGATTGCGGCGGCGGGGTGATTTGCTCTCTGTCATGTTGTCTCGCTCCATACAAGTTCTGACTGAAGAAACCCTGCCCGCCTTCTTGGCGCTATGTTCGGCAGGCCCATGCGCATCTTTGGCGCGCTGGAATATGCGACAAACAGGGTTTTCACGAACTGGTGAAAAATTCCATCATCCGGCGGGGCCTCCGGAGGCGGCGCAAAGGCGCTGTTGCCTGTGTCGAGAGCCCCGTCCATCAAAAGGACTCAAAGACATGACTGAACCCGTTGGGGAAAAGGGCTATGCCGGCGACGTGACGCCCGAGCAGGCCGCAGAGTGGATGACAAGCGGCGAGGCCGTATTGGTCGACGTGCGCAGCGACGCCGAGCGCGAATGGGTCGGCTACGTACCGGGCGCCGTGCCGCTCGCCTGGAAGCAGTGGCCGGGCATGACGCTCAACCCGGCCTTCGACGGCGGCATCAGAGCTGCGGGCGAGGACGGCAACAAGAAGCTGGTGCTGCTGTGCCGCAGCGGCGTGCGCTCCATCGCCGCCGCCAGGCGCGCGACAGAGCTGGGCCTGGAGGCGTACAACATCCTCGAGGGCTTTGAAGGCAATCCGGACGACAACGGGCACCGTGGGGTGCTTGGCGGCTGGCGCAAGCGCGGGTTGCCCTGGAAGCAGAACTAGGCGCGGGGTTTGGGTTGGGTTTGAGGGGGCGCATCAGGGCGGCGCACCCGCCGACGGGGTACCTTTCTCCGCGAATGTCCCCCGGCCTGCGGCCTCCTCCGCCCCGGGGGACATTCGCGGAGGGGAGTACCCGGTGGCCTTTGCACACGCCCTGAACAGCAGCCCTGAACAGCAGCGCCAAGAACAACAGCACAAAAAACAAAAGGCCCACCGTCTCCAGTGGGCCTTTTTCATCGGCGAGCTGAATCAGCTCAAAGCGCCGGAATGCGCAGCTTCTGCCCAGGATAGATCTTGTCCGGGTGGCTCAGCATCGGCTTGTTCGCCTCGAAGATCGCGTTGTACTTGTTGGCGTCGCCGTAGTACTTTTTGGAAATGGCCGAGAGCGTGTCGCCCTTCACCACGTCGTGGTACTGCGCCGGCGGCGCGGCGGGTGCGACCAGCTTGTTGTCGACACTCGTCACGTTGGCGACGTTGCCAGCGGCAAGCCCGGCCTTTTCGCTCGCTTCCTGCGACGGTGCCTGGCCTGCCAGCGTCACGACCCCCGTTGCAGCCGTGTACGTTACCTCAAGGCCCGTGAGCCCGAGATTCTGCGTCTCGATGTAGGTCTTGATGGCAGCCGCGGCCTTGGTGTTCGCGTCCGGCTCGGCAGCCTGGGCCGACGAACCGCCGAACAGCTTTTCTCCTGCTTCCTTGATGAAACTCAGCAAACCCATGGGGTACTCCTTTTGCCGTGGTAGGTGGGAATCGCGACTGTAACGGCGGCAAGCGACCCTGGCGCGTAGTCCCTTGCCGCAAGTGCAAGCGACGGTAAGCGGCATAAAGTCGCAATAATCCCGCCCATGGCTTCCCCCTTCCTCGCAATCGACATCGGCAACACCCGCCTCAAATGGGCTCTCTACGATGGCGCGCATCCGGGGGCCGCGCTGCAGGCGCACGGTGCGGAGTTTCTCGACCATATCGAGCGCCTTGCCGAAGGTCCGTGGGCCGACCTGCCCGCGCCCGGCGCCATGCTGGGCTGCGTGGTGGCCGGCGATGCGGTGCGCCGCCGCGCCGAGGAACAAATCGAGGAACGCTTCGAATGCGCGCCCCGCTGGGTGGTGGCGAGCGCGGCCGAGGCCGGCATCATCAATGGCTACGACCATCCGACGCGGCTGGGCGCCGACCGCTGGGTGGCGATGATCGGCGCACGCCATCGCATGCTCGGCACCGGCCCCGCCCGGCCGATGGTGGTGGTGATGATCGGCACCGCCGTCACGGTGGAGGCCATCGACGCCAGCGGCAAGTTCCTGGGCGGGTTGATCCTGCCGGGCCACGGCATCATGCTGCGGGCGCTCGAATCGGGTACGGCCGGGCTGCACGTGCCCACGGGCGAGGTGCGCGAATTTCCCACCAACACCAGCGATGCGCTCACCAGCGGCGGCACCTACGCCATTGCCGGTGCGGTGGAGCGCATGGTGCAGCACGTGCGCTCGCACTGCGGCGCCGAGCCCGCCTGCTACATGACCGGCGGCGCGGGCTGGAAGATGGCGCCCGTCATGAACGGAGACTTCGAACTCGTCGAAAGCCTGATCATGGACGGCCTGCTGGTCATTGCCCGGGAACGGGCCAGCGAGTAGAGCGCGTCTGGAAGTCAGGGGCGCATGAGCGCTTCAGCGACTGCGTGGAATGCGGGCAGCGTCAGCGGGTCGTTTCCGGCATTGCCCGCCACCGGATGCGCGGCATAGCGCACGATCACCATCTCGGCCTTCGGATCGACATAGATGCTCTGCCCGTGGATGCCGCGCGCCATGTAGGCGCCGTGCGGGTTGTTCGACACCCACCACATGTTGCGGTACGACCAGCCCGGCAGCAGCGTGTAGCCCGCCTTGGCGAACTTGGCCGCATCGCCACCGCGCTGGATGTCTTCGACCACGGCTTTCGGGATGGCCTGCTGCCCATCGGGTGCCCGGCCGCCGTTGCGCATGGTTTCGCCGAAGCGCGCCAGGTCGCGCAGCACGGTATTGAGCCCGCCGCCGCCTGACTCTGTGCCGATGCGGTCGACCATGAAATAGGCGTCCTGCTCGGCCCCGATGCGGCGCCAGATCTTCTCGCTCAGCAAGTCGCCGAGCGGCTGGTTGCTGACACGGCGCAGGATCCAGGCGAGCACTTCGGCGTTGACTGTCTTGTAGGCAAACGCGGCGTCATGCGTGCCTTCCTTCTGCAGCGTGGCGAGGAATTCGTAGAACGACTTCGGGCCGGTGTAGTTCGGGCCTTGGGTCAGCATGCCGCCGGCGCGCGCATAGTCCCAGACCTCGGCCTTCGGGTCTGCGTAGTTCTCGGAGTAGCGAACGCCGATGGTCATGTCCATCACCTGGCGCACCGTGGCGTCGCCGTACGCCGTGTCCTTCAGTTCAGGCAGGTATTTGGTGACCGGTGCCGCAGGGTCGAGCTTGCCTTCGTCCGCGAGGATGGCCGCCAGCGTGCCCACGAAGGACTTGGTGACCGACATCGCGATGTGCGGCCGCTCGGGCGTGAGCGCGCCGAAGTACTTCTCGTAGACCACACGGCCGCGATGCATCACCAGGACGCCGTCGGTGTAGGTGCGCGGAATCATCTGCGCGAAGGTCACGGTTTCGCCTGTACTCCCGAGGGGCTTGAACGTGACGGCTTCGATGTCGGTGCGCGGCGCCGCCGGCAACGGGCTGGGCGTGCCGCTGCCGCGCCACACGTTGGCCGTGGGCACGGTTTCGCGCACATGCGAAAAGCTCCAGCGCGTGCGCGGAAACACGCCGCCGACCGGGTTGTCGAAGGTAATCAGCTTGTCGGGCGGCGGCGGGAAGCCCTTCATCCAGCCCATGGCCTCGACCGAGGTGGCCGCCGGATCGGGAAGCGCGGCGGGCGCGGACGTCTGGGCATTCGAGGAGGTGTTCACGGCGAGCAGTGCGAAGGCGGCGACGAGCGCCGTGCGTTGGAAAAAGGACATGGGCATCGTGGCTCCGGTGGAATTCATCTTCAACTTGCTCGTCAACGGCCGCTGAAGCGTGCCGGCCTGCGCTCGACAAAAGAACGCACGCCTTCAGCCGCATCTTCGCTGTTCGACAGGCGCTTCTGTGTTTCGATGAATTCCGACACGGCGGCGAGCGGCCCTTGCTCGACGGCCTTGATCACGTTGAGCCGGGTGGCCACCACGGCCAGCGGCGCCTGCGCCGCGATGCGCTGCGCAATGGCCAGCGCCGCGTCGAGCTCCTGCCCGGCGGGCACCACTTTCTGCACGAAGTTGAGGCGATAAGCCTCGGCGCTGTCGAACTCGTCGGCCGTGAGCAGGTGCAGCATGGCATTGCCCACGCCCGCGCGCTCGGCCATGCGAAGCGTGGCGCCGCCCGTGGCCATGATGCCGCGCTGCACTTCCATCTGCGAGAAGCGGCAGTTGTCGGCCGCCACCACGATGTCGGCGCCCAGCATCAGCTCGATACCGACCGTGAAGCAGATGCCCTTCACCGCCACCACCATCGGCTTGGTGCGGCGGCGGTAGCCGGGCAGGCCGAAGTCGTGCGGCTCCACCAAGCCCGGCGGAACCGCCTTTTCGCCGCGCTTCATGTATTCGGTCACCGCCGGCAGATCCAGGCCCGCCGTGAAGTGGTCGCCGAACGCATGCAGCACGCCCACGCGCAGCTCCGGGTCGTCGTCCAGCCGGGTGTAGGCCTCGGCCAACTGCCTGAACATCGGCGGCGTCCAGCCGTTGCGCTTGGCGGGGCGGTTGATGCCGATCAGCAGCACATGGTCGATGACCTGCGTGTCGATGCAGCCTTCGGCGGGTGGGGTGGTTGCGGTGATGGGCGCGGCGGTCATGGCTTGTCTCCTTTGTTGTTCTTTCGGGGCGCTCAGTAGGTGTACACGCCGCGCCCGGTCTTGCGGCCCAGCTGGCCGGCCGCGACCATTTCCTTCAGCAGCGGGCACGGCCGGTACTTGGAATCGCCGAACTGCTCGAGGTAGACCTCCATCACGGCCAGGCACACATCCAGGCCGATCATGTCAGCCAGCGCCAGCGGGCCGATGGGCTGGTTGCAGCCCAGCTTCATGCCGGCGTCGATGTCTTCGGCGGTGGCAATGCCTTCGGACAGCACGAAGAAGGCCTCGTTGATCATCGGCACCAGGATGCGGTTGACCACGAAGCCCGGCGCGTTCTTCACCGTGATGGGCGACTTGCCCAGCTTCTCGGCCAGCGCCTTCACCGCGTCATGCGTGGCGTCGCTTGTCAGATAGCCGCGGATCAGCTCCACCAGCGCCATCATCGGCACCGGGTTGAAAAAGTGCATGCCGATGAAGCGGTCGGCGCGCGAGGTGGCGGCCGCGAGCTGGGTGATGGAAATCGACGAGGTGTTCGACGCAATGATCACCTCGGGTGCCAGCATGTCGTCGACCTGCTTCAGGATCTTGAGCTTGAGCGCATGGTTCTCGGTGGCGGCTTCGATCACGAGCTGCGCGCTCTTCAGGTCGTCATAGTTGGTCGAGCCCTTGATCAGCGCGAGCGCCGCGGTCTTCTGCTCGGCCGTGAGCTTTTCTTTCTTGATCAAGCGGTCGAGGCTGCCCGAGACAGTGGCCAAGCCCTTGTCGACCGCCGCCTGGGCAATGTCGACCATCACCACATTGACGCCGGCCACCGCGCAGGCCTGCGCAATGCCATTGCCCATCGTTCCGGCGCCGATGATGCCGACGGTCTGGATCGTCATGAGAAAACTCCTTGAATAAAGAAAGAACGGGATAAGGGGCGCGTGGCGCGAAGGCTGCCACGCTGCAGGAGATCGATTGTGAAGCAGCCCCGCCGGGCCGCTGTTGCCGCGAGTGACACGGCCGCCACCGGGTGGCTTACAGTGCGGCGATCGCTTTTTTTCTCTTCTCTTTTTCGACCCCGACCATGACCACCCTCGGCACCCCTCTTTCCCCCTCGGCCACCCGCGTGATGCTGCTCGGCTCCGGCGAGCTCGGCAAGGAGGTGCTGATCGCCCTGCAACGCCTCGGCGTCGAAACCATTGCGGTCGACCGCTACGAGAACGCGCCCGGGCAGCAGGTGGCGCACCATGCGCGCACCATCACCATGAGTGACCCCGAACAACTCAAGGCGCTGATCGAGGCCGAGAAGCCCATGCTCGTGGTGCCCGAGATCGAGGCCATCGCCACGCCGATGCTGCAGCAGCTCGAAGACGCCGGCGTGGTGCGCGTGATTCCCACCGCCCGCGCCGCCCGCCTCACGATGGACCGCGAAGGCATCCGCCGCCTGGCCGCCGAGACGCTGGGCGTGCCCACCAGCCCCTACAAGTTCTGCGACTCGCTGGCCGAACTGCAGGCCGCCATCGACGCCGGCATTGGGTACCCCTGCATCGTCAAGCCCGTGATGAGCAGTTCGGGCAAGGGCCAGAGCAAGATCGACGGCCCGGCCGACGTGCAGAAGGCGTGGGACTACGCCATGGCCGGCGGCCGAGTGAGCCATGGCCGCGTCATCGTCGAAGGCTTCATCGACTTCGACTACGAGATCACGCTGCTCACCGTACGCGCAAAGGACGCCGCCGGCGCGGTGCAGACCCAGTTCTGCGAACCCATCGGCCATGTGCAGGTGAGCGGCGACTATGTCGAAAGCTGGCAGCCGCACCCCATGGCACCTGCCGCGCTGCAGAAGGCGCAGCAGATTGCGCAGGCCGTCACGGCTGACCTCGGCGGCCAGGGCCTCTTCGGCGTCGAGCTGTTCGTGAAGGGCGACGAGGTCTGGTTCAGCGAAGTGAGCCCGCGTCCGCACGACACCGGCATGGTGACCATGGCTACCCAGTGGCAGAACGAGTTCGAGCTGCATGCGCGCGCGATCCTCGGCCTGCCGGTGGATACGTCGCTCAAGAGCCCGGGTGCCAGCGCAGTGATCTACGGCGGTATCGATGCGGCCGGCATTGCGTTCGACGGCGTGGCCGAGGCGCTGCAGGTGCCCGGCAGCGACATCCGCCTGTTCGGCAAGCCAGAGAGCTTTGCCAAGCGCCGCATGGGCGTGGCGCTCGCACATGCGGGCGATGTGGAAACGGCGCGGGTCAATGCCAAGGAAGCTGCCTCGCGCGTGAAGCCGCGCAAGGCCTGACCGGCCCGTGCGCAAGTAGGCCGTAAGCAAGCACAGCCAGTTTTCGCAAGCCGGGCCGGGGGGCTCGAAGGCATCGTGCACAGGACCGGGCGAACGCCGCCCGGCCACCGGAGACACCATGCCGCACCCCCAGGCCCGCGCCCTGTTCGAAGGCGCCCAGCGCACTGCCGCGCAACCCGAAGCATCGCCGAACGCCGGAACGCGCCGGCCGTTCGCATGAGCCTAGGGAAAGTCCCCGCGCAAATGCATGCCGCGCAGCGAGCCCCCGCCGCTACGATCCTGCCAACGCAGCACTGGCCATCGGCCGGCAGCGGCCCGATGCAGGAGACAGACAGCATGCAGCGATCGAACACGACGTTGCCAGGCAGCGGCGCCGGGCAGCGCGGAGAGCGCCTGATGTGGCTCACGCACCAGCGCGTGTTCTATGCAGGGCTGCTCGGGGCCGCAGCCGAACGCACCATGGGCGGGTATGGCGTGTATGTGTCGCCCGCCGGCGCACCGCCCAACCGCCTGCGCATCGGCGGAGGTGCATGGCAGGCGGGCGAACTGTTCGTGGTGCCGCCGCAGGTGCCGCACCGCGTTGAAAGCGCGCACCCGCTCATCTTCAATCTGCTGGTCGAATCGGAATCGGTCGATCCCGCGCGCCTGCCTGGTTTCATGCAGCACTGCGGCCCGGTCGATGCGCCCGCTTTCGTGCAGCGCATGCGCGATGTACACACCCACCTGCTCGCACTGTCGGGCCGTCAGAGCTTCGAAGGGCTGGAGTTCGATCGCCTGTTCTTCGGCGAAGACCTGGCGCCGCGTGCACTCGATCCGCGCATCCGCAAGGTCATCGATGCCATCAACGCCGACCCGGCTGCGCCCACTTCGGCCGAAGACTGCGCGGCTTCGGTGCACCTGTCCTTCTCGCGCTTCCTGCACTTGTTCAAACAGGAGACCGGCACGGCGTTTCGTGCCTTCCGCGCCTGGAAGCGCGCGCGAAGCCTGTTGCGCTACGTGCGCCAGACCAGCACACTGACCGACATCGCGCTGGACACCGGATACCCCGATTCGACGCACTTCAGCCATTCGATCCGGCAGGTGTATGGGCTCAAGCCGAGCGACATCGTCGCCGGTTCGCGCCGCCTCGCGCTGCACGATGCGGCCGGCGGCTACAGGCAGTAGCGCAAAAGAGGCCGCATGCAAATACTTCAGCTCCTGCTGTCGGGCATTGCGCAAGGCTGCATCTATGGGTTGATCGCGCTGGGCTTCGTGCTCATCTACAAGGCCACCGAAACCGTGAGCTTTGCGCAGGGCGACCTGATGATGCTCGGCGCTTTCGGTGCCTTTGCCGGCATGTCGCTGTTCGGCATGCCGTTCTGGCTTGCGGCCGTGCTGGCGCTGGTGGCCATGGCGGCTTTCGGCGTGCTGCTGGAGCTGGTGGTGATTCGTCCCATCCTCGGGCAGCCGCAGTTCTCCATCGTGATGCTGACCATCGGCATTGCGTATGTGGCGCGCGGGCTCATCACCATGGTGCCGGGCATCGGCACCGACACGCACACGCTGGCCGTTCCCTACAAGGACCAGATCTGGAAGGTGGGCGAGCTGGTGGTCAACCTGGAGCAGCTCGCCATCATCATTGCCACCGCCATCCTCTGCGGGTTGCTGTTCGCGATGTTCCGCTACAGCAAGCTGGGCATTGCGATGCAGGCCTCTTCGCAGAACCAGCTCGCGGCCTACTACATGGGCATTCCGGTGAAGCGGCTCAACGGGCTGGTGTGGGGGCTGGCGGCGGCGGTGGCGGCCATTGCCGGCATGCTGCTCGCGCCCATTACCTTCGTGCACGCGAACATGGGCTTCATCGGGCTCAAGGCCTTCCCGGCCGCGGTGGTGGGCGGGTTCGGCAGCCTGCCGGGTGCCATCGTCGGCGGGCTGGTGATCGGCATCGTCGAATCGTTTGCCGGGTTCTACCTGCCCGACGGTTTCAAGGACACGGCGCCATACATCGTGGTGCTGCTGATGCTGATGATCAAGCCGAACGGGTTGTTCGGCGAGAAGCTGCGCAAGAAGGTCTAGCTCGATATGCGCTTCATCTTCAAGACCAGCTACGACCAGGACGTCCGCCTTGCGCGGCACGGCGGCCATGTGTTCTGGTACGGCCTGCTCGTGGCTTTCCTCATCGTTGCGCCGTGGGCCATCGACGAGTACTGGCTCGCGCAGCTGACCTTTGTGCTGATCTACGGCATCGTCGGGTTGGGTTTGATGTTGCTCGCCGGCTTTACAGGGCAGTTTTCCATCGGGCATGCGGCGTTTCTCGGGGCGGGTGCGTACACGCAAGGCGTGCTTACCAACATGGGCGTGCCGTTTCCGATTGCGCTTCTCGCGGCCGCAGCGCTGTCGGCGGCGGTGGGCGTGGTGGTCGCATTGCCTGCCTTGCGCGTGAAGGGCATCTACCTGGGTATTGCGACGCTGTCGTTCGGCTTCATCGTCGAAGAGGTGTTCGCGCGCTGGGAGAGCGTGACGGGCGGCAACGCGGGTCTGCATGTGAAGTCACCGCAGCTCTTCGGCTGGTCGCTCGGGTCGGGCAACGGCTTCTACTTTCTGTGTCTGGTGGTGGCGGTGCTCAGCACGCTGGGCATTTTGAATCTGCTGCGCTCGCCGACCGGGCGCGCCTTCGTTGCCATTCGCGATTCGGAAATCTCGGCGCAGAGCATGGGCATTCACCTGGCGCGCTACAAGACGATGTCGTTCGCGATTTCGGCCGCGCTCGCGGGGCTCGGTGGTGCGCTGTACGCGCACAAGCTCAGCTTCATTTCGCCGGACCAGTTCAACATCCTGCAGTCGATCGATCTGCTGCTGATGGTGGTGATCGGTGGACTCGGCTCGGTGCACGGTGCGTTCCTGGGCGCGATCTTTTTGATTGCAATGCCGCAGCTGATCTCGATGGGCAAGGACTGGCTGCCGGCCGTTGTCGGCCAGGCGCCGGGGCTGCAGGGGCTGGTGTACGGCCTGGTGCTGATCGCGTTTGTGCTGTTCGAACCGTTGGGCCTGTATGGGCGCTGGCTGAAGATCCGCACCTGGCTGCAGCTCTTTCCGTTCTACCGCAAGGGCCTGTTCAAGCGGCAGAAGTCGTTCACCAAATCGGACCGGCTGAGATGAGCAGCGCGGACGTCCTTCTTTCGGCCAAGGACCTGAGTGTGCGCTTCGGCGGCGTGCTTGCGGTCAACAAGGTGAGTTTCGATGTGCGCCGCGGCGAGGTGTTCACGCTGATCGGCCCGAACGGCGCGGGCAAGACGACGGTGTTCAACCTGATCAGCCGCATCTACACGCCGACGATGGGCGAGATCACATGGCATGGCGAGACATCGGGCCCGCTGGCGTTGACGCAGCAGGCACCGCACGAGATTGCGGCGCTGGGCATTGCGCGCACTTTCCAGAACATCGAACTCTTCGAGCACGCGACTGTCTTGCACAACCTGCTGATAGGCCGCCACACGCATCGGCAGACGGGTTTCTGGAGCGAGGTTTTCTTTACGCCGGCCACCCGGCGTGCCGAGATTGCGGCACGCGAAAAGGCGGAGCAGGTGATCGACCTGCTGGACTTGCAGCATCACCGCGATTCGATGGTGGCCGGCTTGCCTTACGGCGTGCGCAAGGTGGTGGAGCTGGCGCGCGCGCTGTGCACTGAGCCGAAGCTGCTGCTGCTCGATGAGCCTTCTTCAGGGCTCAACGTCGAGGAGACGGCGGACATGGCGTTCTGGATCCAGGACATCCAGCATGAGCTGGGTGTTTCGGTGCTGATGGTGGAGCACGACATGTCTTTGGTGTCGAAGGTGTCGGACCGTGTGCTTGCCATGAACATGGGCGAGGTGTTGGCGACCGGCACGCCGCGTGAGGTGCAGGCTGATTTGCGGGTTGTCGAGGCGTATCTTGGGACTGTGGATGACGTGAGCAGCTTGAGGAGGGTGGCGGCGTGAATGTCCTGTTCGCTGCTTCGTTGGAGACGCCCGGTATGCGGTACGGCGCGGACGCCCCCACTACGCCGGCCCTCCGGGCTCCCTTCCGGTGCTCGCTTTCCGCGGGGTCTCGCCCAAACTCGCTTCGCTCAAACAAGGGCGAGCCCTTATCCGCGGAAAACTGCGCTCCTCAGCGGCGCAGAGGGGGCGCCCACCCCGCACCGCACACCGGGCTCGAGCGGAGGAGGAACGACCCTGAGCGTGTCGACGGCGTTGGGGCCCCTGCCGCGGGCGGGCCGTTGAGGCGCCGCCGAGCAGCGGAGCGGCAGGCGGATCAGGGCTCGCAGCTGTTTGAGCGAAGCGAGTTCTGCGAGACCCCGCCTGTCGTGAGCAGCGCAGGGCAGCCCGAAGGGCCGGTGACGTCGGCCCGACCGGGGCAGGGGCTCCAACGCCGCCCCCAGTCCGAAGCAAACGAGGCGACGCCATGACCGACGTCGTCCTCCAACTGCTCAACGTTGAAAGCGCCTACGGCCCCATCAAGGCCATCCGTGGCGTGAGCCTGAAAGTCAGGCAAGGCGAAATAGTGACCGTCCTGGGATCGAACGGCGCAGGAAAAACAACCATCCTGAAAACGATCTCGGGAATCATCGATCCCAGAAAAGGCAGCATCGAATTCCAGGGCAAAGACATCACCGCCAAGGACCCGGCCCACATCGTGCAGCAAGGCCTGAGCCACGTGCCCGAAGGCCGGGAGGTGTTTCCGTTGCTTTCGGTGAAAGACAACCTGCTGATGGGGGCTTACACCCGCAAGGACCGCGACGGCGTGGCGCGGGACATGGATAGCGTCTACAGCTACTTTCCCATCTTGCGGGAACGCGCCACGCAGGACGCCGGCCTGCTCTCCGGCGGCCAGCAGCAGATGCTCGCCATTTCGCGCGCCATCATGGCGGCGCCGCATTTGATCCTGCTCGACGAGCCTAGCCTTGGCCTCAGCCCCAAGCTGACGAAGGAGATCTTCGAGATCGTCGTGCGCATCAACCGCGAGCGCGGCACCACCATCTTGCTGGTCGAGCAGAACGCCAACATGGCGCTCAACGCCTCCGACCATGGCTATGTGCTCGAGAACGGCCGCATCGTCATGGAAGACACGTGCGAACGCCTGCGCGAGAAGGAGGACATCAAGGAGTTCTACCTCGGCGTGAAAGACGACGGCGTGCGCGGCGAGCGGCGCTGGAAAAAGAAGAAGACCTGGAGATGACGGCATGAGCACAACTGCCTTGCGCGCTCCCGCCGGCCTCTGGGACCTGGCGCACCTGCAGCCGAAGCCCGGCATCGTCGTGCCCGGCGACACCATTCCCGCCGTGTTCTGGAAGGCCGTGGAACTGCGCGCCGACAAAGTCTGGATGCGGCAGAAGGAATTCGGCATCTGGCGCGCCTGGACCTGGCGGCAAACGGCCGATGCGGTGCGCGAGATTGCGGGTGGGCTGCTGGCGCTCGGCTTTGGCCAGGGCGAGTGCGCATCGATTCTTGCCAACACCGTCATCGAATGGGTGCTGTGCGATGTGGCCGTGCTCAGCTGCGGCGGCGTGTCCAACGGCATCTACCCTACCGACGCGGCTTCGCAGGTTCACTATCTTTGCGAAGACTCCCGCACCACGGTGCTCTTCGTGGAAGACGACGAGCAGCTGGACAAGGCGCTCGAAGTGCGCGCGCGGTTGCCCATGCTGCGCAAGATCGTCGTGTTCGACATGGAAGGCCTGCGGGACCTAGACGACCCGGGCGTCATCAGTCTCGACGCTTTGCGCATGCTCGGCCGTGAATACCTGCAGGCCCATCCGCAGGCGCTGGAGCAGCGCATTGCCGCCTGCCGGCCCGAGGACCTGGCCATTCTTGTCTATACATCGGGCACCACCGGCAAGCCCAAGGGCGCCATGCACAGCCACCGCGGGCTGGTGTACACCATGCGCGGCTACAACTCCCTGCTGGCGCAGGGCGAGGGCGACGAGCGCATGTGCTTCTTGCCGCTGTGCCACATCGCCGAGCGCATGGGCGGCGAATACTTCGCGATGTACACCGGCTCGATTCTCAACTTCGTCGAAAACCCCGAAACGGTGCCAGAGAACGTGCGCGAAATTTCGCCCACCGTGTTCACCGCCGTGCCGCGCGTATGGGAGAAGTTCTATTCGGGCGTGATGATCGCGCTGAAGGAGGCGAGCCGGCTGCAGCAGGCCGCCTACGGCTGGAGCATTGGCGTAGGCCGGCAGATTGCCGAGCGCGTGCTGCAGGGCCAGCCGGTGGGTGCGGGGCTGCGCTTCAAGTTTCGCCTGGCGCGCTGGCTGGCGCTCGACAATGTGCGCAAGCTCATCGGCATTCACCGCGCGCGTTTTCTGGTCACCGGCGCGGCGCCGATTTCGCCCGACCTCGTGCGCTGGTACCTGGCGCTGGGCGTACCCATGCTGGAGGTGTGGGGCATGACGGAGTCTTGCGGCGCCGCCACCGGTGTGCCGCCGTCGCGCATCATGCCGGGCTCGATCGGGCCGGCCACCAGCTACAACGAGGTTCGGCTCGACCCGCAGACCGGCGAAATCCTGGTGCGCGGCCCCAATGTCTTCATGGGGTACCTCAACCTGCCGGAGAAAACGGCCGAAACCATCGACGCCGACGGCTGGCTGCATACCGGCGACGTCGGCACGGTCGATGCGGGAGGGTATTTCCGCATCACCGACCGCATGAAGGACATCATCATCACGGCAGGTGGAAAGAACATCACGCCGAGCGAGCTGGAGAACGAGCTCAAGTTCAGCCCCTACATCACCGACGCAGTGGTGATCGGCGACAAGAGACCGTACCTGACGGTGATCGTCATGATCGACCAGGAGAACGTCGAGAAGTTTGCGCAGGACCACGATGTGCCTTTCAGCAACTACGAAAGCCTGACGCGTGCGCAAGAAGTGCTGGACCTGATCCAGGGCGAGATCGATCGCGTCAATGCCAAGTTTGCGCGGGTCGAGCAGATCAAGAAGTTCTTCCTGCTCGAAACGCAGCTGAGTGCCGAGGACGAAGAGCTCACGCCCACGATGAAGCTCAAGCGAAAACTGGTGCAGACCAAGTACGCCGAGCGCATCGAGGCGATGTATCGCTGACGGACATTGCCAAACCGTTTTTTGTCAACCCGAGGAGACAACCCCATGAAGCTCAAGACAGTGACGACTCTGACCGTGCTGGGCCTGGCCGCGACGTTCGCGTCCGCGCAGCAACAGGGCGTGAGCAAGGACGAGATCCGGATCGGCACGATCCAGGACTTGTCGGGGCCGCTCGCGGGCTTTGGCAAGCAGGCGCGCAACGGCATGCAACTGCGCGTGGACGAACTCAACGAGCAGGGCAATATCAACGGCCGCAAGCTCAAGCTCTTTGTCGAAGATTCGGGCTACGACCCGAAGAAGGCCGTGCTCGCGGCGCAGAAACTGGTCAACCAGGAAAAGATCTTCATCATGGCCGGCCACATCGGCACGGCGCAGAACATGGCGGCCATGCCGGTGCAGTTCGACAAGAACATCGTCAACTTCATGCCCATTACCGCGGCGCGCGAAATGTACGAGCCGCTGCACCGCCTGAAGTATTCGTTTGCCGCCACCTACTACGACCAGATCCGCCTGGCGTTGCCCAAGATGATCAAGGAAAAGGGCGCGAAGAAGGTCTGCACCATCTACCAGGACGACGAGTTCGGGCTCGAGGTGCAGCGCGGCGCCGAGGCGGGCCTGAAGACGGCGGGAATGGAACTGGCCGAGAAAACCTCGTTCAAGCGCGGCGCCACCGACTTCAGTTCGCAGGTCGCAAAAATGAAGGCTGCCAACTGCGACCTGGTGGTGCTCGGCACCATCATCCGCGAGACCATCGGCACCGTGGGCGAGGCGCGCAAGACCGGCTTCAACCCGACCTTCCTGGGTTCCAGCGCGGCCTACACCGACCTGATCCACAAGCTGGGCGGCAAGGCAATGGACGGCGTCTACGCCACCATGACGGTGCAGAACCCCTACACCGACGAGCAGTCGCAGCCGCTGCGCTTCTGGGCCAACAAGTACAAGACCAAGTTCAACGAAGACCCGACGGTGTTCTCCGTGTACGGCTACGTCATCATCGACTCGTTCATCAAGGCGGCGCAAAAGGCCGGCCCGGGCCTGTCGACCGACAGCTTCATCAAGGCCATGGACAGCATGACTTTCGAGCCCGACATGTTCGGCAGCCCGAAGAGCAGCTACACCGCCGCCAAGCGCCTGGGCAACGACCAATCCCGCTTGTCCCAGATCAAGGACGGGAAATGGGTCGTGGTCTCCGACTATGTGACACCATAACGGGCACCATGCCCAATTACTGGTTGATGAAATCCGAGCCCGACGAGGTCTCGATCGACGATGCGCTCGCCGCGCCCAACGCCACGGTGGCGTGGACCGGCGTGCGCAACTATCAGGCACGCAACTTCATGCGCGACGGCATGAAGGTCGGCGATGGCGTGCTGTTCTATCACTCGAGCTGCCCGGAGCCCGGCATCGCGGGCATCGCGCGTGTGGCCTCGGGCATCAAGCCCGACCCGACGCAGTTCGACCCCAAATCTCCGTACTACGACGCGGCCTCGAAGAAGGAAGACCCGCGCTGGCTGCTGGTCGACGTGCAGGCGGTGCGCAAGACGCGGCTCTTGGCGTTGCCCGAGCTGCGCGCCAAGCCCGAGCTGGCCGAGCTGGTCGTGCTGCGCAAGGGCAACCGGCTGTCGATCACGCCGGTCGATCCCGCGCATTGGCGGGTCATCGAGAAAATGCTGGCCTGAACCGGTCAGCCCACGCGCTGGAGAATGGGAAACAGCTTGCCGAGGCCGTCTGCCATCACCTCGACCGCGAGCGCCGCAAGAATCAGCCCCATGAGCCGCGTCATGATGTTGATGCCGGTCTTGCCCAGCACGCGCGCGATGGGCTGCGCAAGCGAAAAAGCCAGCGCAGTAGCCAGCGCCACCACCACGCCGTAGCCGACCAGCACGCCAAGCTCCCACAGGTGCTGCGTCTTGTCGGCATAGATCACCACCGTCGATATGGTGGCCGGCCCGGTGAGCAGCGGAATGGTGAGCGGCACCACGGCAATGGATGCGCCCATGGAGGCTTTCACCTCGGTGGCACGGAGCTCCTCGACGTTGGTCTTGCTCTCGGCGGGCTTTGCATTGAGCATCGAGAGCGAGCTCATGAGAAGCAGCAGGCCGCCGCCCACCTGGAAGCTGGCAATCGAAATGCCGAAGAACGCCAGCAGCTGCAACCCGAGCAGCGCGCTGACCGCAATGACCACGAACGCGCTGAAGGCCGACATGCGCACCGTGTGGCGGCGCTGCGCATCCGAATACCCCTGCGTGTAGTGGATGAAGAAGGGCACGATGGCCAGCGGGTTGACGATGGCCACCAGCGTGACCAGCGGCTTGATCAGGTCCATCGAAGTGCTCATCGGACAGCCTCCGCGGTGCGCGCTGCGGTATTCGCCTTGGGAGCGGCCCTGCGGCTCATGGCTACCTCCCCCCCGTGACGTCGAGCAGGGCCATGGTGGTGTAGCTGGCCTCGGCGGAGAGCAGCCAGAGAATGGCGCCGGCAATTTCTTCGGCGCTGCCGGTGCGCTGCATCGGTACGGTGGGTGCCAGCTCGAAGGCGCGGTCGGGCATGCCGCCCGATGCGTGGATTTCGGTATCGATAAGGCCGGGGCGCACCGCGTTGACGCGGATGCCATCGGCGGCGACCTCCTTGGCCAGGCCGATGGTGAAGGTGTCGATGGCGCCCTTGCTGGCCGCGTAGTCCACGTACTGGTCGGGTGAGCCGAGCCGCGCGGCGCCGCTGGAAATGTTGACGATGGCGCCGCCCGAGCCGCCGTGCCGGGTGCTCATGCGCCGGACGGCCTCGCGCGCGCAGATGAAGCTGCCGATCACGTTGATGCGGAACATGCGCTCCAGGCGCGCCACGCTCATCTGCTCGACGCGCGCCTGCACGTCGACCACGCCGGCGTTGTTGACCAGTGCCGTGAGGCGGCCGAGCTTGGCATCGACCGTCTCGAACATGGCAAGCACCTGGGCTTCGTCGCCCACGTCGGCCTGCACGGCAATGGCCGTGCCGCCGCCCGCGCGGATGGTGCGCACCACTTCGTCGGCGGCGAGCGAGTTGCTGGCGTAGTTGACGGCCACCGCGTAGCCGCGCTGCGCTGCCAGCAAGGCGGTTGCAGCGCCAATGCCGCGTCCGCCGCCCGTGATCAAGAGTACCTGGTCCAAATCCGACCTCCTGCAGAAAAACCGAGTGTCAGTTAAAACGGCTGGGTTGGATTACATCATCGAGGGCGAGCGCCTGAGCCCCGCCCGGCCGCCCGAAGGGGCATGCGCCGCAGCCCGTCAGGGCGGAGGTTAACGAATGAGCCATACGATCGACTATTACTTTGCGCCGCAAAGTCCCTGGACTTACCTGGGGCATGCCCGGTTTGCAGCCATTGCGGCCGCGGCGGGCGCCACGGTGCGCATACGGCCCGTGGACCTGGGCAGCGTGTACCCGATTTCCGGCGGGCTCCCGCTCGGCAAGCGGGCGCCTCAGCGCCAGGCCTACCGGCTGGTCGAACTGGCGCGCTTTTCGCGCTATCTCAACCTGCCGCTGAACCTGAAGCCGAAGTTCTTTCCGGTGTCGGGCGACGACGCGGCACGGCTGATCATTGCGGTGGACCTGCATGACGGGACCGAAGTGGCCATGCGGGTGTGCGGCGCGGTGTTTGCCGCCGTCTGGGTGCAGGAGCGGAACATCGGCGACCCGAAGGTGCTCGAAGCGCTGGTCGCAGAATGCGGCCTGCCGCCCAAGCGCATGGAGCAGTCGCTGAGCCAGGCAGTGCAGGAGCGCTACGAGGCCTACACGCAAGAGGCCATCGACATCCAGGTCTTCGGCGCACCCAGTTATGTCATCGATGGCGAGATATTCTGGGGTCAGGACCGGCTCGATTTTGTCGAGCGCGCGCTGCAGCAAAAGCGCTAGCGCAGGTCACTCATTTATTCAGTCATCCACCGCGCATTTCGAAATTCAAGGAGCACGACAACCATGGGCCAATTCATCGATCTCACCGCCAAGGACGGTTTTGTTTTTCCGGCCTACGTGGCCGAGCCGGCCGGCAAGCCGCGAGGCGCCGTCGTGGTGGTGCCGGAGATTTTTGGCGTCAACTCGCACATCCGCTCCGTGGCCGACGGGTATGCGGCCGACGGCTATCTCGCGGTTTCGCCTTCGACTTT
Organism: Variovorax paradoxus; assembly: GCF_029919115.1. NCBI lineage: Bacteria > Pseudomonadati > Pseudomonadota > Betaproteobacteria > Burkholderiales > Comamonadaceae > Variovorax > Variovorax paradoxus. The sequence goes on from NZ_CP123990.1 coordinate 3,397,058, forward strand.
TCACCGCGTGAAGCCCGGCGTCGAGCTTGGCTACAGCGATGAGGACATGAAGACCGGCTTCGGGCTGAAGACCGCGGTCGAGGCGCTGCCCGCACCGGGTGTGCTGCAAGACGTCGAAGCCGCCGTGGCCTACGCGGCAAAGGCCGGCAAGGTGGGCATCGTGGGCTATTGCTGGGGCGGCCTGCTGGTCTGGCGCGCGGCAAGCCTGGTTCCCGGGCTTGCCGCCGCGGCCCCGTATTACGGCGGCGGCATGACGACGTCGGAAGAAACCGCGCGCCAGCCCAAGGTGCCTGTACTGGCGCATTTCGGCAACCAGGACCACTGGATTCCGCTCGACACCATCGAGGCCTTCAAGAAGGCGCACCCCGAGGTGGAAGTGCATGTGTATGAGTCGGGCCACGGCTTCAATTGCGACCAGCGCGGCTCGTACAACGCCGAGGCCGCGAAGCTGGCGCGTGCGCGCACGCTGGAGTTCTTTGCCAAGCACGTCGGCTGAGCGAAGCCTGGCCCACGCCGGGCTTTCCTATCGTTTCTTTTGCGAACCGGGCCCTTTGCCGACCCGAGTCTGAAGAAAGTCGAGCAGGGCGCGAAGCGCGGCGCTGTTGTGGCGCCGCTGCAGATAGGCGGCCGAGAGCCACATGTCCTTGCGCGCATAGTCTTGCAGCACCGGCACCAGTTCGCCGCTCTCGATGTGCGATTGAACGAGGATCGAGGGCAGGTAGAGCACACCGAAGCCGCGCATCGCAACCCGGATCAGCGGCGCGCCCTCGGTGCAGTCCATGCGGCTTTTCACCGGGACGTCCAGCGGCTGGTCGCCGTCTTCGAAGCGCCAGACCGGCTGGGCGCCCAGCAGAGAGTGCGTGAGCGCTTCGTGTCCGGCAAGGTCGCGCGGATGCTCGGGCTTGCCGTGCTTTTTCCAGTACACGGGAGAGGCGCAGACGACCATCTCCATGAGCATCAGCTTGCGCACGATCAGGTTGGCATCGGCAACCGGGCCGCTGCGAATATCGACGTCGATGCCTTCTTCGGCAAGATCGACCGTGCGATTGGTGAGCTGCAGGCTGATGCTCACATCGGGGTAGTAGCGCATGAAGTCCGCCAAGAGGCTCGGAAACTCCCCGTTTCCCATGCCGTGCGGCGCCGAAATGCGCAAGCGGCCGCCGGGCTGCGTGGCGCGCTCTTGCAGTTCGGCCTGCGTGAGCTCCACCATCTCGAGCACGGGGGTGCTGCGCTCGAGCAGCAATTGCCCGGCATCGGTAAGGCTCACGGAACGCGTGGACCGGTTGAGAAGCCGCACCCCAAAGCGCGTTTCGAGTTCGGCCACATACTTGCTGACGGTGGCTTTCGACATGTCGAGCTTCTTGGCCGCATGCGAAAAGCTGCCGTGTGAAGCAACCTCCCGGAAGGTTCTGATCAGATCGAGACTGTCCATGTCAAAGCGCCTATTGTTGTTTCCGTTCCGGGAACGGCATGCGCGGATTTTCCGGCGAACGCGTTCCATCGCGGACATGCCTTCCGGTTGTCATTGTTTCAATAGAGGAAACACGGTGTCTCTGTTCCACGTGTTTTGCCGCGGCGATTCAGTTGGAAACTCGCCGCACAGGTGAGCAACCAGCGAGCCTGGTGGACGAACCATCCAACGAATACAAGGAACTGAAAATGAAGACCTCGCACATCCTCGCCGCTGCAGCCCTCACCCTTTTGGCCGCCGCCGGCGCTCAAGCTGAATCCTACGAAGGCGTGAACACCGCCGTCTCGACCAAGAGTCGCGACGAAGTGAACGCCGAAGCCGTGCGCACCGCATCGGCTCCGAACCAGAACGTGACCCGCGGTTCGCGCGGCCCGGAAACCGTCGCCGTGTCGAAAGACCGCGCCCTTGTCGAAGCCGAAGCTGTTCGCACCGCCTTCGCTCCCGACCAGAACGTGACCAGCGGCTCGCGCGTCAACAGCAAGGTTGTCTCGACGATGCCGCACCCGATGGACGCACGCGTTCAAGCCCAGCAAGGCTCGGGCGCTGTCGCCAAGTAAATCGGGCGCGAGTCGCTGCCTTTGCGGGCGGCAACAAGAAAAGGCCACGCAACTGCGTGGCCTTTTTGCTTTTGGGAACTTGCGGGGTATTGGAAAGAGAAAGGGAAGGGCGGCGCTCAGCGCGTGCGCGCAAGGTAGCGCTTGCGCCAGAACACCACCACCAGCACCAGCGCGATGACCAGCATGGCCGCCATCGCAATCCAGAACCCGTCCGCCTTGTGCACCAGCGGAATGAATTCGAAGTTCATGCCGAAGATGCCGGCAATGAGGTTGAGCGGCAGAAAGATGGCCGTCAGCACCGTGAGCACCCGCATGATGTCGTTGGCGCGGTGGCCCTGCACGCTGAAGTGCATCTGCACGGCGGTTTCGGCGTTCTGCTCCAGCCGGTGCACGTGGTGCACCACCCGTTCGATGTGTTCGAGCACGTCGCGGCTGCGCACCATGATCAGTTCGCGCTCGCGCTGTTCTGTTTCGTTCTTCGGCGTTGGCAGCGTTTCCAGCGAATCGATCCAGTCCTGAATGGCGGCGCGCTGGTCTTCGCAGATTTCGTCCAGGTGGTGCAGCGACTGCCGGGCTTCCATCAGCGCGCCCCAGTTGGTAAAGCGGCTGCGCGGATCGATCAGTTCGGTTTGCCAATGGTCGAGCTGGCGCGTGAGCTCGCGGCGCATGTCCAGGTAGCCGTCGACGATCTGGTTGATGACGCGCAGCATGAGGTCTGCGGTGCCGGTGGGTACGCGGGCCGAAGTGGCCCGCACGTCGAGCGCCGGGGCGCCCTTGTCGTCCGGCGATCCCGCGGCCAGCAGGCGGGCGGCAAAGGCGTCGCGCACCGCGCCGTCTTCCGGGTGCACCGACAGCAGCACGCGGTCGAACAATGCAAAACCCACCGGCCGGGTATCGACCCGGCGCAGCACCGGAGGGCCGCGGCGCGACGGCGTGGGCAGGGGCGGCTCGCCGCCCGAGGTGCCCTTGCCGTTGCCCAGCGCCGCCTGGCCCGGCCCGGCCGAAAGGCGCCGGAACACCAGCACGTCGTACTTCGAGGTGTAGTCGTAATGCGAAGGCAACTGGTCGTTGAGCAGGTCGGCCACGTGCAGGTCGACCAGTTGGGTGAGGCAGAGCGACTGCAGGATCTGCTGGACTTCGGCCAGCGACGCGCGAAACTCGTCCCGCGTGAGCGAAATCCAGAGATAGCCCTGTGCAGCGCAGGCTCCCGGCACCGTGAGCGGCGTCAGCGCCGGATGCTCGCTCACTTGCGAGCGATTGATTTCAAAAATGCGCATGGGACCGCCTTGTTGCTTTCTTTTTCTTCTGGATTTTCATCGGCCCAGGCTGCGGGCGAGAAGGCGTTCGGCTATTGTTTTTGTAGCAAGCGTGCGGCGTCAAGCGCGAAGTAGGTGAGCACGCCGTCGGCGCCGGCGCGCTTGAAGGCAAGCAGGCTTTCGAGCACGACCGCGTCGTGGTCGAGCCAGCCGTTCTGGGCGGCGGCCTTGAGCATCGCGTATTCGCCGCTCACCTGGTAGGCGAAGGTGGGCACGTGAAACTCGTCTTTTACGCGGCGCACGATGTCCAGGTACGGCATGCCCGGCTTCACCATCACCATATCGGCACCCTCGGCGATGTCGAGCGCCACTTCGCGCAGCGCCTCGTCGCTGTTGCCGGGGTCCATCTGGTAGACCTTCTTGTTGCTCTTGCCGAGCGTGGCGGCCGAACCGACAGCATCGCGGAACGGGCCGTAGAAGGCGCTGGCGTACTTGGCGCTGTAGGCCATGATCTGGGTGTGAACGTCGCCGCGGGCTTCGAGCGCCGCGCGGATCGCGCCGATGCGCCCGTCCATCATGTCGCTGGGCGCGACAATGTCCACGCCCGCTTGCGACTGTGTGAGTGCCTGCTTCGTGAGAACTTCAACAGTGGCGTCGTTGATGATGTAGCCGGTGTCGTCGAGGAGGCCGTCCTGCCCATGGCTGGTGTAGGGGTCGAGCGCGACGTCGGTCATCACGCCCAATTCCGGAAAGCGCGCCTTCAGGGCGGCTACCACGCGCGGAATGAGCCCCTCGGGATTGAAAGCCTCGTCACCTGCCGGTGTCTTGAGGCTTGCATCGATGACAGGAAAAAGCGCCATTACCGGAATGCCGGCTTCTACGCATTGTTCTGCCAGGGGCAGCAGCAAATCGAGACTCAGGCGCTCCACACCGGGCATCGAAGACACGGCATCGCGCTTTTTCTCGCCTTCTTGCACGAACACCGGGTAGATGAGGTCATGCGCCGTCAACGCATGCTCCCTGACCAGGTTGCGGGTGAAAGTGTCGCGCCGCAAACGGCGGGGCCGGCCGGCCGGGTACATGGCGAAGGAAGGAGAGGGACGCGTCATAAGCTGAAAATTGTGCCTGAAGCGTCAAATCGCAGCACGTTCCGTGCGGCATGGTTGTCTGATGACACGACAAATTGGTAGTTCGAAGGTTCTCTTTTTTTATACAAAAATGTCAAAGAAAGTGGCCGAGTCGCTTGAAACCTTGTTTCGTCTTTGTTAAATTCTGAAGCGGGCGGCTTGCCGCTCCCCGCTTTTCCTCCCTGAGCGGGTGCCTTGATGTGTGACAGCAAAAGGGCTTCCCAGCCCGGCGTGAAGACGTCGGGCTTTTTTTTGCCCGTCGTTCGCATCGGTTCGGCGGGTAAAGGCCGGTAGATGGCGCAGCCACCACTAAACTGGCTCCATGCTCTGGGTCAAATCTCTTCATATCGTCTTCATCGCAAGCTGGTTCGCAGGGCTTTTTTATCTTCCGCGGATCTTCGTCAACCTCGCGATGGTGCCGCCCGAGTCGGTCGCTGAGCGTGAGCGCCTGCTGCTGATGGCGCGCAAGCTGTTGCGCTTTACCACCTTCCTGGCCGTTCCGGCCATCGGCTTCGGACTTTGGCTCTGGCTGGGCTACGGCATCGGCAGGGGCCCCGGCAATGGCTGGATGCATGCCAAGCTGGCCTTGGTGCTCGTGGTCATCGGTTATCACCATGGCTGCATCGTGCTGTTGCGGCGGTTTGCGGCGGGCGGCAACCGGCGCAACGACCGCTGGTACCGGTGGTTCAATGAACTGCCGGTCCTGCTGCTGCTCGGCATCGTGGTGCTGGTGGTCGTCAAGCCGTTCTGAGCCGGTGTCCACGGTGGAGAAGCAGCAGCACAAGTCCGCCGCGCTGCCCCTTGCGCTCGCCTATGCGGCGTTGATCGTCTATGCCAGCCTGTACCCTTTTGCGGACTGGCGCGACCAGGGCATCGCCCCCTGGGCCTACCTGTCGGCGTCGTGGCCCAAATACTGGACGGGCTTTGATCTTGCGGTCAATGTGGCCGGCTACGTTCCCTTTGGGTTCCTCTGCGCGCTGGCCGTGCTGCGTACCCGGCAGGACGCCAGCGGCTGGCGAGCGATGCTGCGCGCCACCCTGGCCGGCGCGGCGCTGGCCTTTGCCATGGAGACGCTGCAAAGCTATCTGCCGGCGCGCATTCCTTCCAATGTGGACCTGGGTTTGAACACGTCCGGCGCCCTTCTGGGAGCCATGCTGGCCGCGGGGCTGGAGCGCCTGGGAGCCGTGGCGCACTGGAGCCGCACGCGCTCGCAGTGGTTTGTCGAAGATTCGCGCGGTGCTCTGGTGCTGCTGGCGTTGTGGCCGTTCGCTCTTCTTTTTCCGGCGGCGGTGACGTTCGGGCTGGGCCAGGTGTTCGAGCGGCTGGAGGTCGCGATCTCCGAGTGGCTGCTCGACACGCCATTCATCGACTGGATGCCGCTGCGCCAGTTCGAGCTCGAGCCGCTGGTGCCGGCGGCCGAGTTGCTCTGTGTGATGCTCGGCGCACTGGTGCCGTGCCTGCTGGCTTTTCTGGTGACGCGCACAGTCGTGCGGCGTGCCGTGCTGCTGCCGCTCACGCTGCTGGCAGGCATCGGCGCGTCGGCGTTGTCGGCGGCGCTGAGTTATGGGCCGGAGCATGCGTGGGCCTGGCTGGGCCTGCCGGTGCAGGTGGGCATTGCAACGGCGCTTGTCGCCGGCATGCTGTTGCTGGGAGCGCCGCGCCGCTTGTGCGCCGCCTTGCTGCTGGTGGGGTTGGTGATCCAGCTGAGTCTTTTGAACCAGGCGCCCGAAAGTGCCTACTTCGCACAGACGCTCGCAACCTGGGAGCAGGGGCGCTTCATCCGTTTTCACGGCCTGGCGCAGTGGCTGGGCTGGCTCTGGCCTTTTGCGGTGCTTGCCTATGTGGTGGCTGCGCTGTCGCGGCGAAGCAAGGCCGCAGCCTGAAGCAAACGGCGCGCGTCACTAAAATCACCCGATGCCCAGTTCCAACTCTGCCGCACCGCGCGGCTACTACGGCCGCCATATCTTCTTCTGCCTGAACGAGCGCAAGAACGGGGAAGACAGCTGCGCCCTGCACAACGCGCAGCAGGGCTTCGACCGCTGCAAGGCAAAGGTAAAAGAAGCAGGGCTGGCCGGACCGGGCAAGGTGCGGGTCAACAAGGCCGGCTGCCTCGACCGCTGTGCTGGCGGGCCGGTGGCGGTGGTTTACCCGGAAGCGGTCTGGTACACCTTTGTCGATACCGATGACATCGACGAAATCGTCGAGTCGCATCTGAAGAACGGTGAAGTAGTCGAGCGGCTTCTGCTGCCTCCGGATGTGGGCCGCTGAACTTTTTCGGAAATTCCACGCTCGTACCGTGCGCCCCGGCGCACCGTGGCCGGCGCTCTTAATTCCTGCACCATGAATTCCCAGACCGAAAAGATCCGTCTCCAAGGCCCCGCCGGCGTTATCGAGGTTCAGCGCGATCTGCCGGCCGACGCTTCGCGCGGCATCGCGGTCATCGCTCATCCCCATCCGCTGTTCGGCGGCACCATGGACAATAAGGTGGTCCAGACCCTCGCCCGTGCGTTTGTCTCCTGCGGCTGGACGGCGGTGCGCTTCAACTTTCGCGGCGTGGGCGCGAGCGAAGGCGTGCACGACGAGGGGCGCGGCGAGTGCGAGGACATGCTGAATGTGGTGAGCCAGCTTGCCGCAGAAGGGCCGTTGGCCATTGCCGGGTTTTCTTTCGGTGCCTTCGTTGCAAGCTGCGCGGCCGAAAAGCTCTGGGCTTCGCGCGACGTGCGGCAGCTTGTGCTGGTGGGAACGGCGGCTTCGCGCTTCTCGGTGGCCGCGCTGCCAATGGAGGCGCATGAGCGCACGCTGGTGGTCCACGGCGAAGCCGATGACACGGTGCCGCTCGCGGCTGTCATGGACTGGGCTCGGCCGCAGTCACTTCCTGTCACGGTTGTTCCCGGGGGCGGCCATTTCTTTCACGGACAATTGCCGCTGCTCAAGAGCTTGGTCGTGCGCCATTTGCGCGCCGGCGCCGCATGAAAGCCCCGCGGGCTTGTTTTCGTTTTCTCCAATTTTCCCAATGAATCGTTTCTTTGACGCATTTCGCGCGCTGGTGCTTGCCGCCGCCGCATCGGTTTGCATGATCGCCGCCGCCCAGGTGCCGGCGCCGCCCGAAATTGCCGCGCGCAGCTACCTGCTGCTCGACGTCACCGCCAACCAGATCCTTGCGCAGAAAGACATCGACAGCCCCGTCGAACCCGCCTCGCTCACCAAGCTGATGTCGGCATACATCGTGTTCGACGCCCTGCGCGCCAAGAAGATCACGCTGACCCAGACCTTTCCGGTGAGCCAGCGCGCCTGGAAGATGCCGGGCTCGCGCATGTTCATCGATCCCAAGATGCAGGTGCCCGTCGAAGACCTGATCAAGGGGCTGATCGTGCAGTCGGGCAACGACGCCACCGTGGCGCTGGCCGAGGGCGTGGGCGGTACCGTGGAGCACTTTGTCGAACTCATGAACGCCCAGGCCAAGGCGCTTGGCATGAAGAACACGAGCTACAAGAACCCCGAAGGCCTGACCGCGCCCGGCCACACCACCACGGCCCGCGACCTGAGCATTCTTGCAACGCGCCTGGTGCGCGACTTTCCCGAAGAAGCCAAGTACTACGCCATCAAGAAGTACCGCTACCCCGGCACGCCTTCCACCAACGACACCAACCGCAACCTGTTGCTGTTTCGCGACCCTACCGTCGACGGCCTGAAGACCGGCCATACCGAGGCGGCCGGCTACTGCATGATTGCCACCGCCAAGCGCGACTTTCCCAACCTCACCGGCGGCCGCCGCCTGCTGTCGATCGTGCTGGGCACCTCGGGTGAAACCGTGCGCGCCAACGAGTCGCAAAAGCTGCTGAACTGGGGCTACACCGCCTACGACGCCGTCCGGCTGTTCGATGCGGGGCAGCCGGCCGCCACGCCGGCGGTCTGGAAGGGCAAGGTCAACACGCTCAAGCTCGGCCGGCCGGAAGCCATCGTGGTCGCGGTACCTGCTGGTACCGCCAGCAAGATCAAGACGCAGGTGGCTCGTCCGGAGCCGCTGGTGGCGCCGTTCACCAAGTACCAGCCGGTGGGCTCGCTCAAGGTCACTTTGGATGACCAACCCCTGGCCGACGTGCCGCTGGTGGCGCTCGAAGGTGTCGAGCAGGCGGGCGTCTTTGGCCGCGCCTGGGACGCCGTTCGCCTCTGGATCAAGTGATTTTGCGCGCGCCCTCCCGGTTCATTTGCCGCTAGCGGGGCCGACTGCTATACTCGTGGGCTTTTCGGAATTTTCCGAAGGGTTTCACGTTTTCGTTATTCCCGGCTTCCTTTCCTTGCGTCACGTCAAGGACAAGGGCGGTTTGCAGCCAAAGGCCGGGTTGTTTTGGGACTAATTCATTCATGCCAACCATCAATCAACTGGTGCGTCAGGGTCGAACGGTCGAAAAGATCAATTCGAAGAGCCCTGCCATGCAGAACTCGCCGCAACGCCGCGGTGTCTGCACCCGCGTCTACACCACGACGCCAAAGAAGCCCAACTCGGCGCTTCGTAAAGTTGCCAAGGTCCGTCTGACCAATGGCTTCGAAGTCATTTCCTACATCGGCGGCGAAGGCCACAACCTGCAGGAACACAGCGTCGTGCTGGTTCGCGGCGGTCGTGTCAAGGACTTGCCCGGTGTTCGCTACCACATCGTGCGCGGTTCGCTCGACTTGCAAGGCGTGAAAGACCGCAAGCAGTCGCGCTCCAAGTACGGCGCCAAGCGTCCCAAGAAGGCTTAAGCCTTCCTGTCGTAAAAACAAACAAACGGTGTTCGGTTGCCTTGGCGGGCACATCGAACGAAGTGACCCAATGTCGGGTCGAGTAAGTGAGAGTCCGGAATGGCTCTCGCGGTGCCGGAACCGGTGCCAACTGAAGCAAAGAGGTTAGTAACATGCCACGTCGTCGCGAAGTCCCCAAACGTGAAATCCTGCCGGATCCCAAGTACGGCAATGTCGAGCTGTCGAAATTCATGAACGTGATCATGGAAGGCGGCAAGAAGGCGATCGCCGAGCGCATCATCTACGGTGCACTCGACTTCATCGAAAAGAAGAACCCTGACAAGGACCCGCTCGAAGCTTTCACCGTTGCCATCAACAACGTGAAGCCGATGGTCGAAGTCAAGTCGCGCCGCGTGGGCGGTGCCAACTACCAGGTGCCGGTCGAAGTGCGTCCCGTGCGCCGTCTGGCGCTCTCGATGCGCTGGATCAAGGAAGCCGCTCGCAAGCGCGGCGAAAAGTCGATGGCCCTGCGTTTGGCCAACGAACTGATGGAAGCCACGGAAGGCCGTGGCGGCGCCATGAAGAAGCGCGACGAAGTGCACCGCATGGCAGAAGCCAACCGCGCTTTCAGCCACTTCCGCTTCTAAGAATCAAACTTCGCTTGGGCGTTGGGTATTGAGTGTCGGGCGACGTCGCCCGTGCTCAAGGCCCAGCGCTCAACGCATTTAACCCGAAAGTAAATCATGTCCCGCAAGACCCCCATCGAGCGCTACCGCAACATCGGCATCTCCGCGCACATCGACGCCGGCAAGACCACGACGACCGAGCGCATCCTGTTCTACACCGGTGTGAACCACAAGATCGGTGAAGTGCACGATGGCGCCGCCACGATGGACTGGATGGAGCAAGAGCAAGAGCGTGGCATCACGATCACCTCGGCTGCCACCACCTGCTTCTGGAAGGGCATGGCCGGCAAGTTCGACGAACACCGCATCAACATCATCGACACCCCCGGCCACGTGGACTTCACCATTGAAGTCGAGCGCTCGATGCGCGTGCTGGACGGTGCCGTGATGGTGTATGACGCCGTTGGCGGCGTGCAGCCCCAGTCGGAAACCGTCTGGCGCCAGGCCAACAAGTACAAGGTTCCGCGCCTCGCGTTCGTCAACAAGATGGACCGCACCGGCGCCGACTTCCTGCGCGTGCGCCAGATGATGGTCGACCGCCTGAAGGCCAACCCCGTCGTGATCCAGATCCCGATCGGTGCCGAAGAGCACTTCCAGGGCATCGTCGACCTCGTGAAGATGAAGGCCATCATCTGGGACGAAGACAAGGGCGTGACCTTCACCTACGGTGAAATCCCCGCGAACCTGACCGACGTCTGCAACGAATACCGCGAAAAGCTCGTCGAAGCCGCTGCCGAAGCGAGCGAAGAGCTGATGAACAAGTACCTCGAAGGCAATGAGCTGACCGAGGAAGAAATCAAGAAGGCCCTGCGCCAGCGCACCATCGCCGGTGAAATCCAGCCGATGCTGTGCGGCTCTGCCTTCAAGAACAAGGGCGTGCAGGCCATGCTCGACGCCGTCGTCGAATACATGCCGTCGCCGCTGGATATTCCTCCGGTTGCCGGCCTCGACGAAGACGAAGCGCCCGTGACCCGCAAGGCTGACGACAACGAGAAGTTCTCTGCGCTCGCATTCAAGCTGATGACCGACCCGTTCGTGGGCCAGTTGACCTTCGTGCGCGTCTATTCGGGCGTGCTGACCAAGGGCGACAGCGTCTACAACCCGGTGCGCGGCAAGAAAGAGCGTATCGGCCGTATCGTGCAGATGCACGCGAACAACCGCGAAGAAGTCAACGAAATCCGCGCCGGCGACATCGCCGCATGCGTGGGCCTGAAGGAAGTCACCACGGGCGAAACCCTGTGCGATCCGGCAGCCATCGTGACGCTCGAGCGCATGGTGTTCCCTGAGTCGGTGATCTCGCAGGCCGTCGAGCCCAAGACCAAGGCCGACCAGGAAAAGATGGGTATCGCCCTGCAGCGTCTTGCTCAGGAAGACCCCTCGTTCCGCGTCAAGACCGACGAAGAATCGGGCCAGACCATCATTGCCGGCATGGGCGAACTCCACCTCGAAATCATCGTGGACCGCATGAAGCGCGAGTTCGGCGTGGAAGCCAACGTGGGCAAGCCGCAGGTGGCTTACCGCGAAACCATCCGCAAGACCGTCGAAGAAGCCGAAGGCAAATTCGTTCGCCAGTCGGGCGGCAAGGGCCAGTACGGCCACGTCGTGCTCAAGCTCGAGCCGCAGGAAGCCGGCAAGGGCTTCGAATTCGTCGACGCCATCAAGGGCGGTGTGGTTCCTCGCGAATACATCCCCGCGGTGGAAAAGGGCGTTGTCGAAGCGCTGACGCAAGGCGTGCTGGCGGGCTACCCCGTCGTGGACGTCAAGGTCACGCTGCACTTCGGTTCGTACCACGACGTGGACTCGAACGAAATGGCGTTCAAGATGGCCGCGATCTTCGGTTTCAAGGAAGGCGCCCGCAAGGCCAACCCGGTCATCCTCGAGCCGATGATGGCCGTGGAAGTCGAAACGCCCGAAGACTACGCCGGCAACGTGATGGGCGACCTGTCCTCACGCCGCGGCATGGTGCAGGGCATGGACGACATGGTCGGTGGCGGCAAGGCCATCAAGGCCGAAGTGCCGCTGTCGGAAATGTTCGGCTACTCGACCACGCTGCGCTCGATGTCGCAAGGCCGCGCCACGTACACGATGGAGTTCAAGCACTACGCTGAAGCTCCGCGCAACGTTGCCGAAGCCATCGTGGCCGCACGGGCCAAGTAAGTTTTCAAGAATGCAGGGCCGCGCGGTGCGCGGCCCTCGTTGTCTGCGATCCGGTGCCGCCGCGTTCCCGTGCGAGGCGAACCAGCAATCGGGTGCAGACATAAAACCAATGCACGGGAATGCTCTTTCAAGGATTGAAAAATGGCAAAAGGTAAATTCACCCGCACCAAGCCGCACGTGAACGTGGGCACGATCGGTCACGTTGACCACGGCAAGACCACGCTGACGGCTGCGATCGCGACGGTGCTGTCGGCCAAGTTCGGCGGCGAAGCCAAGGCCTACGACCAGATCGACGCGGCGCCCGAAGAAAAGGCCCGCGGCATCACCATCAACACCGCCCACGTCGAGTACGAAACGGCCAACCGCCACTACGCACACGTCGACTGCCCCGGCCACGCCGACTACGTCAAGAACATGATCACCGGTGCCGCCCAGATGGACGGCGCCATTCTCGTGTGCTCGGCCGCCGACGGCCCGATGCCCCAGACCCGCGAGCACATCCTGCTGGCGCGTCAAGTGGGTGTGGGCTACATCATCGTCTTCCTGAACAAGTGCGACATGGTCGACGACGCCGAACTGCTCGAGCTCGTCGAAATGGAAGTGCGCGAGCTCCTGGACAAGTACGAGTTCCCTGGCGACGACACCCCCATCATCCACGGCTCGGCCAAGCTCGCCCTCGAAGGCGACAAGGGCAAGCTCGGTGAAGAAGCCATCATGAAGCTGGCCGAAGCGCTGGACACGTACATCCCGACGCCCGAGCGCGCCGTGGACGGCACCTTCCTGATGCCCGTCGAAGACGTGTTCTCGATCTCCGGCCGCGGCACCGTTGTGACCGGCGCCGTCGAGCGCGGCGTGATCAAGGTCGGCGAGGAAATCGAGATCGTCGGCATCCGCCCGACCGTCAAGACCACCTGCACCGGCGTGGAAATGTTCCGCAAGCTGCTGGACCAGGGCCAGGCTGGCGACAACGTGGGCGTGCTGCTGCGCGGCACCAAGCGCGAAGAAGTCGAGCGCGGCCAAGTGCTGTGCAAGCCCGGCTCGATCAAGCCGCACACGCACTTCACCGCCGAGGTGTACGTGCTGTCCAAGGACGAAGGTGGCCGTCACACGCCGTTCTTCAACAACTACCGTCCGCAGTTCTACTTCCGCACGACGGACGTGACCGGCGCGATCGAGCTGCCCAAGGACAAGGAAATGGTCATGCCTGGCGACAACGTCAGCATCACCGTGAAGCTGATCAACCCGATCGCGATGGAAGAAGGCCTGCGCTTCGCCATCCGTGAAGGCGGCCGCACCGTGGGTTCGGGCGTCGTGGCAAAGATCCTCGACATCTAAGCCGGACGCAAAGGAATCACCATGGCTACCAAGCAAAAAATCCGCATCCGCCTGAAGGCTTTCGATTACAAGCTGATCGACCAGTCGGCAGCCGAAATCGTCGATACCGCCAAGCGCACCGGCGCGATCGTCAAGGGCCCCGTGCCCCTGCCGACCCGCATGAAGCGTTTCGACATCCTGCGTTCGCCGCACGTCAACAAGACGTCGCGCGACCAGCTCGAGATCCGCACGCACCAGCGCCTGATGGACATCGTCGACCCGACCGACAAGACCGTGGACGCGCTGATGAAGCTCGACCTGCCGGCCGGCGTGGACGTCGAAATCAAGTTGCAATAAACATTGCGGCCTCGCGCCGCATCTTGTGACAAAGCCCGCCTGCAGAAATGCAGGCGGGCTTTGTTTTTTGTTCCGCGGATGTGGCATCCTCGCTGGGCGGCGGCCTCCCTCCGTCGAGGCCTTGTTGAGTTGAATCGAGGACAGCACAGCATGAGACACGGCAACTCTTCTTTTGCGTCGGCGGTAGCGGCATGCATCGCGGCGGCGGCTTTGCTGGCCGGCTGCGGTGGAGGTGGGGGCGGTGGAGGGGGCGGCGGTCTTCCGTTCCTGCCGGTAGTTCCCCCTGCTCCTCCTCCTGCAGCGGGATCGGTGACGCTGAGCGGCACGGCCACCTATGAGTCTGTGCCCAATCCAAACGGCACTCTCGTCTATGCCAGCGCCACTTCCAGGCCTGTGCGCGGTGCCGCGGTGGATGTGATCGATGCATCGACTTCTGCGCAACTGGCCACGGCAACCACCGACGACAACGGTGCCTACTCCGTGTCTGTGCCTGCGAACACGGCGATTGCAGTGCGGGTCAAGGCGCAACTGGCGCGCGGCGGTGCGGGGCCGAACTGGGACGTGACGGTGCGGGACAACACCCGTTCCAGTGCGCTGTATTCCATGCAGAGCCCCGCGTTCTCGTCCGGGGCCGCTGCCTCGGTGCGCGACCTTCATGCGCCTTCGGGCTGGGGCGGTTCGAGCTACACCGGAGATCGGGTGGCAGCGCCGTTCGCCATCCTGGATACGGTCTACGCCGCCATGCAGAAGGTGGTGTCGGGTGCGCCCGCGGCGGCTTTTCCGGCGTTGCGCGTGTACTGGAGTATTAACAATGCCCCTTCTTCCGGCAGCGTTGCGGCGGGCCAGATCGGCACCACGTTCTTTGTGAGCAGAAGCACTGGCCGCGAGATCTACGTGCTCGGCAAGGAAGACGTGGACACCGACGAATACGACAACTCGGTGATCGCGCATGAATGGGGCCATTACTACCAGTCGGCCTTCAGCCGTGACGACTCGATGGGCGGCTCCCATTCGCAGAGCCAGCGGCTCGATCGGCGGCTGGCTTTTTCCGAAGGCTGGGGCAATGCCTGGTCGGGCATCGCGCTCGAGCGCCGAAACTATGTCGACTCGGGTGGCCCCCAGCAGTCGACCGCGCAGTTCAGCATCAACATCGATCTGGGTGCAGGCGCCGCAACGACGCCGGGCTGGTACCGCGAGCCGTCGATCCAGTCGGTTTTCTGGAACCTCAACCAGCAGGTCGGCTTCAAGCCCATACATGACGCGCTGACCAGCGTTCAATTCAGGGGCAGCGCTGCTGTCACCTCGATTCATCCGTTCTCCGCCGCCTTCAACGCCGTTGCCCCGGGCAGTGCCGCGGCACTGGCTGCCTTGCTCACCGGGCAGAGCATCAGCGCGGCGCCCAACGACCCATTCGGCGACGCCGAAACGAACAACGGCGGCATTCCGGTCACGATTCCGATGTACCGGAACGCCGCCGTGGGCGGCGGCATCACCCAGGCATGCGTCTCCGACGACGCTGGTACGGACAGCAACAACAAGCTCGGCAACTACGCCTATGTCCGCTTCACCGTGCCTGCCAGCCGCAGCTATCAGATCCTTGTGAACGGGCCGCCGGGAGCCATTCCGGATTTCGACATCTTCAGGGGCGGACCGGTTGCCCGAACCGGCAATACGGCCAGCCTCCCGGCCGGCGAGTACGTTTTGGCTGTGACGAACCTCGGCACCGGCGATCCGTGCTTCGACGTCTCCATTCAGTAAGAAAGGCCGCCATGAACACCCGTTCAACCTCCATGATGGCAGCGGCATGTCTCGCCTTGGCGACGTTGCCGGCGCCAGCCGCGGCGGACGGCGAGCCTGCCGCGCGCAATCCCAGGCCTGCGGCGTCGCATCGCCATGCCGCTCCCATGACCACGGCGCCACAGAAACCCGGCAGTTCCGGGGTCAAGCTCCAATACCGCCTGGAAGGCACGCCGCAGGTGGGGCGAGCCACGCCCATCGTGCTGCAATTCGAAGGTGTTACCGACGCTGACGGGGCTGCGGTCCGCCTGAGCGCCGACAGCGGGCTGACCTTGCAGGGCGGCAGTACGCTGACGCTGCCGGCGGGCAAGCGCACCACGGCCACCGTCGTCGTGGTCAGTGAAGCCGAAGGGCTCGCCTACCTCAATGTGTTCATCCGCCAGGGGGGCGCATCGAGCGCTGTTTCGGTCCCCGTCCAGACCGGCGCGGTGGCGCCCGCTCTCAAGTCGACAGGTGAGATGAAGTCCACGCCGGGCGGCGAGAGCATCATCACCATGCCCGTCAAATAGGCAGGAAAACGGGCAAAAGCGGGGCGTGGCGCGCTCGAAACCCCGCCCGTAACGCTGCTTGCACAGCGCCCGCATAGCGGGCTATAATCGCTGGCTCTGCCCTAGTTGCGCCTATATGGGCGCTGCAAGTGCGGAGATTTATCAACCTTCTTTCGCAAGCCGGGAAGCCTTCGGGCGATCGGCTAAACGCTGTTGCCAATTGAAGTGACAGCGGCGAAAGAGGATCCATTTTTGGAGAAAACAAATGAGTCTGAGCAACTCCCTCGGGTTGCTGGGCCGCAAGGTGGGGATGATGCGTCTCTTCACCGATGACGGGGACGCAGTTCCTGTCACGGTGGTGGATGTGTCCAACAACCGTGTGACCCAGATCAAGTCGCAAGAGACCGACGGCTACGTCGCGCTGCAAGTGACGTTCGGTTCGCGCAAGGCATCGCGCGTGACCAAGCCCCAAGCCGGCCACCTCGCCAAGGCGGGTGTCGAAGCTGGTGAAATCATCCGCGAATTCCGCGTGACCGCCGATACCGCAGGTCAGCACAAGGCTGGCGGCGTCATTGCCGCAAGCAGCGTGTTCTCCGTGGGCCAGAAGGTCGACGTGCAAGGCACCTCGATCGGTAAGGGCTACGCCGGTACCATCAAGCGCCACAACATGAGCTCGCAACGCGCGTCGCACGGTAACAGCCGTTCGCACAACGTTCCCGGCTCGATCGGCATGGCACAAGACCCCGGTCGCGTGTTCCCCGGCAAGCGCATGACGGGCCACCTCGGTGACGTCACCAAGACGACGCAGAACCTCGATGTGTTCCGCATCGACGAAGCTCGTCAACTGCTGCTCATCAAGGGCGCGATCCCGGGCGCAAAGGGTGGCTTCGTCACCGTGCGTCCCGCCATCAAGGCCAAGCCGCAAGCGGCTGAAGGAGCGAAGTAATGCAACTCGAACTCCTGAACGAACAAGGCCAGGCCGCGTCGAAGTACGACGCCCCCGAGACCGTGTTCGGCCGTGACTACAACGAAGACCTGGTTCACCAGATCGTCGTTGCATTCCAGGCCAACGCCCGCCAAGGCACGCGCGCCCAGAAGGACCGCGAGCAGGTCAAGCACTCGACCAAGAAGCCTTTCAAGCAAAAGGGAACGGGCCGCGCCCGCGCCGGTATGACGTCCTCGCCGCTGTGGCGCGGGGGTGGCCGGATTTTCCCGAACATGCCTGACGAAAACTTCTCGCAGAAGATCAACAAGAAGATGTACCGCGCCGGCATGGCCGCCATCTTCTCGCAGCTCGCTCGCGAAGGCCGTCTGGCCGTGGTGGATTCGCTGACCGTGGATTCGCCCAAGACGAAGCCGCTGGCAGCCCGTTTCAAGGCAATGAATCTCGAGTCCGTGCTCGTGATCGCCGAAGAAGTCGACGAAAACCTGTACCTTGCCTCGCGCAATCTGGTGAACGTTCTCGTGGTCGAACCCCGCTACGCCGATCCGGTGTCGCTCGTTCACTATAAGAAGGTGCTGGTCACCAAGGGTGCCGTCGACAAGCTCAAGGAGATGTTCGCATGAGCCGCGTGAACCCTACCGCCGCTGAACGTACGTTCGAAGAAGGCCGCCTGATGGCGGTGCTGGTCGCCCCGATCGTGTCCGAAAAGGCCACGATGGTCGGCGAGAAGTCGAACGCTGTCACTTTCAAGGTGCTGCAAGACGCCACCAAGCCCGAGATCAAGGCCGCTGTCGAACTGATGTTCAAGGTCGAAGTCCAGGGCGTGTCGGTGCTCAACACCAAGGGCAAGACCAAGCGCTTTGGCAAGTCCATCGGCCGCCGCGACAACGTTCGCAAGGCCTATGTGACCCTGAAGCCCGGTCAAGAGCTCAACCTCGTCGGGGAAGGCGCTTAATCATGGCCGTCATCAAGATGAAACCCACTTCGCCGGGCCAACGCGGCGCGGTGAAGATCTCGCGGGACCACCTGTTCAAGGGTGCTCCTCACGCGCCTCTGCTGGAGCCCCAGTTCCAGAAGGCCGGCCGCAACAACAACGGCCACATCACGATCCGTCATCGTGGCGGCGGTGCCAAGCACCACTACCGCGTTGTCGACTTCGTGCGCAACAAGGACGGCATCCCGGCCAAGGTCGAACGCATCGAATACGACCCGAACCGCACCGCCCATATTGCCCTGGTCTGCTACGCCGACGGCGAGCGCCGCTACATCATCGCCCCGCGCGGTCTTGAAGCCGGTGCAACGCTGCTGAGCGGTTCGGAAGCCCCGATCCGCGCAGGCAACACGCTGCCGATCCGCAACATTCCGGTCGGCTCGACGATCCACTGCATCGAACTGCAACCCGGCAAGGGTGCGCAGATCGCGCGTTCGGCTGGTACGTCGGCCACGCTGCTGGCTCGCGAAGGCGTCTACGCCCAGGTCCGCATGCGTTCGGGTGAGGTGCGCCGCATCCACATCGAATGCCGCGCCACCATTGGTGAAGTCGCAAACGAAGAGCACAGCCTGCGCCAACTCGGCAAGGCCGGTGTGAAGCGCCACATGGGTATTCGCCCGACCGTTCGCGGCGTGGTGATGAACCCGGTCGACCACCCGCACGGTGGTGGCGAAGGCAAGACCGGCGAAGGCCGCCATCCTGTCGACCCATGGGGCAACCTGACCAAGGGCTACCGTACCCGTAACAACAAGCGCACGCAGGTCTTCATCGTGTCGCGCCGCAAGAAGTAAGGGATAGCAAATGACTCGCTCTCTCAAAAAGGGTCCGTTTGTTGACCATCACCTCGTGGCCAAGGCCGACAAGGCAGTGACGACGAAGGACAAGAAGCCGATCAAGACCTGGTCGCGCCGCTCGATGGTTCTGCCCGAGTTCATCGGCCTGACCATTGCCGTGCACAACGGCAAGCAGCACGTGCCTGTCTACATTACCGATCAAATGGTCGGCCACAAGCTCGGCGAATTTGCGCTCACGCGTACGTTCAAGGGGCACCCCGCGGACAAGAAAGTCCAGAAGAAGTAAGGAACGACCATGTCTGAAACACGTGCAGTCCTCCGCGGTGTCCGCCTCTCGGTCGACAAGGGCCGTCTGGTCGCTGACCTGATCCGCGGCAAGAAGGTTGATCAAGCGCTCAACGTTCTGCAATTCACGCAGAAAAAGGCCGCTGTGATCATCAAGAAGGTGCTCGAGTCGGCAATTGCCAACGCCGAGCACAACGATGGCGCCGATATCGACGAACTGAAGGTCAAGACCATCTACGTCGAACAGGGCGCAACGCTCAAGCGCTTCACCGCGCGAGCCAAGGGTCGCGGTAACCGCATCAGCAAGCCCACGTGCCATGTGTACGTGACGGTTGGCAACTAAGAACGCCTGGAAGAAATATGGGACAGAAAATCCATCCGACCGGCTTCCGCCTTGCGGTTACCCGTAACTGGTCCAGCCGCTGGTACGCAAGCGACCGCGATTTCGCGGGCATGCTGGCTGAAGACATCAAGGTTCGCGAATACCTCAAGAAGAAGCTGAAGAACGCTTCGGTGTCGCGCGTCATGATCGAGCGTCCCGCCAAGAACGCACGCATCACGATCTACTCGGCTCGTCCGGGCGTCGTGATCGGCAAGAAGGGCGAAGACATCGAGAACCTCAAGCGCGAACTGGGCAAGCAGCTCGGCGTGCCTGTGGCAGTGAACATCGAAGAAGTGCGCAAGCCTGAAATCGATGCCCAGCTGATCGCCGACAGCATCACGCAGCAGCTCGAAAAGCGGATCATGTTCCGCCGCGCCATGAAGCGCGCCATGCAAAACGCCATGCGTCTGGGTGCCCAAGGCATCAAGATCATGTCGGCTGGCCGCCTGAACGGTATCGAAATTGCTCGTACCGAGTGGTATCGCGAAGGTCGCGTGCCCCTCCACACGCTGCGCGCCGACATCGACTACGGCACCTCGGAAGCCAAGACCACCTACGGCGTCATCGGCGTCAAGGTCTGGGTCTACAAGGGCGACACGCTGGGTCGTAACGACCTGCCGGCCGTCGAAACGCCGCGTCCCGATGAAGAGCGTCGCCCGCGTGGTCCGCGCCGCGATGGCCGCCCCGGTGGCGACCGTCCGGGTTCGGATCGTCGTGGTCCCGGCCCGCGCGCCGGTGCCCGTGGTCCGATCGGTGGCAACACCGCTCCGGCCGACGGCAGCGACAAGCCCGCAGAAGCTACTGGCGCAGCTCCCGCTGCGCCGGGTGCAGACTCGAAACCCGCCGTTAAGCGCGTCCGCAAAGCCGCGCCAGCTGCAGCAGCTGACGGTGCCAAGACCGAGTGATCGGTCTTAGAACTACGGAGTATTAAAAATGCTGCAACCTGCACGCAGAAAGTTCCGCAAGGAACAAAAGGGCCGCAACACCGGCATCGCAACCACGGGTAACTCGGTTGCGTTCGGTGACTTCGGTCTCAAATGCACCGACCGCGGCCGCCTCACGGCGCGCCAGATCGAAGCCGCTCGCCGCGCGATTTCGCGTCACGTGAAGCGTGGTGGCCGTATCTGGATCCGCGTGTTCCCGGACAAGCCGATCTCTACCAAGCCCGCCGAAGTGCGGATGGGTAACGGTAAGGGCAACCCCGAGTACTACGTCGCTGAAATCCAGCCTGGCAAGATCGTGTTCGAGATCGTCGGCGTGCCCGAAGAACTCGCCCGCGAAGCGTTCCGCCTGGCCGCCGCCAAGCTTCCGCTGCGTACGACGTTTGTCGCTCGCCAGCTCGGCGCCTGAGAGGAGAACATCCATGGCAACACGTAAGAAAAAAGAAACCGCGGCTCCGGCCAAGGTGACCAAGGCTGCAACCCTGCGCACGAAGGACGTCGCAGGCCTGCAAGCTGAAATCAAGGACCTGCAGAAGGCCCATTTCGGCCTGCGCATGCAGAAAGCCACGCAACAGCTGTCGAACACCTCGACGCTGCGCGTGACGCGCCGCGACATCGCGCGCGCCAAGACCATTCTTGCTCAGAAGCAGCAAGAAACCCAAGCCGCCAAGTAAGGAGTGAACATGACGGAAGCTAAAAAATCCCTCAAGCGCACCTTGATCGGCAAGGTGGTCAGCGACAAGCGTGCCAAGACCGTGACCGTGCTGGTCGAGCGCCGTGTGAAGCACGAGCTCTACGGCAAGATCGTGGCCAAGACGAGCAAGTACCACGCCCATGACGAAAAGGGCGAGTACAAGCTGGGCGACACCATCGAGATCACGGAAAGCCGTCCGATTTCGAAGACCAAGAACTGG
This sequence comes from Variovorax paradoxus, assembly GCF_029919115.1. Classification (NCBI taxonomy): domain Bacteria; kingdom Pseudomonadati; phylum Pseudomonadota; class Betaproteobacteria; order Burkholderiales; family Comamonadaceae; genus Variovorax; species Variovorax paradoxus. The sequence continues at coordinate 3,418,240 of NZ_CP123990.1, forward strand.
GTCGTGACCCGTCTGGTCGAGAAGGCCGTGCTGGTCTGATCGCCGGTTGATACGCATCGGGAGGCCTCTTGAAGGCAACCCAACCCGAAACGGCCCACAATGTGGGCCGTTTTTCTTTTTCAGGAGCATCTAGATGATCAAAGTCGGCGACACCCTTCCTTCGGCAACCCTGCAGGAATACTCCGAGGTCGAGGGCGAAGGCTGCAGCATCGGCCCCAACCCTGTGGACGTGAGCAAGGCGACGGCTGGCAAGACCATTGCGCTGTTCGCTCTGCCGGGCGCCTTCACGCCCACCTGCTCGGCCAAGCACGTGCCGGGCTATGTGCAGCATTTCGACGACTTCAAGACCGCTGGCGTGGATGAGATCTGGTGCGTGAGCGTGAACGACGCGTTCGTGATGGGCGCCTGGGCGCGCGACCAGAAGACCGGCACCAAGGTGCGCATGTTGGCCGACGGCAGCGCCGACTTCGCCAAGGCCACTGGGCTTACGCTCGACCTGACTGCTCGCGGCATGGGCCTGCGCAGCAACCGTTATTCAATGCTCGTGAAGGACGGCAAGGTGGCAGCGCTCAACGTCGAGGCACCGGGCAAGTTCGAAGTCAGCAACGCCGAGACGCTGCTGGCCCAGGCCCGCGGCTGATAGCTCAGAGATCGGCCTTGAGGTAGTGCGCGCCAGCAATCGGGTTGTGATAGTAGGGCGGCACTTCCTCGAAACCCAGGTCTTCATAGAGCGCGCGGGCCGATTCCATGTCGTCCAGCGTGTCGAGCAGCACGCAGGCGTAGCCCGCGCCGCGAGCCGCATCGAGAATGGCTTCGGCCAGCTGGCGGCCGACACCCAGTCCGCGAAAACCGGGCCGCACGAACAGGCGCTTCATCTCGGCGGCATTGGCGTAGTCGGCGTTGTCGAGCGGCCGCAGGGCGCAGCAGCCGGCCACGTGCGCCAGGGCTCCGTTCGGGCGCAAAAGGGTGGGCGCCTCTTGTCCGGCGGCCTCCTTGATATGGGCCGGGTCGACCAGGGCGAGCAACAGTGCGCCGCGCGGTTCTGCGTAGTCTCCCGGAAGCGCGGCAACTTCCTCTTCGAAGTTCTGAAAGCACAGGTCGATGTTCAGCGAGGCCGCGTAGTCCCGAAATATCGCGCGCGCCGCATCGAACTCATGGGCTTCGTCCGGCGTCAGCAGTACGACGGCCGGCGTGTCTGCGAGCGGCAGGGGCCGTGAAACTGAAAAGCTCATACGCGCAGCGATGCAATCCAGTAGGCCGCGCCCGCGCACACTGCGAACAAAGCCAGCGCGAAACAGCGCGAGGCGGCGTCATCGCGGCTGGTTGCCACCTGGCTGCCGGCGGACCTGATCAGCTTGTCGCCCGAAACCATGGGCCGCACCAGCCGATGGCGCTTGACCAGTACATAGAACAGCACGGCCAGAACATGCAGGCTGACCAGCGCGATCACGATCGTCTTTCCTTGCGCCTTGTGCCAGCCCGTTGCAAGGCTCACCACTTCACCTGAAACAAAGCGCGTGAGTGGTCCGGCTGCGGAAATCTCGTCATCCGCCACCAGCCCGGTCGCAACCTGTAGCGCCAGCACGGCCAGAACCGCAAATACCGACAAGCCGCCCAGGGGGGTGTGCCCGATCACGTGATCGGGATGGGCTCGGCCGCGCAGATAGGCAAGAACGGAGCCCGGCCCGTAGAAGAACGAGGCAAAACGCGACCAGCGCCCGCCCACGAAACCCCACAGCAGCCGGAACAGAAGCAGCGCAAGAACCACATAGCCCAAGCGAAAGTGCCATTCCATGATGCCGCCGAGGCCGGTGGCAATCAGGCCAATGACCACGACGCTCAACGCCCAGTGAAAAACGCGCGTCGGCAGATCCCAGATGCGCGCTCGCACGGGGCGGTGGGACGCGGCGGCCTGCAAGGCGGCCACGGAGGAGTCGGTCATCGAAGAGGCAAAGTGCGCAATAAATTGCGGAAGGCGCAGATTAGCAAAGTCCAGGCCGCCGCATGCATCGGGTTGTTGCTATGCCCGGCGGCAATGCTGCCCCTACACTCTGCGCGGCGCCGCTTTCGGCGGTGCCGAATCAACAACAAGGACCCCCGATGATTCGACTCGCCTCGTTCGCCCTGGCCGCTGCCGTCGCCGCAATCTCCCTGCCGGCCGCGGCCCAGTTCGCCAAGCCCGATGACGCCATCAAGTACCGCCAGAGCGCATTGTTCGTGATGGGCCAGCATTTCGGCCGCGTGGGCGCCATGGCCAATGGCCGCGTTCCCTACGACGCTGCGGTCGCCGCCGCAAATGCCGACATCGTGGCCGAGATGGCCAAACTGCCCTGGGCCGGTTTTGGCGCAGGCACCGAAGGGGGCAAGGGCAAGCCCGAGATCTGGAAGGAATCAGCCAAGTTCAAGGAGCACCAGGACAAGATGATTGCCGAGACCGGCAAGCTGGCGGTCGCCGCCAAGGCCGGAAACATCGACGCACTCAAGGCCCAGTTCGGCGCCACCGCCGGCAGCTGCAAGGCTTGCCACGACAGCTTCCGCAACCAGTAAGCCGCCGAAAAAGACGCAGCGAGCCGGGGTTCAGGCCTCGGCGAGCAGCTTTTCGATCAGTTTGTGGAGCTCTGCGAAATCGGGCTCGCCCACGTAGCGCTTCACGATCTCGCCCTTCTTGTTGACCAGGTAGGTGGTGGGCGTGAGCTTCACGTCTCCCCAGGCCTGCGCCACGCTGCCGGTGTTGTCGATGGCCACCTTGAACGGCAGCTTGCGCGTTTCGGCAAAGTTGACGACATAGCTCGGCGGGTCGTAGCTCATGGCCACGGCCAGCGTGTCGTAGCCCTTCGACTTGTACTTGTCGTAGGTTGCAATGACCTTCGGCATTTCGGCCACGCAGGTCACGCAGCTCGTGGCCCAGAAGTTGACCAGGGTGACCTTGCCCTTCAGGTCGTCGGTGCTTTTCTTGCTGCCGTCGAGCAGCACGAAGGTCGATGCCGGTGCCGCCGTGGCGCCGGAACCGAAGTACACGCCCACGCCGGCGGCCATTGCAAGGACGACTGCTGCGGCGGCGATGTATTTTTTCATGGCAACTGAAAGAGGAGGGCGGCGTGATTTTAGTTCCGCCGGCCGGATTGCGCTGGCGCATGCCACGGTCGCTCGATAATGCTTCTCCGATGCTCTCGCTTGTTCCTCGCTCCTGGCCTGCGCTGTCCGCAGCCACCGCCGCCGTTGCGCTTGCCGCCTGCAGCCCCACCTTCAACTGGCGCGAGACGCCGATTGCCGATGCCGGCCTGGTCGCCATGCTTCCCTGCAAACCCGACCGCGCCGACCGCGCCCTGCCGCTCGGCGCCGAGTCCGTGAAGGTCGATATGGCGGGCTGCGAGGCGGGCGGTGCGACCTTTGCCATTGCCCACGCATCCGCCGGCAGCCCCGAACAGGCCGAGGCCTGGCTCCGTGCCTGGCGCGCAGCCACCCGGAACCAGCTCGGCAATGCGCAGGTGACGGAAGCACCGGCAACGCTGAAACGTGCCACTGCGGCGCCCGCACCGGTAAAGCTCGACGCGCAGCCGGAGCAGCAAGGCGCTGCGACCGTGCAGGTCCTTTGGTTTGCCCAATCGCAAAGGGACGGCCGCGTGTCTCTCTACCAGGCCACGGTGCTCGGCCGGCCTTCGGCGCCCGACGCAGCGAAAACCTTCTTCGACGGCCTGCGTCTTCCGTGAACGCCGCAAGTACCTCGACCGGCGGCCTGCTCGCCGGGCGGAAGCGGATTGCCGCCGTTTTCCTGGCCTTTGCCGTCGCCTACTTTTTCTCGACGCTGGTGCGCGCCATCACGGCCACGCTGTCGCCGACCCTCACTGCCGAGTTCGACCTCGAATCGCGCGACCTCGGTCTGCTCGCGGGAGGCTACTTCCTGGGTTTTGCGTTCACGCAGTTGCCCATGGGCACCTGGCTCGACCGCTACGGCCCGAAGCGGGTCATCGTCTCTTTCCTTTCTGTCGCCGTCATCGGGTGCCTGCTGTTCTCTGCGGCGACGAGTTTTACGCTCCTGCTTGCCGCTCGCGTGCTGACCGGTGTGGGCGTCAGTGCCTGCCTCATGGCGCCGCTCACCGGCTACCGGCGCTGGTTGACCCCGCCGATGCAGTTGCGCAGCAACTCGTGGATGCTGATGGTGGGCTCCTTCGGCCTCGTCGGCGCCACTCTGCCGGTGCAATGGCTGATGCCGCTCCTGGGCTGGCGGCCGCTGTTCTGGCTGCTGGCGGCGGGCGTGCTGGTTTCCATGGCGCTGATTGCGTGGGCTGCACCTGCGTGGCATCGCGGCCAAGAAACAGATAACGGCAGCGGCGAACAGAAACCGGGCGGCTACGCTGCCGTGTGGCGCGACCCCTTCTTTCGCAAGCTCGCGCCGGTCGGCTTCTTCAACTACGGCGGCTTCGTCGCGATGCAGACGCTCTGGGTGGTCCCCTGGCTCACCCGCGTGGCAGGCTACACGCCGCAGCAGGCGGCCGGCGCCCTGTTCTGGATCAGCATCGCCCTGCTGGCTACTTACTGGCTCTGGGGCGTGACCAATCCCAAGCTCGCGCATCGCGGCATTCCGGCCACCCGGCTCTTGTGTTGGGGCATGCCGCTCGCGATGCTCGCGCTTGCTCTCATTTTGGTAGCAGGTCCGGCTGCGGGAACCGTCGCCTGGATCTGCTTTCTGTGTATCTCCACCGTGGTCACGCTGGCCCAGCCCGCGGTGGCGCTTGCCTTGCCGCCTGCCCTCGCCGGGCGTGCGCTGTCGGCCTACAACCTGGTGGTTTTTGCGGGTGTATTCGTCGTGCAGTGGGGTATCGGCCTGCTGATCGACCTGTTTGCGCGTGCGGGGCTCGACACCGTCGGGTCCTTTCGCGCGGCCTTGGCCGTTTTCCTGGCCTGCTGCGTTATGTCGTATACCTACTTCCTTTGGGCGCCCCCGCATAATCGGCGCGTAGTCCCTCGACCCGCATGAACAGCATTCTCATCATCGCCCACTCACCGTTCGCGCAGGCGCTGCGGCGGTGCGCGCTGCATGTGTTCCCGGATTGCGAGCAGGCAGTGGTCGCGCTCGACGTGCTGCCCAACGTGTCGCCGGAAGAAACGCTGGCCGCAGCCCGCATCACGCTCGAGCAGCAGCTCATCGCACCGCGCTCGCAGGTGCTCGTGCTGGCCGACGTGTTCGGCGCAACGCCGTGCAATGTGGCCCAGAAGCTGGTGGACGGCGTCCGCTCGCGGCTGGTGGCGGGCGTCAACCTGCCGATGCTGCTGCGGGCGGTAACCTACCGCCACGAGCCGCTCGACACGCTGGTGCAGCGCGCCATTGCGGGCGGCACGGCCGGAGTCATGCAGGTGGCCGTGGCCGCACCCCAGAACCAGGCGAAGAGAAAGCACAGTGATCAAGAAATCCGTGACCATCAGCAATAAGCTGGGCTTGCATGCGCGCGCATCGGCCAAGCTCACCAAACTCGCAGGCAGCTTTCCCTGCGAAGTGTGGCTCTCGCGCGGCGACCGCCGCATCAATGCCAAGAGCATCATGGGCGTCATGATGCTTGCCGCCGGGCTGGGCTCCACGGTCGAGCTCGAAACGAACGGCCAGCAGGAAGAAGAAGCGATGGACGCCATCGTTCAACTAATGAACGACAAATTCGGCGAAGGCGAGTGAATGTGGCCCCCACGCTCCGCACTGCGTGTCGTCGCTGCCCCCCGAGGGGGCTCGGCCGCCTTGGGGCGGCCCGGCGGCGGCCGATGTGGTCCCCACGCTCCACACTGCGCGTCGCCGCTGCCCCTGAGGGGCTCGGCCGCCTTGGGGCGGCCCGGCGGCGGCCGGTAACCTTCGGCCAGCTCCCATGACCTTCGCAGTCCACGGCCTTCCCGTCGCCCGTGGCATAGCCATTGGCCGCGCAGTGCTGGTGGTGTCGAGCCGCATCGACGTGGCCCACTACTTCATCAAGCCCGAAGAGATCGAGACCGAAATCGATCGCGTCCGCACGGCGCGCAACGCGGTGGCCGACGAGCTCGCCAAGCTGCAGACCAGCGTCGCGCAGATGGGCCCCAATGACGCGCCGCACGAGCTTGCGGCCCTGCTCGAAGTGCACCAGATGCTGCTGCAGGACGAGGCGCTCACCGGTGGCGTGAAGCACTGGATTACCGACCGTCTCTACAACGCCGAATGGGCGCTGACCACGCAGCTTGAAATCATCGCCCGCCAATTCGACGAGATGGAGGACGAGTACCTGCGCGAGCGCAAGGCCGACCTGGAGCAGGTGGTCGAGCGGCTGCTGCATCGAATGAAAGGCACGGCCGCAGTACTCGCGCCGAGCCCACCGCGCCGCAAGCGCCCCGCCGCCGAAGACGAGGACGACCCCACCGCCGGCGACGGCATCGATGCGCCGCTGGTGCTGATTGCGCACGACCTGTCCCCGGCCGACATGCTCCAGTTCAAGAAGAGCGTGTTCGCAGGCTTTGTGACCGACGTGGGCGGGCGCACCTCGCACACCGCCATCGTCGCGCGCAGCATGGACATTCCGGCCGTGGTGGGCGCGCGCACTGCAAGCCAGCTGGTGCGCCAGGACGACTGGGTGATCATCGACGGCGACGCCGGCGTGGTGATCGTCGATCCCTCGCCCATCATTCTTGCGGAGTACGGCTTCAAGCAGCGCCAGGGTGACCTTGAGCGCGGCCGGCTCGCACGCCTGCGCCACAAGCCCGCAGTCACTCTCGATGGGCAGCGAGTCGAACTGCTCGCCAACATCGAAATGCCCGAGGACACCGTCGGCGCCATGAAAGCCGGCGCTGTCGGCGTCGGGCTGTTTCGCAGCGAGTTCCTCTTCATGGGCCGCGAGTCGCAGCGCCAGACCCGGCTGCCCGACGAAGAAGAGCAGTACCAGGCCTACAAGCGCGCGGTGGAGGGCATGCAGGGCATGCCCGTCACCATCCGCACCATCGACGTGGGCGCCGACAAGCCGCTCGACGGCAAGGCGGGCATCAAGCAGGAGCACCTGAACCCCGCGCTCGGCTTGCGCGCCATTCGCTGGAGCCTGGCCGATCCGGCCATGTTCCTCACGCAGCTGCGCGCCATCCTGCGTGCGGCAGCGCACGGCGAAATCCACCTGCTGATTCCCATGCTCGCGCACGCCAGCGAGATTCGCCAGACGCTCTCGCTGATCGAGTTTGCGCGCACCGAGCTCGACAACCGCGGTGCCGTATACGGCAAGGTGAAGCTCGGCGCCATGATCGAGATTCCGGCCGCGGCGCTCACGCTCAAGACCTTTCTCAAGTACTTCGACTTCCTGTCGATCGGCACCAACGACCTGATCCAGTACACGCTGGCCATCGACCGCGCCGACGAGGCCGTGGCCCATCTCTACGACCCAGCCCACCCGGCGGTGCTGAAGCTCGTGGCCGACACCATTGCCGAATGCCGCCGCCAGGGCAAGGGCGTGGCCGTGTGCGGCGAAATGGCGGGCGACGTGGCCTTCACGCGCCTCTTGCTCGGCCTCGGGCTGCGCAGCTTCTCGATGCATCCCTCGCGCATCCTTGCCGTCAAGCAGGAAGTGCTGCGCGCCGACACCGGCAAGCTCGAAGCCTGGGCGCAGGGCGTGCTCGAGTCGGACGACCCGGCAGCCGCTTTGGCAGGCTGAGCCGCGCGCAGGGGGGCGGGCGAAACATAACGAAACACGCCGAAACGGCGGTGAAAGGACTTGCTGCGCCGCGGCAAGCACCATCAGGTCTCCTCTTCCACAAACAGAAAGGCCTGATCATGAAAGCTCTCTCCCTCACCCAGATCGTCGCCGTCGGCTCGTTCGCTTTGCTCGCCGCGGCCGGCGCCAAGGCTGAAACCTACGAAGGCGTCCAGCCGCTCGCCTCGGCCAAGAGCCGCGCCGAAGTCAACGCCGAAGCCGTGCGCACGGCATCCGCCCCCGACCAGAACGTGGTGCGCGGCTCGCGCGGCGCCGAGACCATGGCCACGTCGAGGGACCGCGCCGGCGTTGTCTTCGAAGCGATGCGCACCGCCGCCGCACCCGACCAGAACGTGACCTCGGGCTCGCGTGTGAACAGCAAGGTCATCTCCACGATGCAGAACCCGGTCGATGCGCGTGCCGCAGCCGCCGGCAACAGCAACAAGCTTTAAGACTCACGCCCGCAGGAGACCCCTGGGGCTGCAAGGAACATCATGAAACACTGGATCAAACGCACTCTCTTCGGTTTTGCCGGCCTTGCGGTGGTGGCTGGCAGCATGGCCGGCTGCGCCGGCCATCGGCACGGATGGGGCGGCGGCGACAGCGCCGAGTTCCGCACCAAGATGGTCGAGCGTGTCGGCAGCAAGCTGGAACTCGATGCATCGCAAAAGCAGAAGCTCACCGTACTCGCCGAAAAACTGCAGGCGCAGCGCGAAGCCATGCGCGGCGCAGGCGGTGCGGGCGATCCGCGTTCGCAGTTCAAGGCGCTGTTCGCGGGCAACAAGCTCGACCAGGCCGGCGCCGCGCGGCTGGTCGACGAGAAGACCACGGCGGTGCGCAATGGCAGCCCCGAAATCATCGCCGCCGCCGCTGATTTCTTTGACAGCCTGAACGCCGCGCAGCAGCAGAAGGTGCGCGACTTCATGGACCGCGGCGGCCGCCGCTGGGGCCATCGTGGCTGAGCTTGACTCGCCCCCGGGCCTGGCGCACTTCGTGCCGCTTCGCCAACCCTCTTCGTGGGGGCGGCAGCTCTGGTCCGGCGAAGCCGCATCCACGGTCTCTCGCGAACAGGGCGTTGGCGGCGGTGTGCGTCTGCTGCTGCGCGCCGAAGGCGTCGTCGTGCTTGCAGCGGCGCTTGCAGCCTATGCGCAGTTCGGCGCGGGCTGGGGCGTGTTTACGGTGTGGCTGCTCGCGCCTGACCTTTCGATGCTCGGCTACCTTACGGGCCCGCGCGTGGGCGCGGCGCTCTACAACGCGGCGCATTCATACGCCGGCGCCGTTGCATTGCTGGTGCTCGGCGCGCTTGCCGCAATGCCATGGGCCGTGGCCGGTGGCCTGATCTGGTGCGTGCACATCGGGCTCGACCGCGCGCTCGGCTACGGGCTCAAGTACGGCTCGGGCTTCGGCGCCACGCACCTGGGCCGAATCGGGCCGGCCGACCCGTGGTGAGGGCCGGACGATGGCCCGCACTGCGGCTGGCAGCGAAAACCCGAACGCCAGCGGGGGTGCGATGCCCGCAGGCCTGATCGTCAGCCAGCTGTTTGCCAGGAGGCACAATCCCGTCATGCCGCGCATCCTGCTGATCGACGACGACGAACACCTCGCCGCGCCGCTGACCACCTACTTTGCACGCTTCGGCTGCACGCTCGAGAACGCCGTTCGTCCGAGCGAAGGGCTCGCCATGCTGCGTGCCGGCCAGTACGACGCGGCCATTCTCGACGTGATGCTGCCCGAGATGGACGGCTTTGCGCTGTGCCGCGAGATCCGCAAAGAGAGTGACATTCCCATCGTGATGCTCACCGCGCGCGGCGAGGTGATGGACCGCGTGGTCGGCCTGGAGCTCGGGGCCGACGACTATGTGCCCAAGCCCTTCGAGCCGCGCGAACTGGTGGCGCGCGTGCAGACCATCCTGCGGCGGCAGCGCAGCACGCCCGCCATGGCCAACGGGAACGGCAACGGCAATGTCAGCAGCACGCAGCACCGCGTGTTCGACGGCCTGTCGATCGACCTCGACCGCCGCCAGGTGCTTCGCCATGGCGAGCGTGTGGAGCTGACCGGCACCGAGTTCGAGCTGCTCGCACTGCTTGCGGCCGAACCCGGCAAGGTGTTCAGCCGCGACGACATCCTTAACCGTCTTCGCGGCCATGAAGCCGAGCTCTATACCCGCGCGGTCGACATCGTGGTGAGCCGCCTGCGCAAGAAGCTCGAGCCGCTGGACTGCATCAAGACGCTTCGCAACGCCGGCTATGCGCTGGCCGTCGCGCGCAGCGAGCCCGCATGAGGTCTCGCCGGAGAGGTTGGCGCAACGCGTGGCATGAAATGAGATGCCGCCGCGCGGAACTGCACAGGCAATGGCATGAGCAGTGGCACGAGAAGGTGCAGGGCAAGCGCCGCTGGCGCCGCTCGCTGCGCATCCGGCTCGTGATGATGTTCGTGTTGCTCGCGTTGGTGATGGCCGTGGTGTTCATGGGCGGCATGAAGAAGTCCTTCTCCACTGGCTGGGCCGAGGCCGCCAAGCCGATGCTGGTGGACTATGCCGACCGGCTTGTTGCCGAGATCGGCACGCCGCCCGACATTGCGCGCGCCCAGGCGCTGGTAGCCCGGCTGCCCATCACCATCCGAATCGTGGGACCCCAGGTCAATTGGGATTCGAACCCCGGCGGTGCCAACAGCCCCGGTGGCTGGATGCACGACCGCGACGAGGAGCCGTGGAACGACAAGTGGTTCATCCGCCCCACGGCCGACGGCCACCGCGTGATTTTCGGCTGGGCGCCCAAGCTCTGGAAGCTCGCGCCGCGCGCCGCAGGCTGGGCCACCCTGTGCGCGCTGCTGCTGCTCGTGGTGCTGGGCTATGCCTATGTGAGCCGGTTGCTGCGGCCGTTGATCGACATCCGCGAGGGCGCGCAGCGCTTCGGCCGCGGCGAGTTCACGCAGCCCATCCCCGTTCGCCGCAACGACGACCTTGGCGACCTTGCGGAGCGCATCAACACCATGGCCGACGACATCCAGGCCATGCTCGACGCCAAGCGCGGCCTGCTGCTCGCTCTGAGCCACGAACTGCGTTCACCGCTCACGCGCGCCCGGCTCAATGCCGAGCTGCTGCCGGCCACGCCCGAGGGAGCCGCCGAGCGCGAGGCGCTGCTGCGCGACCTGAACGAGATGCGCGACCTGATCAGCGACCTGCTCGAAAGCGAGCGCCTGGCAAGCCCGCACGTGGCATTGCAGCGCGAGCCGGTCGACCTGGCCTTGCTGGTGCGCGACATCGTGGCCGAAATGCCGGGCGCGCAGCACGTGCATCTCGACCTGGCCGAAGGCCTTCCGCCGCATGCCATCGACCGCATGCGCATTCGCCTGATGGTGCGCAACCTGCTGGACAACGCCTTGCGCTACAGCACCGGTGCGCCCCGGCCGCCATGCGTGTCGCTGCGCGCAGCGGTGGACGGCAAGGTGCAAGGCATCGAACTCGAGGTGCGGGACTACGGGCCCGGCGTCGACGAAGCGCAGGTCGAACGCCTGACCGAGCCCTTCTACCGCACCGACGGGGCGCGGGCCCGGGCCACGGGCGGCGTGGGTCTGGGCATGTACCTGTGCCGGCTGATTGCCGAGGCGCATGGCGGCACGTTGACCGTGCGCAATGCGCATCCGGGCCTGCAGATCTTGGTTCGGCTCTAGTTCGCCTGCGGCATTTTCGGGTGTCGCCTGCGCTACCAGGAGGCGCGAAGTGCGGCGCTACGATGCGCCTCCGTGCCAGCGCCCCGTCAATCCAGGAGACACCATGAGCAGCCCACTTACCAACCACCAGGTTCGCCTTGCCAAGCGCCCGGAAGGCGCGGCCACGCGCGAGAACTGGAAGTTCACCACCGAACCCGTCGGTGAGCCGGCCGAAGGCGGGGTGCTGGTCAAGACGCTGTCGCTGTCGCTCGACCCGGCCATGCGCGGCTGGCTCAACGATGCCAAGAGCTACATCGCACCCGTGGCCATCGACGAAGTGATGCGCGCCGGCGGCGTCGGCCGCGTGGTCGCCTCGAAGAACCCGCAGTTCGCGGTGGGAGAGGCGGTCTACGGCACGCTCGGCGTGCAGGAATACATCCTCATTCCCCAGGACCAGATCAAGCGCAACGGCCTCGTGAAGATCGACTTGAATGTCGGCACCATCACCCAGTGGCTCAACGTGCTCGGCATGCCGGGCATGACCGGCTATTTCGGCCTGATGGACGTGGGCCAGCCCAGGCCGGGCGAAACCGTGGTGGTTTCCGGCGCGGCCGGCGCCGTGGGGCAGACCGTGGGCCAGCTGGCCAAGATCAAGGGTTGCCGCGTGGTCGGTATTGCCGGCGGCGCCGCCAAGTGCGACTGGGTGGTGAAGGAGCTCGGTTTCGACGCCTGCATCGACTACAAGGCCGGCGCCGGCGCGGTGCGCGAGGGCCTCAAGACGCATTGCCCGACGGGCGTCGACATCTACTTCGACAACGTGGGCGGAGAAATCCTCGACGCGGTGCTGGCGCGGCTCGCGCGCAAGGCCCGCGTGATCATCTGCGGTGCCATCAGCCAGTACAACAACGCCAACAGCATGCCGGGCGCCGGCCCCAGGAACTACCTGAGCCTCCTGGTGAACCGCGCGCGCATGGAAGGCATTGTGGTGTTCGACTATGCCGACCGGTTCCACATCGCCATCGCCGAGATGGCCGGCTACCTGAAGGACGGCCGCATGAAGAGCAAGGAAGACATCGTGAAGGGGCTCGACACCTTCCCCGAGTCGCTCAACAAGCTGTTTGCCGGGGAGAACTTCGGCAAGCTGGTGCTGCAGGTGGCTGAAGACTGAGAGCGTTCAGGGCTCGCTGGGCCGCATCGGGATGTCGCCCATGGCCTCGTCCTCGCGCAGGCCGCGGGCGGCCTTCAGGGTTTCGATCGACAGGCCGTCGCCGTGGCCGGCAAAGCCCTTGGCAATGCCTTCGAGCACGGTCGACAGGCCGGTCTCGCCGTCTGCGCGGGCATCCATGCTGATGTTGAGCACGCGGGCCGCCATCTGCCGGTAGGTGATGGCGCCCGCACCCTGGAGCGCGGCCACCAGGTCGAGGTACAGCGCCAGGTTCAGGTCGAACACCAGCTTGGGGGTGATCTCGAAGTCTTCGTTATTGTTCTTGTTGTCCATGGGTTGGCTCCTTTTTTCCGGAGCTTCCACTCTAGCCATAAAAACGGCGCCAATCCGTCGGACACGAACGTATTCAGCGCGCGCGCGTGCCCATTACCGCAGCCGAAATGATCAGCCCCGCCGCAAGTGCAATGCTCCAGGTGAGCGGACGCCCGGTCACGGCCAGCAGCAGCGCGGTGGAGCCCAATGGCGTGATGTAGCTCAGGATGCCGATCTGCCGCGCATCCCCGCGCTTGAGCGCCATGTCCCAGACAAAGAATGCCGCGCCGAGCGGGCCCAGGCCGCACAGCGCGACCAGCAGCCAGTCTTTGGCGGAGAGCACGACCGAGGCCTCGAGTAGCGCGTGGCAGGCCAGCGACAGCACGCCCGAGACCAGGCCGAACAGGCCGATGGCCGAGGTGGGGAAGGCCGCCACGCGCTTCGTCCACAGCGAATAGCTGGCCCAGATGAAAGCCGAGCCCAGCGCCGGCAGAAAGCCCCAGTACTGCCCTGCGGTGCCCGAGGTGGAAGCGGCGCCTTCGCGAGCCCCGAGAATCGCGATTGCGGCGCCCGCGAAGCCCAGCAAGGCGGCCACCACATGCAACGGCCGCAGCGACATGCCTGGCAGCAGCACCGGCGCGAGCACCACCATGAAGAGCGGCCACAGGTAGTTCACCAGATTGGCCTCGACCGGCGGGGCGTGCCGCAATGCGATGAACAGCAGGAAGTGAAAGCCGAACAGGCCGTAGATGCCCAGCGCAAGCGTGCGCGGCGGCACGCGCCAGGCGCTGCGGTCGCGCAGCACCAGCGGCCAGCTCGGGATGCTGCCGATGATCAGCGCGAGGCCCGTCAGCAGGAACGGCGGCAGGTGCGAAAGCGCTGTGCCCAGCGAGGCGAGAGTGGCCCATAGTGCGATGGCGGCCAGGGCGAGGAGCGTTGGAGACATCGCTCCAAGCTTAAGCGGCGCCGTCGGCGCGCAGCGCCGGTGAATCGTCGCGCAGCGACGGTCTTCGGTGCGGCTCAGCGGCCGTCGAGCCTGCGCAATGCCGCCGTGAGCGCGGAAGGCGAACGGTAGCCCGTGCGGCGCGCCGTTTCGGCCACGCCCACGCCGGCCAGCCGCAGTTCGCGCGCATGCGCCAGCCGCAGCGTGCGCAGCCAGTTCATTGCGCTCATGCCTTGCTCGTCGCGGCATCGCTGCGCGAACTGGCTCGGGCTCAGGCATGCCATGCGTGCGAGATCGGCCACGCCCAGCGGCTCATGCCAGTGGGCACGGGCCCAGGCTGCGAGCGCGGTCCAGTCGATGGCGCGGCCTCGCCCGTGGGCCGGGGCTGCCGCTCCCCAGGCCTCGAGCAGCAGCGCCGGGCCGTGCTGCAGCGCGACGGAGGACGCCTGCGGATGCTGCGCGCATTGCGCGAGGTAGTTCGCCAGGGCATGCAGCCGCGATGCATCTGCCGGCAGGCGCCCTGCGCAGCGCGCCCACTGCGGCTGATGGGTATCGAGAACGAGGCACCGGCTGCCGCCGCGGGATTCGAAGTCGTGCCGGTCGCCCGGCACCACCACGTGCGCCTCGCCGGCGCCGACGCGCGCTCCGCGGCCTTCCACTTCGAGTTCGAGCACGCCCGCCAGGCCGACCAGCACCTGGAAGTGTTCGTGTGCGTGGCTGCCGCGCGATGGCCCGTAGTCGCGCAGCGAAAGGCCGTGCGGCTCCGGGGACGGGCAAGTTGCTGGTGTTTGCATGGACAAGCTCGCTCGAATTGTCGTTCCGAGCCCTGCGGCTGTCACCCCAGCCGAAGCAGCAGCGCCGAAGCCGCGCACACCAGCAGGAACGGAATGCTGATGCGGTGAAACTCCCGCAGGCCGTGCGGCACCCGGGCGAGCCGCAGCGCGATCAGGTTGGCCAGCGAACCCAGCACGCAGCCGAAGCCGCCCACGCTCACCCCGGCGGCGAGTGCCGGCAGATCGCGCACATGGCCGTCGAGCAGGATGGCAGCCGGCACGTTGCTGATGAGCTGCGACGCGGCAATGGCGGCAAGGTAGGCGCGCCATCCTTCGGTAATCGGCCAATGGTTCAGCAGGGCCACCACGGCGGGTAGCTCGGCCAGCTGGCGCAGGTCCACGAACATCAACGCGATGATTGCGAGCAGGGCCCAGTCGATGCCGCGCAGCACGCGCGGATAGGCCACCAGGAACGCGCCGAACACCACGCCCAGGCCCGCCAGCAGCCAGTGGCGGTCGAGCGCGACGACGAAGCCGACGAACAGCACGCCCGCCAATGCGAGAAGGCGCGGCTGCACCGGTGTGGCCTCGGCCTCGGGCTTGAGCGCAATGGGCGTGCGCGGCACCAGCAGCCACACGGCCACGAAGAGCCAGAACAGCATCACCGCCATCGTCGGCCCCATCATGGCCATGAAGGCGAAGAAGCTCTCGCCCGAGCGGTGCCAGAGATAGAGGTTCTGCGGATTGCCGATGGGCGTGAGCGCAGAGCCCGCATTCACCGCCAGCGCCTCGAGCACCACGAGCCGCGCAAGCGGCAGGTGCGCCTGGTTGGCGAGCACCCGCGTGAGCGGCACCAGCAGGAACAGGCTCACGTCGTTGGTCACCAGCGCCGAAAGAAAGGCCGCGCTCGCGGTCAGCAGCAGCGCAAGGCTGCGCTGGTTGTGAGTGCGCGCGAGCAGGCGCTGTGCGGCGGCCTGCAGCATGCCGCTTTTTTCCACACCCTGTGTAATGGCCAGCAGCCCCGCCAGTGCGCCCACGGTTTGCCAGTCGACCAGCCGCAGCCAGTCCATCGGCGCGCGCGGACGCACGAAGGCGAATGCCACCGCAACGGCGACCAGCACCCACAGCAGGCCGTTCCCGCCGCCGCCGTGTTCGTCCGACGGGTTCGGCCCGGCTTCAGCGGCCGACGAGGTCACGCAACTCGCGCTTGAGCACCTTGCCGATCGCGCTGCGCGGGAGCTCGTCGATGAAATGCAGGCGGGCCAGGCGCTGCGTCTTGCCGAGCTGCTCGTTGGTCCATTGCAGCAGTGCGGCTTCGGTGGTGCCGTCGCCCTCGCGTCGCACCACGAAGGCCACCGGCGTCTCGCCCCATTGCTCGGAAGGCACGCCCACCACGGCCACATCGGCCACCGCCGCATGGGCGCGCACCACGGTTTCGAGATCGCTGGGGTAGATGTTGAAGCCGCCGCTGATGATCATGTCCTTCTTGCGGTCGAACAGCGTCAGGAAGCCGTCGGCATCGAAGCGTCCCACGTCGCCGGTGCGGATGAAGCGCTTGCCGGTGGCGTCGAACCATTCGGCCTCACGTGTCTTGGCGGGCTGGCGGTGATAGCCGGTCATCATGCCGGCCGAATGCCCCACCACCTCGCCGGCCAGCTCGGTGTTGCCGCGCGGGATTTCATGGCCGTCTTCGTCGATCAGGCGGATATCGCTGCCTTCGGCCGGGCGGCCCACGGTATGAAGCTTGTCGGGGTTGAGGTGGGCCTCCAGGATGCAGGTGCCGCCGCCCTCGGTCATGCCGTAGAACTCGATCAGCCCGCCCGGCCAGCGCTTGAGCACGTCGGCCTTGAGCGCGGCATTGAAGGGCGCGCTGGTGCTGAACTTGAAGCGGAACGACGAGAGATCGTGCGCGTCGAAGCGCGGATGCGCCATCAGCCGCTGGTACTGCACCGGCACCAGCATGGTGTGCGTCACGCGGCGCTGTTCGGCCAGCTGCAGGTAGCCGAGCGCGTCGAACTTCGGCATCAGCACCACGCAGCCGCCGAAGGCGATGGTGGGGAAGAACACCACCAGCGTGGTGTTCGAATAAAGCGGTGTCGACA
This sequence comes from Variovorax paradoxus, assembly GCF_029919115.1. Classification (NCBI taxonomy): domain Bacteria; kingdom Pseudomonadati; phylum Pseudomonadota; class Betaproteobacteria; order Burkholderiales; family Comamonadaceae; genus Variovorax; species Variovorax paradoxus. The sequence continues at coordinate 3,434,871 of NZ_CP123990.1, forward strand.
GCAGCGTGACGGTGTCCGGGCCGTACTCGTACTTGGCACCGCGCTGCACATGGGCCCAGCGCATGCCGTGGCCCTGAACGATGCCCTTGGGCTCGCCGGTGGTGCCCGAGGAATAGATGATGTTGAAGGGCCAGGACGGTTGCGTTTCGACGGGGGTGGGCCGTGTGCCCGCGGGAGCCAGCCAGCTCTCCAGGCTTTGCCCGGCGGCCGAGCCGTCGAGCGCCACGCGCGAAATGCCGCCTTCCCGCGCCGGGCCGATGACTTCAGCCGCTGCGGCGTCGGTGAAGAGAACGCGCGCATCGGCGTCCTCGATCATGCGGGCCAGGCTGGCCGGCGTGGAGCCGGGCGCGAGCGGCGCGACCGCAACGCCGGCGCGCAGGGCGCCGAGGAACACCGCTGCATAGTTCACCGACGACGCCGCGCAGACCGCAATGGCGTCGCCGGGCTTGAGTCCGGCCTGCTGAAGGCTGGCCGCGATGCGGTCCATCAGCGCGTCGAGCGCGCCGTAGTCCAGGCTCCGCTCGGAGTCGGCCAGCGCCGCGCGGCCAGGCGCCTGTGTGGCGTGCTCGTGAATCAACTCAGGGATGGTGCCGAAGTCCTGCATCGTGTTCATGTCTGACTCTGTGTATTTACGTTGCCGACTGCGTGTCGTACGGTGTGAGTGATGTATTCGATTTCCTCGTCGCCGAGCATCGGATAGAGCGGCAGAGCCAGCGCGCAGCGCGCCAGCCGCTCGCTGTGCGGCAATGGGCTCTCGCCTCGCCAGCGCTGCAGCGCCTCGTGAAGGTGCAGCGGCTGTTCATAGTAAACGCGGGTGGCAATTCCCTTTGTCGCCAGTTGGACCGCCAGCGCATTCCGCTCATGCGGGTCGTGCAGGACAACGACGAAATAGTTCCAGGCATGGCCCTCTGCGTCTCGCGGCAATTGCATTGCGCAGCCGGCCCATGCCTCCAAGTAGTGCGCGGCAATGGCCCGGCGCCGGGCAATGGCGCGAGGAAAATCGTCCAGCGCTACCTGCAGAAGGCACGCCTGCAGTTCGTCCATTCGGCTGTTCTGGCCCAGGCATGTATGAAGTCCGTCCTGGTACCCGTGATTGCGCAGCAGCCGGGCTTTCTCGGCATGGTGCGGGTGCTTGAATGCAAGGGCTCCTGCGTCGCCGGCAGCGCCCAGTGTCTTGGTCGGGTAGAAGCTCATCGCCGCTGCATCGCCCCAGGTGCCCGCAGGCTGCGAGAGGCCATCGGCGCCGCGAGCGTTGGCGCCCAGGCATTGGGCCACGTCCTCTATCAGCTGAAGCTGCTCGTCGCGGCAGTACGCGGCTAGTTCTGGCAGACCGGTGGGGTCGCCAAACAGTCCGACCGCAAGAATGGCACGCGTGCGCGGCGTTCGTGCATCGCGGAAATGCGCGAGCGGCACCAGAAAATCGTCGGGCGCGCTGTCTACGAACACTGGCCGTGCACCAGCGGCGATCACTGCCTCGGCGCAGGCGACGAATGTGTAGGAAGGAAGCAGGACTTCGTCTTCGGCATGTCCACCCGCCGCGCTGCCGATGCCCAGGCTCTTGAGGGCGAGCAACAGCGCGTCCGAACCCGAGCTGACCGCCACCACCTGGCGTTGTAGCAATAGTTCAGACAGCCTGGCCTCGAGCGTGCGGACCTGTGGACCGAGAACATAGGCGCCACTTCGCAATACCGCGGCACATGCCTCGGCCAGGCGTTCGGCCATGGGCTCGGCACAAGCCGCCGAACGGAACAGCGGAATCTTCATGCGTGCAGCACCTGGGACGCGCGCACTACGGCGGCCAGGCCATCAATGCCAGAGGCAATGCGTCCGCCACTGCCCTGAACGGCGCGGCGAAAATCCCGGTACTGGCGCGCCAGTGCATCGTCGTCGCCCTCCGTCGTACTGTCGGGCTTGCGCAAGTCCAGTACATGTTGCCGGCCGCTGCTGCACACCTGCAGCCGGGCGGCGGGAAGAATGCTGCCGTAGCCGCTTTCCAGCTCCGCGACCAGGCCGCCAAGGCGCACGCGGGCACGGACGCTGCGCGCGCCGATCTGCCGGCCGATCAAGTGCAACTGCGCATCGGCCGGAATGCCGCAGAGCCAGGCGAGCAGGTCCAGGTCGTGCACCATCAGGTCAAGCACACTGTCCACCGCGCTGGCCTCACGGCAGGAAAAACGGCGAAATCGCAAGAAGGGGTGGGTGCTGCCGCGGTGGAGGAGGGCAGCGCGGCGTATCCATGACAGCGAGGCTGCATCGAACGCGGCATTGAAGCGTTCGATGTGCCCTGTGCTCAGGACGACGCCGCACCGCTGCGCCGTTCGCAGCATCTGCGCTCCGTCCAGCCGGTCGATGCAGAGCGGCTTTTCGACCAGTACATGGCAACCGCGCCGCATGAGCGCCATTGCGACTTCCGCGTGCGTTCCGTCGTTTGTGGCTACCGTGGCCGACTCGATGCCGGGCGGCAAATCGTCGACGTTCGACAGCAGCGGCAGCGCAGCGAGATCGGCTGCGAGTCGGGCTGCAGGAGAGCGGTCCACCACGGCGCAAAGCTGGAAGCCCGGCAACCCGCCGAGCTTGCGCGCATGGGTGCTGCCGAAACGCCCCAGGCCGACGACCGCATGAGGCAGGTCGGCACCGACGAGCGCGGCCTCCGCGTCGGCTTCGCCGCCGCCGGAGATCACCTCTGCGCTGTCAACCGTTGCTTTGCAATTCATAGCCGAGCTGACACAGGAGGCCACCCGCAATGCGCTCGAAGCGACGCACTTCTTCGTCGCTCATCGACTCGCGCCAGGAGCCGATGCGTCCGGTCCCGGGTTGCTCCATCGTTCTGCGTTGCTGGTGAAGGCGCTGCGCATGGCTCACAACGAAACTGCCGTCGAGCGAGACGCGAGCCCGGTGTTCCTCAAGCCTGGCGGGGGCGCGTTCATGGTGGTTCAGCATCTGGCTCGACCAAGGAAGCTCCAGAAACTCGCACAGGCGGCGCAGCACTGGTTCCGGCCGCGACACAAGGTCTTCGTAGAGCACCTCGGTGTAGTGAGCGCAAGCGGAGCCTGCACTGCGAGCAGCTTCAACGCGGTCCATCCACGCGCGCGCCAGCACTTCGGGCTCGTGGCCCGGGGAGAACCACTGCTGGCGCCACGAAGCCGCCACGTCGCGGCCATCGCGAACGAGATGAACGAACCGGGCTTCCGGCAACAGCGCGGCAATGATTCCGATGTGAAACGAATAGTCCGGCGTCTTTTCGCCCCAGCGCGACTTGCCGAAGCGCTGTGCGTAGAGCCGGTAGAACGACCGCAGTCCGTCAGCCACTGTGAAGGGTTCGAGTGCGTGCACAGCTTCGGCGAGTGTTTCGCGCGGGAGGCCGAAGTCCTGCCAGTTGGGCGCGGCTGGCGGAAAGGCGGTAATCGTGTCCAAAAAGCGGGAGCGAAGATCGTCACCCCGCCCATCGAGCGCCGCGACTGCGGCGACGAAGCTGGTTTCCGGCGGGATCGCCAGGTCTGGATGGGCATCGAGCATCAGCCGCAGCAGGGTCGTGCCCGAGCGCGGCGCGCCCACGATGACCGGCATCGGCGAGCGATTGCTCATGGGGCTGTGCCCCCACACAGGGCAAGTAGTTTTGCCACGGCGAGCCCCAGGCCGATGCGCATGGGATCGATCGCCAGGCTTGGGCCCTCCGGTGCCTCGTAAGGCGCACTGACGCCGGTAAATTGGGCAAGCTCGCCCAGCCGGGCCTTGCGGTAGAGGCCCTTGACATCCGCCGCCTCGCAAACGTCCAGCGGGGTGCTGACGTGGATTTCGAAGAAGCGGCGGGCGCCGACGATGAGGCGCGCTTGCGCCCGGTCAACCCGCAGAGGAGATATCAGCGCCGCAACCACTAACAGGCCGGCATCGTTCATCAAGCGCGCAACCTCGGCAGTACGGCGAATGTTCTCGCTGCGCTCCGCCGGGCTGAAACCGAGGTCCCGGTTCAGCCCAAGGCGCAAGGCATCGCCGTCCAGCACGACGCAGCGGCGCCCGCTGTCCTCGAGCGTTTGCGCCAGCGCCTTTGCCAGGGTGGTCTTGCCGGCGCCGGACAGGCCAGTGAGCCACAGGGTGCAAGGCGCATCGGTGCGCATCGATGCTTCAGCGACCATCACCGCGCAGCCGGTCGGCCACCGCCTGCAGGTGGGTGCCGCGAATGACGTGCTTGTAGACGCCGGCCGCAACGCGCTGTTCGCCTGCAATCTCGAAGAATGGCTTGGCAACGGGCGCGTCTGCCTCCTCGTAGCGCGTGGGCCGCGCGGCAAAGAGGCATTCCCTGCCATAGGCTTCTTCGCCGAACTCCGCAATGAAGCTGTCGAGTTCGCGCTGCAGCTGTCCGCCGAAGTGCTGCGCGTAGCCGCGCATGTCGGCCAGCTTGGCCCGCAGCTCCTGTGCATCGAGCTCGACCACGAGATGGTTCTCGACCGAAAGCCGCGCCGGCGGGCTGGGATGGCCGACCGTGGAGTACCCGAAAGACAGTATCGGATGGCCGCGCGCCGTTGCGTGGCCGGCAACCTGATTCGCCAGCAGGCGACACAGGTCATGGGAAGGGTTGTAGTCCTCCGCTTCGTCCGCGACGATGCACTCGATGCCCTGCGAAATAACGTACGCCGTGAGGCGCTCGACCCATTGCGCGAACATTCCGGCATCGCCGTCCAGCAGTGCCTGGTAGATCTCGGCATCGGCCACGGGCGATACCACCTGCGAGATCCAGTTGGCGCCTGCCTGCGCCAGGTTGTCGGCCGTGGGAGCGAGCCGCGGCGCTTCGTTCGATCCGGCGCCGTTGGTGAGCACCACGACATCCGGGCGTTCGTTCCGAAGCCATTTCCAGAGCAGGAGCTCGTGGCCCGGATGCGCGGCGATCAACAGGTGTTTCATGGACGTTGAACTCTGGCCTGTATGAAGGTGGAAATCTTGCGCAGCGGAGCGGTGACCCGCCAGGACCGGCTCGCATAAATCTCGCGGAGCCGCGCGTCCATGCCCGCGGCGGTTTCGATCGCATGCCGCTCGGCTTCGGCCAGGCGTGAACCGGCTTCGTCCAGCCGTGCGCTGAGCACGGCCTGCGCACTCGATGCCGCAGCCATTGCGGATTCCGCATCCCGCTTTTGTGCGGCCAGTTCGGCTTCGGCGGCCTGCAACCGCGGGGCCAGGGCCGCCGCATGCTCCGACTGCCGCCGAGCATCGGCGCGCAAGACCTCGGCCTGGGCTTGATGCGCGCGCTGCTGGTCGTTGGATGTCTGCTGCAGCCACGCGACGTGCTGATGCAACGATGCAAGGCCGATGTGCGCGCTGGTGGTGCTTCCGCGCCGGATCCAGTCGTCCATGTAGCGCGCCATCTCGCGTGCACGCCGCTCGGCGGGCACTGCAATGACTGCCCGGCCGTCCGTCATGCGCCGGATGCACGCCTCGAGGGCGGACAGCGTCGCGTCCAGGCCTCCATTCGCACGCATCCATGACGCGGCCTGCGCTGCATCCTGCGCGTCGAATTTATCGAGCTCGGCCATCACGTTCTGCCGCGTGATCGGCCGCGTCATCAGCGCCCGGCCAAAGTTCCAGCGCCGCGCATGCGCTACCGTGGCGGCCAACACCATTTCGCCCATGCCAGAGCTGGGGTCGAGCACCACCACGGCGTTGCCCGTGACCAGCGCCTCGGTGGCACAGCGTCCCTTGCCGAACACGATGTCGTAGCGGCCGAGCGCGCCGGCCGGGTCGGGCAGGTGGTTGCCGGTGCCGCTGCCGATCACATCCAGCGCGAGGCCGCGGTCCGCGCATGCGGCGCGAATTTCCTCTAGTTGGGCATCGTGCGACGCATAGTTGCTGAAGACCAGCGCCGTGCGGGCCGCGGCGGGCAACGTCGCACGCGGCAGGAAGCGTGAAAGATCGATTCCGTTCTGGATCAGTTCGATCTGCTCGCGCTCGATGCCGAACTCGTGCTCCAGCCGCTCGGCGCAGTTTTCGTCGACTGCGATATGCCGCACCACCTGCGAAAACTGCGGGGGGCGGCCGTGCTCCGCGCTACGGTCGTGGCAGATCGTGAGAACGGGGACGTCATGAAAATGGAGCAGGGCCCGCACCGTCTCGTGATGGGTGTTGCCGATGATCACATCCGGCCGCGCCGCCATGTCGGCCACATCGGTGATGCATGCGATCGACGCGTGGCGCAGTTCGTCGGCCATGTCGCCGAAGGCCGTTGCAAAAATGGTGACGGCATGCCCGCGCCGCCGCAGCCACAGTGCGAGATCCCGGGTGAACATCTCCGCGCCCGTGCGGTGCACGAGGTAGCACATCGCAATCAGGATGCGCTGTGGCCGCCCCGTCGTGGAAGCGCCTGCTTCCCCTTCGGATGCGGACGCGTTCAATCGCCGAGCGGCGTGCCCGCCAGAACGTGCCCTGCCTGCTGGTCCGCGTGATAGCTGGACCGCACCATCGCGCCCACTGCCGCGTGGCTGAAGCCCATCTTGTAGGCCTCTTCCTCGAACATCTTGAAGGTGTCCGGGTGCACATAGCGGCGAACCGGCAGGTGCGAGCCCGACGGCGACAGGTACTGGCCGATGGTCAGCATGTCGATGTCGTGGGCGCGCATGTCGCGCATCACCTGCAGGATCTCTTCGTCGGTTTCGCCCAGGCCCACCATGATGCCGCTCTTGGTCGGCACGTCGGGGTGCAGCGCCTTGAACTTCTTGAGCAGGTTCAGGCTGAACTGGTAGTCGCTGCCGGGGCGCGCTTCTTTATAAAGACGGGGTGCGGTCTCGAGGTTGTGGTTCATCACGTCCGGCGGCGCGGCCTTCAGGATCTCGAGCGCGCGGTCGTCGCGGCCGCGGAAGTCGGGCACCAGGATCTCGATCTGCGTCATCGGCGAGAGCTCGCGGATGTTCTTGATGCAGTCGACGAAATGCTGGCTGCCGCCGTCACGCAGGTCGTCCCGGTCGACGCTGGTGATCACCACGTACTTCAGGCGCAGCTTGGCAATGGTCTTGGCCAGGTTGAGCGGCTCGTCCTTGTCGAGCGGATCGGGCCGGCCATGGCCCACGTCGCAGAACGGGCAGCGGCGCGTGCACTTGTCGCCCATGATCATGAAGGTGGCTGTGCCGTTGCCGAAGCACTCGCCGATGTTCGGGCACGAAGCCTCTTCACAGACCGTGTGCAGGTTGCTTTCGCGCAGGATCTGCTTGATTTCGTAGAAGCGGGTGGTGGGGCTGCCGGCCTTCACGCGAATCCACTCGGGCTTCTTGAGCACTTCGCCCTGAACCACCTTGACGGGGATGCGCGAGAGCTTGGCCGCGGCCTTCTGCTTGGCCAGCGGGTTGTAGTTTTCGGCGCTTTGCGCGTCGCGGACGACTTCGGTGGTGCTCATTGGATTGCTAGGGCGCCAGGTAGGTGGTGAGCTTCTGGCTCAGGACCCGGGCAGCGTCTTCCCATGTGGTTTGAATGCCGATTGTAGAAAGATCGACCGTTTGCAGCCCCGCATATCCGCAAGGGTTGATCCGCGAGAAGGGTTCCAGGTCCATTTCAACGTTGAGCGCCACCCCGTGGTAGGTGGCATGGCGGCTCACCTTGATGCCCAGCGCTGCGATCTTGCCCAGGCCCCGAAACGGGTTGGCCGCTGGCAGCGGGCCGGTCAGTGCGGCATGTGAAAACGGGTCGTCCAGCCGCACGTAGATGCCCGGCGCGCCTGCCACGCGGTGCCCCGTCACGCCGAAGTGCGCCAGCGTGCGCAGCACCGATTCCTCGATGCGGTAGACGTATTCCTTCACGTAGTAGCCGGCGCGGCGCAGGTCGATGAGCGGATAGCCCACCACTTGGCCGGGGCCGTGGAAGGTGACCTGCCCGCCTCGGTCGGTCTGCACCACCGGAATGTCGCCGGGGTTCAGGATGTGGTCCTGCTTGCCCGCAATGCCTTGCGTGAACACGGGTGCGTGCTCGCACATCCATAGCGCGTCGGCCGTTTCAGCCTCGCGCTCGAGCGTGAACCGCTTCATTGCCTCGAAGGTCTCGGCATAGCCGACGCGGCCCAGCCATCGCGGGGCAATTGCGGTGGCCGGTGCGTGTTCTGCGACCGTCATCAGTGCCTTGGTGTCAGAGGACGACCTTGACCGACGGATGCGTCGACAGCGCGCGATACAGGTCGTCGAGCTGCTCGCGGCTGGTGGCGGTCACGGTGATCGTCACGCCCAGGTAGTTACCCGCCTTGCTGTCGCGCAGCTCGACCGTGGTGGCGTCGAAGGTCGGGTCGAAGCGTTCCGCAATCTGCGTGATGGCATGCACGAAGCCGTCCGCCTTGACGCCCATGACCTTGATCGGGAACTGCGAGGGGTATTCGATCAGCGATTCCTTGCGCGGATCGGGAATCGGAGTGCTCGTGTCGGTGGTGCTGCTGCTGGTCATGCGGGGGTCACTCCTTGTTTCTGTGGCTTCTCTGCGTTGCGCTGCTTGGCCTCTTGGTAAGCCGCGTACAAGGCCTGATAGATGGGGCCGGGTCGGCCGTTCCCAATGGCCTGGCCGTCGAGCGTCACCACCGGCAGCACTTCCTTGCTGGCCGACGAGAGCAGCAACTCATCCGCGCCGAACACTTCGTCGCGCGAAACGCGGCGCAGGGCAAACGGAATGCCGCGCTCGGCGCACAGGCGCTCCAGCAGGCCGTAGCGGATGCCGGTCAGCACCAGGTTGTCCTTGGGCGGACCGATGAGTTGGCCGTCCTTGACGATCCACACGTTGCTGGAGGAGGCTTCGCTCAGCCATTCGCCCCTGAACATGACGGTTTCGGCCGCGCCGGCTTCCACGCTGATCTGCCGCGCCAGCACGGCACCCAGAAGGCTGGTGCTCTTGATGTGCGCCTTCTCCCAGCGGAAGTCGGCCGCGGTCACGCAGGCCACGCCCTTGGCGCGCACGGCATCGGCCACCGGCGGCAGCGGATTCACCATCACGAACACCGTCGGGCGCACGCCCTTGGTCATGGCATGATCGCGCGGCGCCACGCCACGGGTAATCTGAAAGTACACGGCTTGGGGCGCATCGCCGCCTGGTTCGGCCAGCCGCATCACGATGCCGCGCCATTGGGCAAGCGTGAGCGGATTCGCAATCTGCAGCTCGGCCAGCGAACGATCGAGCCGCGCCATGTGTTCTTCGAAGCAAAAGGGCTGGCCGCCGTAGACGGGGACGACTTCATAGATGCCGTCGCCGAAAATGAAGCCACGGTCGAGCACGCTGATCTTTGCGTCCTTGAGGGCGGTGTACTCGCCGTCGAGGTAGCAGAGCGTGGAGGGGAGAGCGGCAGTAAGAGGGTGCATGCGGGAATTATGGTTGTGCGCGCCCGGTCGGGCTCCGGTCAGCCAAGGAGGCCTCGTTTTGCAAACGTGACAGATCGGGTGGTCGGGCAGGCTGGGTTTCTACTTATAATCAATGGCTTTGTTAAATTCACGGCTGACAACGCGAGCGGCATTCCAATGACAACCAGCGCTCCTGTCTCCGAGATCGATGCTGAAGTCTCCGACTTCAAGCCGCTGACCGCCGAAGAGGCCCAGCGGCTTCGCGAGAAAAATCCCGAAATGTCGCCCTGGTGGGTGATTGGGGCCCAGGTGGCCATGGGATTGCTTGTGGCCGGAGTGGCATGGATGTGGACTCGGCGGCCAAGTGCCGCGGTGTCGGCTTTTTACGGAGCCATGGCGGTAGCCATTCCGGCGGCATTGTTCGTCCGGGGTGTGCGGCGGGCACGGGGTGCCGTGTCGCAATCTGCTGTCATGCTGCAGTTTTTTGTGTGGGAGTTGATCAAGATCGCGTTGACCGTTGCCTTGCTGGCGGCGGCACCGTGGCTGATCGAGGGCATCAGTTGGCTGGCCTTGTTGGCCGGCGTGGTGGTCGCCATGAAAATGTACTGGGTGGCCCTGCTGGTGCGGCCCGGATTGTTGAACCGGATTTGACTGTTTAAAAAGAGACGCTGAAAGATGGCCGCCGAAGGACACGCCCCGACCGCGAGTGAATACATCGTTCACCACCTCCAGCACTGGCAAGTTGACTGGAGCCTCAATCCCGTGGTCCAGAAGGCCATCGTCGACTTCAATGTCATCAACCTCGACTCGGTGCTCTATGCGCTGGTCGTCGGTGTCCTGGGCTGCTTCGTGCTGTGGCTGGCTGCACGCAAGGCCACGCCGGGCGTACCGGGCCGGTTTCAGGCTGCGGTCGAAATGCTCGTCGAAATGGTCGACAACCAGGCCAAGTCGAACATCCACAATGCAAAAAGCCGCAAGTTCATTGCGCCGCTGGCACTCACCGTGTTCGTCTGGATCTTCCTCTTGAACGCCATGGACATGCTGCCGGTCGACCTGCTGCCCTCGCTCTGGGCCAAGGTCTTCGAGGCAGCCGGACACGATCCGCACCATGCCTACATGCGCGTCGTGCCCACGGCCGACCTGTCCACCACGCTGGGCCTGTCCACCTCGGTGCTGCTGCTGTGCCTGTTCTACAGCGTCAAGATCAAGGGCCTGGGCGGCTGGGGCCATGAGCTCATCACGGCGCCTTTCGGTGCGCACCCCGTGCTCTGGCCGATCAACCTGCTGATGCAGGTCATCGAATACCTGGCAAAGACTGTTTCGCACGGCATGCGGTTGTTCGGCAACATGTATGCGGGTGAACTCGTTTTCATGCTGATCGCGCTCATGGGTGGTGCGATGGCGGCCTCGTTCTCGGGAGTGATGCTGCCCATCGGGCACATCATTGCCGGTACCGTCTGGGCGATCTTCCACATCCTGGTGATCACGCTTCAGGCATTCATTTTCATGATGCTGACCTTGATCTATCTTGGCCAGGCTCATGAAGCGCATTGAGTTTTCTTTTTTCTTTTCGTTTGCTTTCAATCTGTATTAAGGAGTCATCATGGAAAACGTTCTCGGTCTCGTCGCTCTGGCTTGTGGTTTGATCGTCGGTCTCGGCGCGATCGGTGCTTCCATCGGTATTGCACTGATGGGCGGCAAGTTCCTCGAGTCGTCGGCTCGTCAACCTGAACTCATGAACGAACTGCAAACCAAGATGTTCATCTTGGCCGGTCTGATCGACGCTGCGTTCCTGATCGGCGTGGCAATTGCCCTGCTGTTCGCTTTCGCCAACCCGTTCATCGCCGCTCTGCCGAAGTAATTTCCGTTCAACGCCACTCCAGAAAGGTGTTGCCGTGAGTATCAACGCGACCCTGTTCGTTCAGGCCATCGTCTTCCTGCTGCTTGTGCTGTTCACGATGAAATTCGTGTGGCCGCCGATCGCGAAGGCCTTGGACGAACGAGCACAAAAGATCGCTGCGGGCCTGGCGGCCGCCGAGAAGGCCAAGGCCGAACTGGCCTCCGCCAACCAGCGTGTCGAGCAGGAACTGGTGGCGTCTCGCAACGAGACTACCAATCGCCTGGCCGATGCCGAGCGCCGTGCCCAGCAGATCATCGAAGAGGCCAAGAGCCGCGCAACCGAGGAGGCCAACAAGATCGTGGCCGCCGCGCGCGAAGAGGCCAACCAGCAATCCGTGCGTGCGCGTGAGGCGCTGCGCGAGCAGGTGGCCGCACTGGCCGTCAAGGGTGCCGAGCAGATTCTCCGCAAGGAAGTCAATGCCGGCGTTCATGCCGACTTGCTCAGCCGCCTGAAGACCGAGCTCTGAGGACGACATGGCCGAACTCGCGACCATTGCCCGTCCTTACGCCGAGGCGCTGTTCAAGGCTTGCCCGGGCGACCTCGAAGGCACGGCTGGCTGGCTCGACCAGCTGGCGTCCGTCGCCGGCAGCCCGCAGCTCCTGGAGTTCGCGGCCAACCCGAAGGTGCCGCCCGAGCAGGTGTTCGAGCTGATCTCCGGGCTTTTGAAGCAGCCCTTGCCCGATGCGGGCAAGAACTTTCTGCGCGCCGTCATCGACAACGGCCGGCTGGCTGCATTGCCCGAAGTGGCAATCCAGTTCCGTGCCTTGTGCAATGCGCGCAGCGGGGCTGCCGATGCCGTGATCTACAGCGCTTTTCCGATCGACGACGCGGCGCTGCAGGAAGTTGGCGCGGCGCTGGAGCGGCGCTTTGCGCGCAAGCTCACGACGCGGGTCGAACTCGACCCCTCGCTCATCGGCGGCATCCGTGCCGTGGTCGGCGACGAAGTGCTCGACACCTCGGTCAAGGCGCGCCTCGAACAAATGAAAGCGGCGCTGACCGCCTGACGGCGGGCGGCAGCCAGTTGGCCCCATTTACAGAAAGAAGGAAAGAGTCATGCAACTCAATCCCGCAGAAATTTCCGAACTGATCAAGAGCCGCATCGAGGGTCTCGGCGTCAGTGCCAACATCCGCAACGAAGGCACCGTGGTTTCGGTGACCGACGGCATCGTGCGCGTGCACGGCCTGTCCGACGCGATGCAAGGCGAAATGCTTGAATTCCCGCCGAGCGCTGACGGCACGCCGTCGTTCGGCCTGGCGCTGAACCTCGAGCGCGACTCGGTCGGCGCCGTGATTCTGGGCGAATACGAGCACATCTCCGAAGGCGACACGGTCAAGTGCACCGGCCGCATCCTGGAAGTGCCGGTCGGCCCCGAGCTCATCGGCCGCGTGGTCAATGCGCTGGGCCAGCCGATCGACGGCAAGGGTCCGATCAACGCCAAGATGACCGACGTGATCGAAAAGGTCGCTCCGGGCGTGATCGCCCGCAAGTCGGTCGACCAGCCCCTGCAAACCGGCCTGAAGTCCATCGACTCGATGGTGCCGATCGGCCGCGGCCAGCGCGAGCTGATCATCGGCGACCGCCAGACCGGCAAGACCGCCGTGGCCATCGACGCCATCATTGCCCAGAAGGGCCAGGGCGTGACCTGCATCTACGTCGCGATCGGCCAGAAGGCTTCGTCGATCAAGAACGTGGTGCGCGCGCTCGAACAAGTGGGCGCCATGGACTACACGATCGTGGTGGCCGCATCGGCCTCCGAATCGGCAGCCATGCAATACGTGTCGGCCTACTCGGGCTGCACCATGGGCGAATACTTCCGCGACCGCGGCCAGGACGCGCTGATCGTCTATGACGACCTCTCCAAGCAAGCCGTTGCGTACCGCCAGGTGTCGCTGCTGCTGCGCCGCCCGCCAGGCCGCGAAGCCTACCCCGGCGACGTGTTCTATCTCCACAGCCGTCTGCTCGAGCGCGCCGCGCGCGTCAACGCCGACTACGTGGAAGCCTTCACCAAGGGTGAAGTCAAGGGCAAGACCGGCTCGCTCACCGCGCTGCCGATCATCGAAACGCAAGCCGGCGACGTGTCCGCTTTCGTGCCGACCAACGTGATCTCGATCACCGACGGCCAGATCTTCCTGGAAACCAACCTGTTCAACGCAGGTATCCGCCCCGCCATCAACGCCGGTATCTCGGTGTCGCGCGTGGGTTCGGCAGCCCAGACCAAGATCATCAAGGGCCTGTCGGGCGGTATCCGTACCGACCTCGCGCAGTACCGCGAGCTGGCTGCGTTCGCGCAGTTCGCCTCCGACCTGGACGAAGCCACCCGCAAGCAACTCGACCGCGGTGCCCGCGTGACCGAACTGCTGAAGCAGGCCCAGTACAGCCCGCTGCCGATCTCGCTGATGGGTGCCACGCTGTTTGCCGTGAACAAGGGTTTCATGGACGACCTGGACATCAAGAAGGTTCTGCCCTTCGAGCATGGCCTGCACCAGTTCCTGAAGACCAGCCACGGTCCCCTGCTCGACAAGATCGAGCAAGCCAAGGCGCTCGACAAGGACGCCGAGGCCGAACTGACGAGCGCGATCACCGCGTTCAAGAAGTCGTTCGCCTGATCGACCTGACAAGGAGCCCCCATGGCAGCTGGTAAGGAAATCCGCGGCAAGATCAAATCGGTGGAAAACACCAAGAAGATCACCAAGGCCATGGAAATGGTCTCGGTCTCCAAGATGCGCAAGGCGCAGGAGCGCATGCGCGCCGCGCGCCCCTACAGCGAGAAGATTCGCAACATCGCGGCCAACCTGGGCCGTGCAAACCCCGAATACGTTCACGCGTTCATGAAGACGAACGAGGCCAAGGCCATCGGCTTCATCATCGTGACGAGCGACAAGGGCTTGTGCGGCGGCTTGAACACCAACCTGCTGCGCGCCGTGACCACCAAGCTGCGCGAAGCGCAGGCGGCCGGCACGGCCATCGAGTCGGTGGCCATCGGCAGCAAGGGCCTGGGCTTCCTGAACCGCATCGGTGCCCGCGTGGTCGCGCACGTCACCCATCTGGGCGACACGCCTCACCTGGACAAGCTCATCGGCCCGGTCAAGACGCTGCTCGACGCCTATGCCGAAGGCAAGCTGTCGGCGGTGTACCTGTGCTACACGAAGTTCATCAACACCATCAAGCAAGAGCCGATCGTCGAGCCCCTGCTTCCGCTCGCGGCCGAGTCGCTGAAGATGGAAGAAGGCCAGCACTCGTGGGACTACATCTACGAGCCCGATCCTGAAAGCGTGATCGATGAGCTGCTGGTGCGCTATGTGGAGTCGCTGGTCTACCAGGCCGTGGCCGAGAACATGGCGTCCGAGCACTCGGCCCGCATGGTTGCGATGAAGGCTGCAACCGACAACGCCGGCAATGTGATCAGCGAGCTCAAGCTGGTCTACAACAAGACCCGTCAGGCCGGCATCACCAAGGAACTCTCCGAGATCGTCTCGGGCGCGGCGGCAGCCGCGGGCGTGTAAGCCAGTTTCACGGTCGTCCCCCTACAAACAATTTTTATCGGAGCACACATGGCTCAAGCAAACGCAGTGCAAGGCAAGATCGTTCAATGTATCGGCGCTGTGGTCGACGTGGAGTTCCCGCGCGACCAGATGCCGAAGGTCTATGACGCTTTGAAGTTCGAAGGCAGCGCGCTGACCCTCGAAGTCCAGCAGCAGCTCGGCGACGGCGTGGTGCGCACCATTGCACTCGGCTCGTCCGACGGCCTGCGCCGCGGCCTGATCGTCACCAACACCGGCGCGCCCATCACGGTGCCGGTCGGCAAGGCCACGCTGGGCCGCATCATGGACGTGCTCGGCGCGCCCATCGACGAGCGCGGCCCGGTCGGCCAGGAGCTCACCGCTTCGATCCACCGCAAGGCACCCGCATACGACGAACTGTCGCCCTCGCAAGACCTGCTGGAAACCGGCATCAAGGTGATCGACCTGGTGTGCCCGTTCGCCAAGGGCGGCAAGGTGGGCCTGTTCGGCGGCGCCGGCGTGGGCAAGACCGTGAACATGATGGAACTCATCAACAACATCGCCAAGGCTCACTCGGGTCTGTCGGTGTTCGCCGGCGTGGGTGAACGTACCCGCGAAGGCAACGACTTCTATCACGAGATGGCCGACTCCGGCGTCGTGAACCTCGAGAAGCTCGAAGACTCGAAGGTGGCCATGGTCTACGGCCAGATGAACGAACCCCCGGGCAACCGCCTGCGCGTGGCCCTGACCGGCCTGACCATTGCCGAATCGTTCCGCGACGAAGGCCGCGACGTGCTGTTCTTCGTGGACAACATCTACCGCTACACGCTGGCCGGTACCGAAGTGTCGGCTCTGCTGGGCCGCATGCCTTCCGCCGTGGGCTACCAGCCGACGCTCGCCGAAGAAATGGGCCGCCTGCAAGAGCGCATCACGTCGACCAAGGTCGGCTCGATCACCTCGATCCAAGCCGTGTACGTGCCGGCCGACGACTTGACCGACCCGTCGCCCGCCACCACCTTCGCCCACCTGGACTCCACCGTGGTGCTGTCGCGCGACATCGCTTCGCTCGGTATCTACCCCGCCGTGGACCCGCTCGACTCGACCTCGCGCCAGCTCGACCCGAACGTGGTCGGCGAAGAGCACTACAACGTGGCCCGCGCCGTGCAGGGCACGCTGCAGCGCTACAAGGAACTGCGCGACATCATCGCAATTCTGGGTATGGACGAACTGGCGCCGGAAGACAAGCTTGCCGTGGCCCGCGCCCGCAAGATCCAGCGTTTCCTGTCGCAGCCGTTCCACGTGGCCGAAGTGTTCACCGGCTCGCCTGGCAAGTACGTGCCGCTGGCCGAAACCATCCGCGGCTTCAAGATGATCGTGAACGGCGAAGCCGACCACCTGCCGGAACAAGCGTTCTACATGGTCGGTACCATCGACGAGGCTTTCGAGAAGGCCAAGAAGGTCGCGTAAAGCGGCGCAGGAACGCACATGGCAAACACCATTCACGTCGACGTGGTCTCCGCAGAAGAGTCGATCTTCTCGGGTGAGGCCAAGTTCGTCGCGCTGCCCGGTGAAGCCGGCGAGCTCGGCATCTATCCGCGCCACACGCCGCTGATCACGCGCATCCGCCCGGGTGCAGTGCGCATCGAAACGGCCGACGGCGGCGAAGAGTTCGTCTTCGTGGCTGGCGGCATTCTCGAAGTGCAGCCCGACACCGTCACCGTGCTGTCCGACACCGCCATTCGCGGCAAGGACCTCGACGACGAAAAGGCCAACCAGGCCAAGGCCGCCGCGGAAGAAGCGCTCAAGAACGCCAAGAGCGACATCGACATTGCCATGGCGCAATCCGAACTCGCCGTCATGGCTGCCCAGATCGCGGCGCTTCGCAAGTACCGCCAGAAGAAGTAAATACTGCAGCAGCCCGATCGAGGCTGCGCCAGAAGAAAGCCGCCCCCGGGCGGCTTTTTTTCGTCCGCGAAATCTGATTTGCATCTCTCTTCGATCTGAATTTGGTCGAAGTTCAGCCTTGTCCGGCTGAAGACCTGCCTCTAGTATTCGCGATCAATCACCTGCGGCAAGTTTCTGCGCAGGCAAACAAGACGGAGACAACAACGCGTGACACGCTGGAGCGGCATCACTGCGGACGAAATGCGGTTGCTGGAGACTACGTTCTGGTCGGCCGGCGGCTCGCGCCATGCCATGGCTGAACAGCTCGGCTTTTCCAAGAGCAAGGCAAACGCATTGATTGCGGGCCTGGTCGAGCAAGGCCTCCTTGCCGAAGCCGGTCTCCAGCGCTCATCCGGCGGGCGGCGTGCCGAAAACCTGCAGCTGCATGCAGGCCTGGGCGTGCTGGTCGGCATCGACATTGGCGCCACCAGCCTCGACGTTGCGGTGCTGCGCCCGGACCTCACCGTGCTTGCACAGCACGACGAACCCGCCGACGTGCGCGAAGGCCCCGCCGTGGTACTGGCCCGGGTGCGCGTGCTGATGCGCGAGCTGCTCGCACGCTGCAACAGCAGCGCCAGGAACGTGCTTGGCATCGGCATCGGCGTGCCGGGCCCCGTCAACTTCGAGATCGGGCAGCTCGTGAACCCGCCGCTCATGCCGGCATGGGATAGCTTCTCGATTCGCGACTATCTGCGCGAGGACTACGCGGCGCCCGTCTTCGTCGACAACGACGTGAACCTGATGGCCCTTGGCGAGCTCTGGCGGCTCAAGCGCTCGCTCAACAACTTTCTCGTGATCAAGATCGGCACCGGCATCGGCTGCGGCATCGTCTGCCACGGCGAGGTCTATCGCGGCGCCGCGGGGTCGGCCGGCGACGTGGGCCACATTTGCGTCGACCAGGAAGGCCCGCGCTGCCACTGCGGCAATGTGGGCTGCGTGGAAGCCATGGCGGCGGGGCCGGCCATCACGCGCATGGCCGTGCGGGCGGCCGAAGCCGGCGAAAGCGCGATGCTCGCCGAATGCCTGCGCGTGCATGGGCACATCGATGCCGTCGACGTCGGCCAGGCGAGCCGCGCCGGTGACACGGCGGCCAACGGCATCATCCAGCGCGCCGGCAACCTCATCGGCCAGATGCTGGCGTCGGTGGTGAATTTCTTCAACCCGTCGCACGTGTTCATCGGCGGCGGCATCACGCGCATCGGGCCGCTCTTTCTGGCGGCCGTGCGGCAGAGCGTGTATCAGCGTTCGCTGGCGCTTTCGACTCGGCACCTGGAGATCCAGTACACGCCGCTGGGCGTGCAGGGCGGGCTGATCGGCGCCGGCGTGCTCGCGATGCACGAAACACTCAAAGTCCGCGGAGTGGCGCCATGACCGCAGCAGAAACCAAGGGAAGCGTCGCGGTCGAGTTTGCCGATGTGGTGAAGGCCTTCGGCCCCGTGCAGGTGCTGCACGGCGTGAGCTTTGCGCTGGCGCCGGGCCGCGTCTACGGGCTGCTCGGCGAAAACGGCGCGGGCAAGTCCACGTTGATGAAGATTCTCTCGGGCTACGAACAGCCGACCGGCGGCACGCTGCGCATCAACGGCGAGCCCCGGCACTTCGCGAGCTCGCGCGATGCGGAGGCGCTGGGCATCGTGCTGATCCACCAGGAATTCAATCTTGCCGAAGACCTGAGCGTGGCGCAGAACATCTTTCTCGGCCACGAGAAGAAGAAGGGCTGGCTGCTCGACGACGCGTCGATGGAACGCGATGCCGCCGCAGCACTGGCCGCAGTCGGGCTGCAGGTCGATCCGCGCACCAAGGTCCGCCGGCTCATCGTCGCGGAAAAGCAGCTCGTCGAAATTGCCAAGGCCATTGCACGCCGCGCGCGCCTGCTCATCATGGACGAGCCCACCGCCACGCTCACGCCCGGCGAGACCGAGCGGCTCTTCAAGCTCATTGCGCAGCTGCGCGCCGACGGCGTGACCATCGTCTACATCTCGCACAAGCTCGACGAAGTGGAGCAGGTGACCGACGAGGTGATCGTGATGCGCGACGGCCGCTTTGTCGCGCGTGCGCCCACGCCCGAGGTTTCGCGCCAGCAGATGGCCAACCTCATGGTGGGCCGCGAACTGGCCGACCTGTACCCGCCGCGCGACGTGGTGGTGGCCGCCGATGCGCCTGCCATGCGCGTGCGCAACTTCAGCGTGCCGGGCTGGGCGAATGACGTCGGCTTTGAAGTGCGCCCCGGAGAGATCCTCGGCTTTGCGGGCCTGGTCGGCGCGGGCCGCACCGAGCTGTTCGAAGGCCTGCTCGGACTCCGGCCGGCCAGCGGCCAGGTCGAGATGCTCGGCAAGCCGGTGCCCGACCAGAAGGGATGGCGCAATCCGCGCGACGCCGCCAAGCACGGCCTCACCTACCTGAGCGAGGACCGCAAGGGCAAGGGCCTGCACGTGAACTTCGGGCTGCGCCAGAACCTCACGCTGATGGCGCTCGAGCGCTACACCCGCCCATGGCTCCAGCCCGATGCCGAACGCGGCGCGCTGGCCGAGGCCGTGAAGGACTACGGCATTCGCACCGGCTCGCTCGACGTGCGCGCATCGTCGCTCTCGGGCGGCAACCAGCAGAAGCTCGCGCTCGCCAAGGTGCTGCAGCCCAAGCCCAAGGTGGTGGTGCTCGACGAGCCCACGCGCGGCGTCGACATCGGCGCCAAGCGCGACATCTATTTCCTGATCCAGCGACTCGCCCGTGAAGGGCTCGCGGTGATCGTCGTTTCGTCGGAACTGATGGAACTCATCGGCCTGTGCCACCGCGTGGCGGTGATGCGCGCGGGGCGCCTCGTCGCCACGCTCAATGCCGACAACCTGACTGAAGAGGAGCTCATCGCTCATGCCACCGGAACAGCAGACACCCATGCCGCAGCCTGAAGCCGCGCAGCACCGCAGCGAAAGCAAGCCGCGCTGGACCGAGCGCCTGCACGGCCTCGGCCCGGTCATCGGCCTGGTGCTGCTGTGCATCGCTGGCACGCTGCTCAACAGCGACTTCGCCACCGTCGACAACGCCATGAACGTGCTTACGCGCACGGCCTTCATCGGCATCATTGCGGTGGGCATGTGCTTCGTGATCATCTCGGGCGGCATCGATCTTTCGGTGGGCTCGATGGCGGCACTCATCGCGGGCAGCGTGATCATGTTCATCAACTGGGCCGGGCCTGCCTCGGGCTCGCCGCTCATGGCGGTGGTGATGGGCGCGGTGCTCGCGGTGGTGCTGGGCGCGCTGTTCGGCCTGGCGCACGGCCTGCTCATTACCAAGGGGCGCATCGAGCCCTTCATCGTCACGCTGGGCACGCTCGGCATCTTTCGCGCCTACCTCACCTACTTTGCCGACGGCGGCGCGCTCACGCTCGACAACGACCTGTCGGACCTCTATGCGCCGGTGTATTACGCAAGCCTTGCGGGCATTCCGGTGCCGGTGTGGGTGTTCGTGATCGTCGCGATCATCGGCGGCGTCATCTTGAACCGCACGGCCTACGGCCGGTATGTGCAGGCCATTGGCTCCAACGAGCAGGTGGCGCGCTATGCGGCGGTCGATGTCGACCGCGTGAAGATCCTGACCTACGTGCTGCTGGGCGTGTGCGTGGGCATTGCAACGCTGCTCTACGTGCCGCGCCTGGGCTCGGCGTCTCCGACCACGGGCCTGTTGTGGGAGCTCGAGGCGATTGCCGCGGTCATCGTCGGCGGCACCGCGCTCAAGGGCGGTGCAGGCAGCATCACCGGCACCGTGGTGGGCGCCATCCTGCTCTCGGTCATCAGCAACATTCTGAACCTCACCAGCATCATCAGCGTGTACCTCAACGCCGCGGTGCAGGGCTTCGTGATCATCATCGTCGCGTTCCTGCAGCGCGGCCGCCGCTAGTTCGTTCCCGTTCCGCTTCACCATCAACCACAAGGAGACATCCAGCATGACAAGCTTCACCCGCCGCATCGCACTCACGGCCGTGGCCGCAGCAGCGCTCGCGAGCCTGCCCGCGCTCGCCGCCGAGAAAGTGAACCTCGGCGTTTCGATTCCCGCGGCCACGCACAGCTTCATGGGCGGCATCAACTACTGGGCCAACCAGGCGAAGAAAGATCTCGAGAAGGAACACAAGGACCTGAAGATCACGATCAAGACCGCCGCCAACGCACCCGAGCAGGCGAACCAGCTGCAAGACCTCTCGACCGTCACCAAGATCAACGCGCTCGTGGTGTTCCCGTTCGAATCGGCTGCGCTGACCAAGCCGGTGGCGCAGGTCAAGGCCAAGGGCGCCTACGTGACCGTGGTCGACCGCGGCCTCACCGACACCAGCGCGCAGGATGCGTACGTGGCCGGCGACAACACCGCCTTCGGCCGCATCCCGGCTGAGTACATTGCCAAGCAGCTCGGCGGCAAGGGCAACGTGGTTGCACTGCGCGGCATTGCCACCACGCTCGACAACGAGCGCATGGACGCCTTCAACGCGGTGCTCAAGAACCATCCGGACATCAAGCTGCTCGACGCCAAGTACGCCAACTGGAACCGCGACGACGCCTTCAAGGTCACGCAGGACTACCTCACGCGCTTCAAGCAGATCGACGCCATCTGGGCGGCCGACGACGACATGGCCGTGGGCGTGCTCAAGGCCATCGAGCAGGCCAAGCGCGACGACATCAAGATCGTCTTTGGCGGCGCGGGCGCAAAGGGCATGGTCAAGACCATCATGGACGGCAAGGACAAGCGCATTGGCGCTGACGTGAGCTACTCGCCCAAGTTCATCTACGACGCCATCAAGCTCACGGCCGAGGCGCGGCTGAAGGGCGAGAAGCTGCCCGCGACCACCATCATTCCTTCGGTGCTGATCACCAAGGAAAACGCGAAAGACTTCTACCACCCGAACTCGCCGTTCTAAGGTGACCGAGAACGCTTTTCGCAAGCTCCGCTGCGCCATGGTCGGCGGCGGGCGCGACGCCTTCATCGGCGCCGTGCACCGCAAGGCCATGGCGCTGGATGGGCAGATCGAACTCGTGGCCGGCGCGCTGTCTTCGAGCCCCGAGAAGGCGCGCGCCTCGGGCCGCGACCTCGGGCTGGCCGACGACCGCAACCACGGCGACTGGCAGTCGCTGCTGGCCGACGAGCTCAAGCGCCCGCCGCAAGAGCGCATCGACTTCGTCTCGATCGTCACGCCCAACCACGTGCATTTTCCGGTGGCGCAGGCCTTTGCCGAGGCGGGCTTTCATGTGGTGTGCGACAAACCGCTGGTGCACACGCGCGAGCAGGCCGATGCGCTCGTGGCCACCGTGGCAAGGCAGGGCACGGTCTTCGGCGTGACCTACAACTACACCGGCTACCCGATGGTGCGGCAGGCGCGCGAAATGGTCCGCTCGGGCCAGCTCGGCGAACTGCGCAAGGTGGTCGTCGAATACAACCAGGGCTGGCTCGCGAGCCAGCTCGAAGACACCGGCAACAAGCAGGCCGACTGGCGCACCGACCCCGCACGCAGCGGCGCGGCCGGTGCCATCGGCGACATCGGCTCGCATGCCGAGAACCTCGTCGCGAGCGTGACGGGGCTGGAAATCGAAAGCCTCTGCGCCGACCTGAGCGCGCTGGTGCCCGGCCGCATGCTCGACGACGACGGCAGCCTGCTCTTGCGCTTCAAGGGCGGCGCGCGCGGCGTGCTGATTGCGTCGCAAATCAACACCGGGCTGGAGAACGACCTGCGCCTGCGCATCTCGGGCGCGCTGGGCACGCTCGAATGGCGCCAGGAGCGGCCGAGCGAACTGCTGCACCTGCCGCACGACGGACCCAAGCGCACTCTCACCCGCGGCTCGCCGTGGCTGTGCGAATCGGCGCAGCGCGCGAGCCGCCTGCCCGCAGGGCATCCCGAAGGCTTCATCGAAGCCTTTGCCAACATCTACGGCGGCGTGGCCGCGGACATCCGCGCCCGCATCGCGGGCCAGCAGGCCGATGCCATTGCGGCCGACTATCCGCGCGTGGAAGACGGCGCCCGCGGCGTCCGCTTTATCGAGCGCACGGTGGCTTCAGCAAAAAGCGAATTAAAGTGGACGCCCTGGTAGCCGTGCCGCATGCCCGCACCCGCGGGCATGCAACGCACGGCGCCTGGCGCCCATGACACGTTCCTCCCTTCGAGAGCTGCCGCTTCGCGGCCCGCCGCCCTGGCTTCGCGCCCTGGGCCGGCGATGCCTTGCGCTCTGGCCGCTGAAGCTCGTCGGCAACACGGTGGCCACCATCGGCTTCTTCCCGTTGTACTTCTGGATCATGAAGAACGCCGGCCAGCCCTGGACGCTGCCGCTCACCGCGTTCGACCGGCTCGTCGCCTTCTGGCCCGCGCTGCTGCCGGTCTATCTTTCGCTGTGGGCCTACATTGCGTTGCCCGTGTTCCTTGCCAAGGACAGGCGGGAGTTTCAGGGCTTTGCATTGAGCTGCGCGGTCATGACCTTCATCTCGCTCGCGGTGTTCTGGTTCGTGCCCACGGCCATACCCAACTTCACCATCGATGCGACGCCGGGCACCTCGCTTCATTTCCTGAAATCGGTCGATGCGGCCGGCAATGCGTTCCCGTCGCTGCACGTGTCGTTCTCGGTGCTTGCCTGCGTGGTGCTGGCGCGGCAATTGCGCGATGTGGCCGCGCCCATGTGGCTCCGCGCGTTCAACATTGCATGGGCCGCAGCCATCGTCTATTCGACCATGGCGGTGCGCCAGCATGTGCTCGTCGACGTGCTCGGCGGGCTGGCGCTGGGCATCGCGTTCGGGCTGGCTTCGCGGCCGCGCCACGTCGTTGCGGCAGCGGCTGTGCAGGCGAAGCCGGCGTAGGCGATTGCACTATTCCGCCCGGCCGGCGCCTGCGGTACAACCCGGCATTCGTTCGTTCAACGTTCCCAGATCCCTGACGCGGAGCCCTTCATGAAGATTCGCCAGACCGCCATTGCCTTTCTCACGCTGGCCGGCGCGGCCGCCATGCCCGCCATGGCCATCGACTACCCGGCGCGCAAGCCCGGCCTCTGGGAAATCCAGACCGGCGACGGCACCGCCGCCAAGGGCGCGAGCCAGACCATCCAGCAGTGCATCGATGCGGCCAGCGACAAGGCCCTGCGCGACATGGGCCAGGGCATGGGCAAGGATGCGTGTTCCAAGCAGGAGCTGCGCAACGAAGGCGGCAAGCTGGTTGTCGATTCGGTCTGCAAGATCGGCTCCACCACTGCCACCTCGCACGCGGTGATGAGCGGCGACTTCAGCTCGGCCTACCGCATGGAAAGCAAGTCGACCTACAGCCCGCCGCTGATGGGCCGCGCCGAAGGCTCGGCCGTGATCGAAGCCAAGTGGATCGGCCCCTGCAAGGCGGGCCAGAAGCCCGGCGACATGATCATGTCCAACGGCATGAAGATGAACGTGCTCGAAATGGCGGGCGGGCGCAAGAAGTAGGCGCCGGCCCACAGCGCTTCGCGGCCCGCGTTCGGCAACGCGCAAGGCCGCCACCGCCTACGATGCGGCCATGGCCGCGAAGGAAGAAGATCTCGTCGTCGCTCGCCCCGAAGGGCTGTATTGCCCGCCGGGCGATTTCTACATCGACCCCTGGCGGCCGGTGGCGCGGGCCGTCATCACGCACGCCCATTCGGACCACGCGCGCGTGGGCCATGCGCACTACCTGGCGCATACCGACAGCGCCGGCACGCTGCGCACCCGCCTGGGCAGCGACATTGCGCTACAGACGCTCGGCTACGGCGAAGCCATCGAGCACCACGGCGTGCGCGTCTCGCTGCACCCGGCCGGCCACGTGCTGGGCTCGGCGCAGGTTCGCCTCGAACACGGCGGGCGCGTGTGGGTGGCCTCGGGCGACTACAAGACCGAGCCCGACGGAACCTGCACGCCCTTCGAGCCCGTGCCCTGCGACACCTTCATCACCGAATCGACCTTCGGGCTGCCGATCTATCGCTGGCCCACGCAGGCCGCGCTGTTCGCCGAGATCGATGCATGGTGGCACGCCAACGCGGAGGCCGGCCGCGCATCGGTGCTGTTCTGCTATGCCTTCGGCAAGGCGCAGCGCATCCTGCATGGTGTGGATGCTTCCATCGGGCCGATCGTGGTGCATGGCGCGGTCGAGCCGCTCAACGCCGTGTATCGCGCCGCGGGCGTGGCCTTGCCCGAGACGCTGCGCGTAACCGACCCCGGTGTGGACGCCGCGCTCTTGAAGCGCGCGCTGGTGCTGGCGCCGCCATCGGCGCAGGGCACGCCGTGGATGCGCCGCTTCGGCAACTATGCCGATGCTTTTGCGAGCGGCTGGATGCAGCTGCGCGGCACGCGCCGCCGGCGCGGCGTGGACCGGGGCTTCGTCATGTCCGACCACGCCGACTGGCCCGGCCTGCAGCAGGCGATCGCGGGCACTGGCGCGAGCCGGGTGTTCGTCACCCATGGCAGCGTGGCGGTCATGGTGCGCTGGCTCACCGAGAACGGGCTGGAGGCACAGGGCTTCAAGACCGAATACGGCGATGAAGATGACCAGGAAACTCCCTCCCCTTCCGGGGGAGGGCCGGGGAGGGGGCCAGCGGCGCTCGATGCGGACGCTGGCAGCCCCCATCCCGGCCTTCCCCCAGAGGGGGAAGGAGCAAAGGCATGAAGGACTTTGCCGCGCTCTACCGCGAGCTCGACGCCAGCACCTCGAGCCTTGCCAAGCAGGCCGCGCTGCAGCGCTACTTGCGCGAGGCCGACCCTGCCGATGCGGCATGGGCCGTGTACTTCCTGGCCGGCGGCAAGCCGCGCCAGCTGGTGCCCACCAAGCTGCTGCGCCTGCTCGCGCAAGAGGCGGCGGGCCTTCCCGAATGGCTGTTCGACGAAAGCTACGAGGCGGTCGGCGACCTCGCGGAAACCATCGCGCTGCTGCTGCCACCGCCCACCGAGGCGCACGACCTGGGCCTGGCGCGCTGGGTCGAGGAGCACCTGCTGCCGCTGCGCGAGGCGGGCAAGTCGGCGCCCGACGAACTGCCCGCGCGGCTGCGCGCGCAGTGGCGCCAGCTTGCGGCCGAAGAGCGGCTGGTGTATTTCAAGCTCATCACCGGCGCCTTCCGCGTGGGCGTGTCGAAGCTGCAAGTCACGCAGGCGCTCGCGGCGGTGGGCGGCATCGACCCCAAGCGCGTGGCGCAGCGGCTCATGGGCTACACCCACATTGGCGGCCGCCCACGCGCCGACGAGTACCGCGCACTCATCGCGCCGGAGTCGGGTGCGGAGCAGGTGCAAAAGACCAGCGGGCAGCCGTACCCCTTCTTTCTGGCGCATGCGTTCAACCTGCCGCTCGAACAGTTCGATGCGGCGCTCGGTCCGCCGGCCGATTGGGTCGTCGAATGGAAGTGGGACGGCATCCGCGCGCAACTGGTGAAGCGCGCGGGTGCGGTCTGGCTGTGGTCGCGCGGTGAAGAACTGGTGACCGAGCGCTTTCCCGAACTTGCCGTGCTCGGCGAGGCATTGCCAGACGGCACGGTGCTCGACGGCGAAATTGCCGTTTGGCGCGAAGACAGGGTGCAGCCCTTTGCGGAGCTGCAGAAGCGCATCGGCCGCAAGACCCTGGGCGCGAAGCTGCTGCGCGAAATACCGGTGGTGCTGCTGGCTTACGACATTCTCGAATGGGAAGGCCGCGACCTGCGCGCGCTGCCGCAATGGGAACGCCGCGTGCTGCTCGACGACTTGGTCACACGCATGCAGCATCCGTCGCTGCTGCCCAGCCCGATGCTCACCGGCGCCGAGTGGGGCGACCTTGCCCGCCAGCGCGAAGCAGCGCGCAGCATGGGTGTCGAAGGCATGATGCTCAAGCGCCGCGATGCGCAGTACGGCGTGGGTCGCACCAAGGACGTGGGCGTGTGGTGGAAGTGGAAGATCGATCCGCTCAGCGTCGACGCCGTGCTCATCTACGCGCAGCGCGGCCACGGCCGGCGCGCCAGCCTCTACAGCGACTACACCTTTGCCGTTTGGGACGGCCCGCCCGAACAGCAGGACCGCAAGCTCGTGCCCTTTGCCAAGGCCTATTCGGGCCTGACCGATGCAGAGATGGCGCGCGTGGACGCGATCATCCGCAAGACCACGGTGGAGAGCTTCGGCCCGGTGCGCAGCGTGGAGCCCACCCTTGTGTTCGAGCTCGGCTTCGAGGGCATTGCGCGCAGCACGCGCCACAAGAGCGGCATTGCCGTGCGCTTTCCGCGCATGCTGCGCTGGCGCGAGGACAAGCCGGTGGCGGAGGCGGATACGTTGCAGACGCTGGCTGCGCTGCTGCCGTCATGACTGCGCCGGTGGACCCCGAATTTCTCCCTCCCCTCCCGGGGGACTGGCTGCGCTGCTGCCGTCATGACTGCGCCGGTGGACCCCGAATTTCTCCCTCCCCTCCCGGGGGAGGGCAGGGGTGGGGGCAAGCGGCGCAACAAAGGCCAGCCGCTTGTCGAAGGCCGCTTGCCCCCATCCCAGCCTTCCCCCGGGAGGGGAAGGAGCAAGACAGCAGTCAAGGCGGCGCTCGATGCATGGTTTGCCGCTCGCGGCTGGAAGCCCTTCAAGTTCCAGCGCGATGTGTGGAAAGCCATCGCGCAAGGAAAGTCCGGCATGCTGCATGCCACCACCGGCGCGGGCAAGACCTACGCCGTGTGGCTTGGCGCGCTTCAAGTCTTCTCTCAAGCCAAGAAGGAAACCGCGCGCCCCACAGCGCCGCCGCTCACGGTGCTGTGGCTCACACCCATGCGCGCGCTCGCGGCCGACACGCTGCGTGCGCTCAAGCAGCCACTCGAAGCGCTGGGCGCCGAGGTGCATCCGTGGAGCGCCGGCGCACGCAGCGGCGACACATCGTCCACCGAGCGCGCAGCGCAGAACGAGCGCCTGCCCACCGTGCTCGTCACCACGCCAGAGAGCCTCTCGCTGCTGCTCGCGCGCGCCGATGCCAGCGAGGTGCTCGGCCGCGTGAAGATGGTGGTGGTCGACGAATGGCACGAGCTGCTCGGCAACAAGCGCGGCGTGCAGGTGCAACTGGCGCTTGCGCGGCTCCGGCGCTGGAACGCGGGGCTCGCGGTGTGGGGCATGTCGGCCACGCTGGGCAACCTGCAAGAGGCCATGCGCGCATTGCTCGGCGACGAGGAGGGCGTGCTCGTTCAGGGCGCGGTGCCCAAGAAGCTGGTCGTCGATTCGCTGCTGCCCGGCCGCGCCGAGCGCTTTCCGTGGGGAGGGCACCTGGGGCTCACGATGCTGCCGCAAGTGCTCGATGAAATTGCCGCCAGCAGCACCACGCTGGTGTTCACCAACACGCGGTCGCAATCGGAGATCTGGTACCAGGCCATGCTCGAGGCGCGGCCCGAATGGGCGGGCACCATTGCGCTGCACCACGGCTCGCTCGACCGCGCGGTGCGCGAGTGGGTGGAGCTTGGCCTGAAGAGCGGCGAGCTCAAGGCGGTGGTCTGCACATCGAGCCTCGACCTGGGCGTCGACTTCCTGCCGGTCGAGCGCGTGCTGCAGATCGGCTCGCCCAAGGGCGTGGCGCGGCTGCTGCAGCGCGCCGGGCGTTCGGGCCATGCGCCGGGCCGGCCGTCGCGCATCACGCTCGTGCCCACGCACAGCATCGAGATGGTCGAAGGGGCTGCCGCGCGCGCGGCCATTGCGGCAGGGCACATCGAGGCGCGCCACACGCCGGTGCAGCCGCTCGACGTGCTGGTGCAGCACCTCGTCACGGTGGCGCTCGGCGGCGGCTTCGTGCCCGACGACCTCTATGCAGAAGTGCGCGGCACCGCGGCCTATGCAGGGCTCTCGCGGGAGAGCTGGGAGTGGTGCCTGTCCTTCGTCTCCCAGGGCGGCCCTTCGCTGGCCGCGTATCCCGACTACCGCCGCGCGGTGCCCGATGCGGAAGGCGTCTGGCGCGTGCCGGACGCGCGGCTCGCACGCCGGCACCGCATGAACATCGGCACCATCGTGAGCGATGCCAGCATGGCCGTGCAGTACATGGGCGGCGGCAAGATCGGCAGCGTCGAAGAAGGCTTTGTTGCGCGCATGAAGCCCGGTGATTGCTTCCTGTTCGGCGGCCGGTTGCTCGAGCTCGTGCGCATCCACGACATGACGGCCTGGGTGCGGCGCGCCACCGGCAAGCGCGCCGCGGTGCCGCGCTGGAACGGCGGGCGCATGCCGCTTTCGACCACGCTGGCCGATGCCGTGGTGCAGCAGCTCGCATTGGCCGGCGAAGGACGCTATGACTCACCCGAACTGCAGTGCGTGCGTCCGCTGCTGGAGATCCAGCAGCAATGGTCGGCCCTGCCCACGCCGCAAACCCTGCTGGCCGAAACGTTGACGACGCGCGAGGGCTCGCACCTGTTCCTCTATCCGTTCGCGGGGCGGCACGTGCACCTGGGGCTCGCGAGCCTGTTGGCCTGGCGCGTGGCGCAGCACGATGCGCGCACCTTCTCCATTGCGGTGAACGACTACGGCTTCGAACTGCTGAGCGCCGTGCCGGTCGATTGGCCCGCGCTGCTGCCGCAGGTCTTGCGCTTGCCGCAAGGCGAAGATGCGCACGCCGAACTGCTGCACGAAGTGCTGGCTTCGCTCAACGCGGGCGAATTGGCGCAGCGCCGCTTTCGCGAAATTGCGCGTGTGTCGGGCCTCATCTTCCAGGGCTACCCCGGCGAGAAGCGCAGCAACCGGCAGCTGCAGGCCTCGTCGTCGCTGTTCTGGGAGGTGTTCCGCAAGTACGACCCCGCCAACAAGCTGCTGCTGCAGGCCGAGCAGGAACTGCTCGCGCAAGAGCTCGAAATAGGCCGGCTGCGTGCCAGCCTCGCGCGCATGGCGACTCAGCAGCTGGTGCTGAGGCCGCTCGAGCGGCCGACGCCGTTTTCTTTTCCGCTCATGGTCGAGCTGTTCCGCGAAAAGCTGTCGAACGAGAACGTGGCCGACCGCATCGCGCGCATGGTCGAGCAACTCGAAAAAGCCGCGGGCGGCGTGGTCACCGCCGGAGGAATCGAACGCGTGAAGAGCACGCTCGCGTTCGGCCAGGAAGGGCCGGGCAAGCCACCCGCGCCGCAGCGCCAGCGCAGGCCGCCCTCGCGCCGCTCACGGCCTTTGCCGCCACTTTGAGGTGAGCCGCCCGGCTCAGCCCGCGCCGTGCGCCTTGACCCAGCGCACGATGTCCGCCGCGCCCATGGCACCGGCCTGCCGCGCCACCTCGCGGCCACCGCGAAACAGCGCCAGCGTGGGGATGCTGCGGATGTTGAAGCGCGCACCCAGGTTGGGCACGGCCTCCGTATCGACCTTGGCCAGCCGCACCCGCGGCTCCAGCTGGGCCGCAGCCTGCTCGTAGGCCGGCGCCATCTGGCGGCAGGGGCCGCACCATGGCGCCCAGAAGTCCACCAGCACCGGAATTTCATTGCGTGCAATGTGGCGGTCGAAGGTCTTTTCGTCCGGCAGCGCGGTCGAATGGCCGGCGAACAGCGGGCGATGGCAACTGCCGCAATCGGGCGCACTGCCCAGTTGTGCCGCGCGCACGCGGTTGGTCGTGTGGCAGTGCGGGCAGACGATGTGCAGCGATGGCGTTTCGGTCATGCCGAAGAACTGGGGTCCGCGGGGGTGAATTGCAAGTGACGGCCGGCCGCACCCGCCGGCTTTTGCGACACTTGGTGCCAGTGACTTCCCCGCAACTTTCCTCGTCGGCCCTGCCGCTCCGGTGGGCCGGCGAACTGCTTCATCTGCTGCCCGAACGTGCCATCTGGTGGCCCGACGGCCGTGTGCTGTTCATCGCCGACTTGCATATCGGCAAGGCCGCGACCTATCGGGCGCTGGGGCAGCCGGTGCCGGGCGGCACCACGCAGCAGAACCTGGCGCGGCTCGATGGATTGATCGCTGCCCATGCGCCGCAGCGCATCGTGTTTCTCGGCGACTTCATGCATGCGGCGCAGGCGCGCACGCCGCAAGTGCTGGCCGCGCTCGCCGACTGGCGCGCCGCGCACCGGGTCGTCGGCATGACGCTGGTGCGGGGCAATCACGACAGCCGTGCGGGCGATCCGCCAGAGGCCCTCGACATTGAGGTGGTCGACGAGCCCTATCTGCTCGGCCCCTTCGCCTGCTGCCACCACCCGCAATCGCATGCCACCCATTTCGTGTTGGCCGGGCACCTGCACCCGGTGTGCAAGCTTTACGGGCCGGGTCGGGACAGCGTGCGGCTGCCGTGTTTCGTGAGCGATGACCAGCAGGCCGTGCTGCCGGCGTTCGGCGAGTTCACGGGCGGATGGCTGTTGGAGCGGGCGCCCGGGCGGCGCTTCTACGCGGTGGGCGGTGAAACGGTGTGGGCGCTACCGGCGCCGGATTGAGGTCTTCGCTCCTTCCCCCTCCGGGGGAAGGCTGGGATGGGGGCAGGCAGAGCGCACCCATCGCCAGCGCCGCTTGCCCCCACCCCGGCCCTCCCCCGGGAGGGGAGGGAGAAATTCAAAGAACCACGGGCGCGTCCGGCAGCTCGTTGGTATCGGGCTGATCGTCCGCCAGCGGAAAGTGCTCGACCAGCAAGGCCGACATTTCTTCGAGCGCCTGCGTGATCCCGTCTTCGAACCGCCCTTCGCGAAACGCCGCTCCCATGCGCTGCGTCATCGCGGACCATTCGGCGGCACTGACCCGTGCGTTGATGCCGCGGTCGGCCACGATCTCTATCGCGTGCTCGGCCAGCAGCAGGTAGATGAGCACGCCGTTGTTGTGCTCGGTGTCCCACACGCGCAACTTGCCGAACATCGTGACGGCACGTTCGCGCGCCGAGGCATCCCGCCGCAGGTAAGACCAGGGCAGGCCCGCCTCCACGCAGATGCGGATCTCGCCGCTGTGGCGCCTTTCGCTTGCAGCCACGCGCGCGGCAAGGCGCTCCATGGCGGCGTCGGGCAGCACGCGGCGCACATCGGCCTCGTCCATCCACTGGTGGCGCCAGATGCGGCCGAGCCTGGAGAAAAGCGTTGCCATGCCTACCAGTCCCCCGAGGCGCCGCCGCCCCCGAAATCGCCGCCGCCGCCGGAGCTGAAACCGCCGCTGTCTCCGCTGCTGCCGCTGCCGCTGCTCCAGCCGCCGCCTCCACCACCGCCGCTCCAGCCGCCGCCGCCACCACCCCGGCCTCGGCGCGTGGGGGCCGATGCAGCCGCCGCCGAGAACAGCGAAACCATCAGCGCCACAAAGCCCGCCAGCACCGCGATGACGATGCTGGTCGTGATGAAGAACGCAATCGCGCCAATGCCGCCGCCCATGACCACCGAGCCGAGCTTCTTGCCGACGACCGAGCGCACGATGGGCGCCGCCACGAAGACGCCGACGAACAGGAAGATCGCCAGGTTCTCCCAGTCGATACCGTCGCCGAAGCCGGAGCTTTCGTCTCCACCGCTGGAAGGCTCGGGCAGCGCCTCGCCGTCGACCAGGCCGATGAGCCGGGCCACCGCCGCGTTCAGCCCGCCCGCAAAGTCGTTGTTGCGAAAGCGCGGCTTCATCTCTTCGTCGATGATGCGAATGGCGGCCAGGTCGGGCACCGCGCCTTCCAGCGTCTTGGCCACTTCGATGCGCATCTTGCGATCGTTCTTGGCCACGATCACCAGGATGCCGTCGCCCACGTCCTTGCGCCCGATCTTCCAGGCGTTGCCCACGCGGTTGGCATAGCTCGCAATGTCTTCAGGCTGGGTGGTGGGCACCATCAGCACCACCATCTGCGAGCCCTTGCGCTGCTCGAAGGCGGCCAGCTTGGCATCGAGGTCGGCGCGCTCCGGTTCGGCCAGCGTCTGCGTCTGGTCGATCACCCGCGCCGTGAGCGTGGGCACCGGCAGAAGGTCTTGCGCCCATGCACCGGCCGCAAGACCGGCCCACGCCGTGGCCGCCAGCAGAACGGCGGCCAGCACGCGGCGTATCAGGACAAGGGCCATCGAGTGGCTGTCTTACTTCTTGGGAGCGCTGAAATCGACGGTCGGCGGCGTCGAGATCTGCGCTTCGTTCTGCACCGAGAAGTTGGGCTTCGGCTCATAGCTGAAGATCTTGGCCGTGATGTTCGTCGGGAAGCTGCGCGCCAGCACGTTGTACTCCTGCACCGTCTGGATGTAGCGGTTGCGCGCCACGGTAATGCGGTTCTCGGTGCCTTCCAGCGTCACGCGCAGGTCGCGGAAAGCCTGGTTGGCCTTCAGCTCCGGGTAGCGCTCCGACACCACCATCAGCCGCGACAGCGCCGACGAGAGCTCGCCCTGCGCCTGCTGGAACTTGTTG
Source organism: Variovorax paradoxus (assembly GCF_029919115.1). Taxonomy (NCBI): domain Bacteria; kingdom Pseudomonadati; phylum Pseudomonadota; class Betaproteobacteria; order Burkholderiales; family Comamonadaceae; genus Variovorax; species Variovorax paradoxus. Next base: position 3,467,730 of record NZ_CP123990.1, read on the forward strand.
AACGCCTCGGGGTTGTTCAGCGTCTCGGGCGTCACCTGGATCGACGTGGCCTTGGCCCGCGCCTCGATCACCTTGGTGAGCGTGTCCTGCTCGAAGCTGGCCTCACCCTTCACGGTGGCCACGATGTTGGGCACGAGGTCGGCACGCCGCTGGTACTGGTTGAGCACCTCGCTCCAGGCCGATTTGCTCGTCTCGTCGAGCGACTGGAACTGGTTGTAGCCGCATCCGCTCAGGGACAGGACCGCAGCAAGAATCAAGAGCCACCGTTTCAGCATCATTTTCATTACCTCCGCAGAAGAGCCGGAAGTTAGCATAGATGGCTCCATGGCCCTCGATCCCCTTCAAGCCCTGCAGGCTGCCAACCGCGTGGTATTGCCCCCGGCAGCCGCAACTGCCGCTACGGCCGGAACGCTCCTGATTGCCGGCGCCACCGGCGCCCTGGGCCAGGAGCTGCTGCGCCGGCTCGCAAGCGGCCACCGCTTTGCCCATGTGCGGGTGCTGTCGCGCGAGCCCATGCGCGACGGCATGCGCGGCGTCGAAACCTGCCTTTGCCCCGACGTGCCGATTGCGCAATGGGGGCTCACCTCGGCCGATACCGCGGTCATCGCCTTCGATCCGCCCCGGCTCTACCACGGCCGCGAGCGCGCACTGTGGGTGCCGCAGCCTTCCGATTTGCCCGAGCTTTCGCGCTGGCTGCGTGCCTGCGGCGTGCACACGCTCGCCATCGTGCAGCCGCACGACCAGGGCCGCCTGCCCGAGGCGCTCAAGCGCGGCCTTGCGAGCCTCGACGAGCAGGCCGTGGTCGCCAGCGGCTTCGAGCGCGTGATTCTCTTGCGTTCCGCGCGCAAGCCGCTCAACGCCAGGCTGGCAAACCCTGCCGAAAGGCTGGCCGCGTGGATGCTGTCGATCATGCGTTTCATGGTGCCGGCGAGCGAGCAGCCGGTGCGCCCCTCCAAGCTCGCCGAACTGGTCGACATGGCCCTGCGCATCGCACCCGCCGGCGTGCACGTGGCCGCGCCGGAGCTGGTGTGGCAGGCGGCGCAGGGCGACATGCAGCCTGTGCTGCGGCGCTGGTTGGGCCTTGCTGGCTAGCTTTGGCCAATGCCGCGCCACTGGCGCAGCAGTTCGGCCGAGTCGAGCACCAGCCCCAGGTGCAGCGACACCATGCTGAGCGCGGCGCTTTCCAGGTGCGGGTCGGTGCCGCGCACCAGGTCGCGCAGCACGATCACGCGGTAGTTGTGGTTGTTGGCGTCGAACGCGGTGTTGAGCACGCAGCAATCGGTAAACCCGCCGTTGAGCACCACCGTTTCAATGCGCTGGTTGCGCAGCAGAAAGTCGAGGTCGGTCGGATAGAAAGCCGACAGCCGGCGCTTGCTTTCCACGCGCATGTCGCCCGGCTCCACGCGGGTAACCCACTCGGTCCAGCGCGAGCCTTCGATGGCATGCGCATCGGCATTCGGTATGGCGCCCACGTGCAGCGGAAAGGTGCGCCGCCACGCAGCCGGAATGCCGTTGATGTCATCGGCGCCATCGGGCCGCAGCACCGACTTGACGTGCACGATGCGCACGCCCAGCGCGCGGGCATCGTCGTGAAAGCTGTCGATGGGCGCCACCACGTCGCGCGCACGCGGCGCGGGGCAGGGGCAGTCGGGGCTGTCGTCCAGGTGGCCGCGGTGCATGTCGATGGAAACCACAGCCGTGGTGGCCGGATCGAGGTAGTCCGCAAACTGCGCCGCGCCGAGTTCGCGCTCTTCGCCGTACACCCAGGCCTTCATCGCCGCTCCTCCCGAACATAGGGTTGGCCGAGCGCGCCCGGCTCGTCGTCTCCGCCGCGCCGGGCCAATGCGACCCACACCATTACGCCCAGCGTTACCGCATAGGGCGTCATCATCACGAAGTACTGCGGCAGCTGCACCCCGGCCGCCGCAAGCTGGGGAATGAGCGCCTCGATGCAGCCGAACAGCAGCGCACCCACCAGCGCCTTCCATGGCGACCAGCGCGCGAAGATCACCAGCCCCACCGCAATCCAGCCGCGCCCGCCGGTCATGCCTGCGATCCACAGCTTGGTGCTCACCACCGAGATGTAGGCACCCGCAAGGCCCACCAGCGCCGAGCCTGCGAGCACCGCGGCCAGCCGCCATGTGGTGACGCGGATGCCGGCCGCATCGGCCGCCTGCGGGTTTTCGCCCACCGCGCGCAGCCGCAGCCCGGCCGAGGTGCGCGAGAAAAACCACGCCACTGCAACGAAGATGGGCAACGTGAGCCACACCATCGCGTTCTGCTCGAACAGCCGGCCAACGCCGGGCAAGAGAGACAGCGGCCACAGCGCCATCGAGCCGATGCCTTCGGTGGCGTGGTTGGTCCATTCGGCCAGCGAGCCGACAAGCGCCGTGAAGCCTTGGCAGAAGAACACCAGCGCGAGCCCCGCAATTACTTGGTTCACGCGCAGCCAGATCACCATCACCGCGAACAGCAGCGACACCGCGCTGGCCGCAAGCATGGCAAGCACCAGCGACACGCCGGGCTGCCCCAGGACGATTTGCGCACCGATGCCCGCGAGCGCACCCACCAGCATCAGCCCTTCGGCGCCCAGCGAGAGCACGCCCGCCCGCTCGCTGATGATCAGCCCCAGCGCCGCGAGCGCATAAGGCACCGCGAAGTCGGGCGTGCTCGCGAGCCAGTTCAGAACAATGCTTCCGCTCACTGCGCTTGCTCCCCACCCACGCGCCGCACCCGGTGGCGAATGAAGAAATCGCTCGACGCCACGCACACCACGATGATGGCCTGGATGAGCTGCACCATCGAGAACGGCACCTGGTAGAACACCTGCAGGCTGCGGCCCGTGACGAACAGCGCCGCCACCAGCAGCGCCACCACGGTGGCCGCCAGCGGGTTATTGCGTGCGAGAAAGGCGATGAGGATGCCCGAGAAGCCGTAGCCCTGGTAGAAGGCCTGCGTGAGCCGCCCCTCCTGCCCCGAGGCCACCGCAAAGCCCGCGAGCCCGGCCATCGCTCCCGACAGCAGCACGGCGCCATAGATGGTGCGGCGCACCGGCACGCCGTTGGCATGCGCCACGCGCGGGCTGGCATCGACAAAGCGCAGGTACAGCCCGGCCCGGCTCACGCCCACCAGCCACCACGCCAGCAGCGCCACCACCGCCGCGAGCAAGATGGCGCTGCTCACGCCGGCGCCCAGTTCGGGCAGCCGCTCGAAGGCGCGGAACTGCGGCGAATACGGAAAGTTGTCCTTCGGGTCCTTCCAGCTGCCGTACACCAGGTGCAGCAAGAAGTTGGCCGCCATGTAGTTGAGCATCAGCGTGGAGATGATCTCGTTCACGCCGAGCCTGATCTTCAGCCACGCCGGCCCCAGCACCCAGAGCAGCCCGCAGCCGATGGCGGCCGCGAACATCAGCGGCAGGCGCAGCGGCTCGGGGCCCACCTGCCACATCGAGACGGCCGTGGCGCCGATGGCGCCCCACACCATCTGGCCCTCGAGCCCCAGGTTCCAGAAGCGCGCGCGAAACGCCAGCGAGCCCGCCAGGCCCACGAGGATCATCGGCGCAGCCTGGAACAGCACGGCGCGAAAGTTCTGGCCGTCGAAAAAGGTCTGCATCACGAACTCGTTGGCGAGTTCGTCCGCGGGAACCCCGGCGGCCACAAGAATCGCGGCAGAAATTGCCAGGCCGGCCAGCAGCGCCGCCGCAAGAATCAGTGCCTGCCGCCGCCACCCCATGTGCTGGCGGATCTCCAGCGCATAGCGCCGGCGCGCCAGCGGCTGGCGCCGCGCGCGGTGCGCGGCTTCCGGGTCGGTTTGCGCGGGCTGCGCAATGGCCGCGAGCGTTGCGTCAACCATGGTCCACCATCGCCTGTCCAATCGCCTGCCGGTCGGCTGGCTGCGCGAATTCACCGGCGATCCGGCCGCGCGTCATCACGCCCACGCGGTCGGCCAGCTGCAGCACCTCGTCGAGGTCTTCGCTGATCAGCAGCACCGCTGCGCCGCCGTCGCGCGCCGCGCGCAGCCGCGCATGCACCTCGGCGCTCGCGCGCACGTCGAGTCCCCGGCTCGGGCTGTGCGCCAGCACCAGCGAGGGCGACTTGCCGAACTCCCGCGCAAGCACCAGCTTCTGTGCATTGCCGCCGGAGAGCAGCGCTGCCTTCTGCACCACCGAGCGCACCCCCAGCACATCGAAGGCGCGAACCGCCTCTTGCGTATCGGCCCGGATGCGACCGCGCCGCAGGCGCCATGCCGGGCCGTAGCGGCCGGTGTGCACGCGGCCTATGGCGTAGTTCTCGGCCACCGAAAGGCCGCCGGCCAGCGCAAGGCCATAGCGGTCGGCCGGAATCGCGGCAATGCCTACGTTGCGGCGCTCTGGTGCACTCATGGCCTTCAGGTCGCCGTGGCCGCTGAGGTGAATCTCGCCTTCGAGCGCACCGCCCGCATCGGGCAGGCCCATGATGGCGCCGGCCAGCTCGCCCTGTCCGTTGCCGCCCACACCGGCAAGGCCGTAGATTTCGCCCGCATGCAGTTCGAGGTCGACGCCGTCGAGGATGCGGCGGCCTTCTGGCGACGGCGCCGAGCGCAAGCCACGCACCGCGAGCCGCACAGCGCCGCGCGGCGACTTTGCTACCTGGAAACTTTGCGTGGCAATCGATTCGCCCACCGTGAGCTTCACCAGCTCGGCGACCGATGCGGTGTCGGGCGCCAGCGTGGCCACCGTGCGGCCGCCGCGCATCACCGTTACCCGGTCGGCATACGTTTTCACGTCGGCCATCTTGTGCGTGACCAGCACCACGGCGGAGCCGCTTCGCGCAAGGCCGCGCACGGTTTGCAGAAGGCGCGCAGCCTCCTGGTCGGTAAGCACCGCGGTGGGTTCGTCGAGTATCAGGATGCGGGCGCCCGCAAGCAGCACCTTGAGAATTTCCACCCGCTGCTGCTCGGCAATCGAGAGCGAATCGACGCGCCTTGCGGGGTCGATGTCGAAGCCCAGCTCCGAGGCCTTGTTGCGGATGTCACGCGAGATCTCGCGCAGGCGTTCTCCGTGGCTTTGAAACCCGGCCGGCGGCGGGGCGGTGAGCAGAATGTTCTCTGCCACCGTGAACGGCCGCACCAGCTTGAAGTGCTGGTGAACCATGCCGATGCGTTGCCTTGCCGCGTCGGCCGGGCCGGCAAAGCGCACCACGTTGTCGTCGACCAAGAGCTGGCCGGCTTCAGGTGCATAGAGCCCGGCCGCAATGTTCATCAGCGACGACTTGCCCGCGCCGTTCTCGCCCAGGAGCGCATGCACCTCGCCCCAGCGCGCGGCAAAGTGCGCGTCGGTCAGCGCCGCAAAGCCATCGAAGCTCTTGCGGATGCCGGTGAGTTCGAGCGCGTTGGGCATGCCGGATCGCCTTGCTTTTTCTTCTCTTGGGTTACTTCTGTGTGACCACGCCCTTGACGAACCAGTCCATCTTCCACAGATCGGCGTCCGAAAGCACCGCGCCCTTGGCCACGCGCTCCTTGCCGTCGCGGTCGGCAAGCGGGCCGGCATAGACCTGCTTGCCCTTCATGATCGCGTCGCGCTCGGCGGTAATGGCCGCGGCCTTGTCCTTGGGCACCGCGGGGCCGAAGCCAGCAATGTCGGTGCCGCCGTCCTTCATCTCGATGAAGGCGCCGTACTGGCCGGGCTTCCAGTCACCGGCCATGATCTTCTTGAGCTCGGGCGTCAAAAAGCGGTCCCACACCCACACCGACGAGCACAGCGTGGCCTTGGGTGCAAACTGGCGCAGGTCGCGGTGGTGGCCGGTGCCGTACACGCCGCGCTCCTGTGCCACGATCTGCGGCGTGGGCGAGTCCACGTGCTGCCCGATCACGTCGGCGCCCTGGTCGATCAGCGCGGCCGCGGCGGCGCGTTCCTTCACGGGGTCGTTCCAGGCGCCGGTGTAGATCACGTTGACGGTGGCGTTGGGGTTCATCTTCTGCGCACCGAGCGCGAAGGCGTTGATGGTCCAGTTCACCACGCCGAACGGATTGGCCGCAACGAAGCCGAGCTTGCCCGTCTTGGAGGCCGCACCCGCGGCCATGCCGCAGAGGTACTGGCTCTCGTAGGTGCGGCCGTAGAACGATTCGAGGTTGCTGCCGTTGGTGGTGCCCGAGCCATTGAGAAAAGCCACCCCCGGGTACTTGGCGGCCAAGTCCTTGAAGCTGTCCGAATAGCCGAAGGCGGTGCCGATCACGATGTTGGCACCGCGCTGGATGAACTTCTCGGCCGCAGGCTTGATGGCCGATGCGTCTTCGGGAACGTTCTCCACAAACTGGATCTTCTGGCCGATTTCCTTCTCGATCTTCACGCGCGCTTCGTCGAAGGCCTGCGTCCAGCCGCCATCGTTCTTCGGGCCGAAGTAAAGCATCGCGATCTTCGGCTTGTCCTTCAGCGTAAAGCCGTCGGCGGCTGCCGCGGGCAGCGAGACGAACGCGACGCCGGCTGCAAGCGCCAGGGCAAGGCCGGAGGTGAAGCCGTGGGTGGGAGTGCGCAGCATGGAGCGACCTTTCGTGAGAAGCAAGCCAGGAAAAAAAAGCGTTTGAAGACGGAGGTGCTGCGCGCGTCACATCATGAAGTTGATGCGAAACACGTTGCCTTCGGGGTCGAGCAGCACCGACTGGTACCAGTTGTAGTAAGTGACGTAGGGCGGCTTCACCAGCGTTGCGCCGGCCTCGAGCGCAACGGGCACCATGCGGTCCACGTCGTCCTTGCTGTCGACGTCGATGTTCAGCAAAAACTTGACGCCGCGCGTGTCGGAAAATTCGGCCAGGTGCAGCAGCTCATAAGCATCGAGCGCGTTGAAGCCGAGGCTCGACTTGCCGGTGTCGAGTCCGCGAAAGATCGGTGAGCGGATGGCCTCGATTTCGGCAAAGCCGAACACGCGCTGGTAGAAGCCGCTGAGCGCGACCACGTCCTTGGCGAAGACGTTGACGTAGGAGAGATGCGCCATGCTCAGGCCACGGCCTTGGTGCCGCCGAACGTCGTCTGCTTCACGAACTTGGAGGTCAGGTGGTCGCCCGATGAAATGGGCGCGTACTTCGGCTGCTCGCCCGGCGCAAGGCAGCTTGGCAGGCACTCCACCATCGCGTCGTAGTTGGGCTGGTGAAAAAACACCAGCGACTGCCGGCGGTTGGTGCTGGCCACCTCGAACGGCGGATTGACCACGCGGTGCAGCGTCGACACCCACTGGTCGTTGGTCCACTGCATCATCAGGTCGGCAATGTTGACCACCAGGCCGCCTTCCACCTGCGGCACGTCGACCCACTGGCCCGCCTTGTTGAACACCTGCAGGCCCTTGTCGTCGGGCAGCACGATGGTGAGGCTCCCGTAGTCGCTGTGCGCGCCTGCGCGCAACTGGCCCGGCAGCGGCGCTTCACGCTGCGGCGGATAGCTCAGCACGCGGAACATGCTGATGTGCTTGTCGATCTTGTCGTCGAAGAACATCTCGGGCAGCGCAAGCCCAAGCGCGAAGATGCGCATCAGCGAGCGCGAGAGATCGCTCATCGCCTCGAAGTAGGCTTCATACGCTTCGCGAAAGCCGTCTATCGGCGGCCAGCTGTTGGGCTCGAAATGCGGCCCGGCAGCGGGGCCGCGATGGTAGTCGTCGTCGGGCACGCCCGAGGGGCCGATCGAGAACGACTCCTTCAGGTCGCCGGGCGCGGCCTCTTCCAGGCTGTACGAAAGCCCTTCTTCGCCCACTGCGCTGTAGCCGCGCACCGCGTCTTCGCGCGGCCGGTCGACCTTGCGCTTCTCGGCCAGCGGCATGTCGAAGAACTCGCGCGAGAGCTTCGACACGCGCGCGATCAGTTCGGCCGGAATGCCGTGGTTGGTAATGACCAGAAAGCCGATGCTGCGGCAGGCCTCGTCGACTTTTCTGGCGACCTGCGCCTTGCCTTCGGCCGTGCCGCCGAAGTAGGGCGCGAGATCGATGATGGGTACGGACAGCAGGGTTGTCATGTGTCGGTCCTCGTGCTTGGCATGCCTTTCGCCATGCAACGTCTGTGCCAGTTGGACCAAATGGACAAAAGGCATTTGTCGCGTCAGCATGGTGCGCGCCGCGCGTGCCGGAAGGCCCGGCCGGCGCAACGCGATGCACCGCGGCCTTACAGTGGTGCGCGTTCAATGAAGAGCCTGCAAATCGAGAAGCGAGGGAAGATGCCGAAGACCAAGGCGCTGGCCACAGCCAGCAGCACAAAGAAGACCCCGGCGAAGAGCGCTGTGAAGGGCGCCGCGAAGGGCCTGGTGCGCAAGTCCGCGAAGCCCGCGGTGCGCAGCGCCTCGGCGGTGAGCCGCAGGCTGCGCCAGATCGAGGACAAGCGCAGCGCCATCCTCGGCGCGGCGCTGGGCCTGTTCTCGCGCTTCGGATTGCACGGCACGTCGATCGACCAGGTGGCGGCGCGGGCCGATGTGTCCAAGAGCAATCTGCTCTATTACTTTGCGAACAAGGAAGAGCTGTACGTGAACGTGCTGCGCGACCTGCTCGCGCTGTGGCTGGAGCCGCTGCGCGGCTTCAGCGCCGAGCAGGACCCGGGCGAGGCCATTGGCGGCTACATCCGCCGCAAGCTCGTGGTCTCGCGCGACCGGCCCGATGCGTCGCGCCTTTTCTGCCTTGAAATGATCCAGGGCGCGCCTTTGCTGCGCGACGAGCTCGACCGCGAACTGCGCACGCTGGTGGAGCGCAAGTCGGAGGTCATCCGTTCATGGGTCGCGTCCGGCAAGCTCGCACCGGTCGATCCGCATCACCTGATCTTCGCGCTCTGGGCCGTCACGCAGCACTATGCGGATTTCGGCGTGCAGGTGCAGGCGCTGACGGGGCACACGCTGGAGGATCCGGTGTTCTTCGAGCAGACGGTGGAGAACGTGCAGCGGATCGTGCTGCATGGGATTGCCCCGCGTTAGGAGTTACTCCCTTGGGATGACAGGGGCGGGTTGCGGACTTGCTCCCTCTCCCAAAGGGAGAGGAGAGAAGACCAGGTCAGTGCGGCGGCGCTGCTATCTCGTGATACCGCCGGTCGAAATAGATCAGGCTCTGCGCTGCCCCGCCAATGGCAATCGCCAGCGCCTCGCAGAACAGCACGTCATGCGTGCCCGCACTCGTCGCCTGCACCACGCGGCAGTCGAATGAGGCCGCGGCATCTTCCAGCACCGGCGATCCGGTCGCCTTGCGCCCCCAGCGGCCCGCGGCAAAGCGCTCGTCCATTGGCGTCTTGCCGCCGAACAGGCCCGACAGCGCCTGGTGGCCCGCCGCCAGCACGTTCACGCAGAGCACGCCGTTGGCCGTGAACGCGGGGTACACCGATGCCGACCGGTTCAGGCACACCAGCAGCATCGGCGGTTCATCGGTCACGCTGCACACGGCGGACGCGGTGAAGCCGGCGCGGCCCGCGGGCCCGTCGGTGGTGATGATGTTGACCGCCGCGCCCAGCCGCGCCATGGCGTTGCGGTAGTCGGCCTTGGGCAGCGCATGCGGCGCACCGCTTGGCATGACGTGGTTGGTGGCCATTGCGTTCAGCAGCATGGGAGGTTTCCGGAATGGTTTCAGGCCAGGACGCAGGCTTCTTCGAAGCCGAGCCGCGGCAGGCGGCCGAACACCTTGGCCGCATCGCCATGGCCAAGATTGATGAGGAAGTTGGTCGTCCAGTCGCTGCCTTCGAAGAACGCGGCATCCACCTTCGCCTTGTCGAAGCCCGACATCGGGCCTGCATCGAGCCCCACCGCGCGCACGGCGAGCAGCAGGTAGCCCGCCTGCATGCTGGCGTTGCGAAAGGCGGTTTCGTGCGCGGCCTCGGGGCTGCCGGTGAACCAGCTGCGCGCATCGGTATGCGGAAACAGCGTGGGCAGCTTGTCGTAGAACTTGCGGTCCCACGCTGCGATGACCGTGACCGGTGCGGCCATGGTCTTGTCGAGGTTGCCCTTGGAAAGCGCAGGCGCAAGGCGCTGCTTGCCCTCGGGCGTGCGAACGAACACGAAGCGTGCGGGCGAGCAGTTGGCCGATGTCGGGCCCATGCGGGCTAGCGCATAGACCTGACGGAGTTGCGCATCCGTCACGGGCTCCGCGGTCCAGCCGTTGTGGCTGCGTGCTTCGGTAAAGAGAAGTGCCAGTGCGGCGTCGTCGAGGGCTGAGGTGGTGGTCATGCGGGAACGCCGGGTGCGCTGACCCGGGAAAGAAAGTCGAGCAGGCTGCGGTTGAAGGCGTCGGCCGCGGTCACGCTGTGCGCATGGCCGCCGTGCGGCATGAAGTGCAGCGTCACGTCGTGAAGGCCATCGGCCAGGTGCTGCGAGCAGGTCCACGGCACCAGCGCGTCGTCCATGGCGGCGGCCACCAACGTGGGCGCGGTGATGTCGCCAAGATGCGCGTCGATGTCGAAGGCGCGCAGCGCCGCAATGCGCGCACGCATGTTGGTCTCGCCCGGAAAGTGCGCAAACGCATGATCGACCTCGTCGGCCACGCGCTGTGCATGTTCCGCGCACCAGGCCGCGGGGTACAGGAAGATCGGCTGCGCTTCCACGTACGCGCGCGGCCCGCAGGCATCAAGCAGCGCAAGCCGCGTATCGAAACAGCGCGCTGAATGCGCATTGGGCTTCGACCACGCATTGACCAGCACCAGGCTCGCCACGCGCGAGGGCTCATCGAGCGCAAGCTGCAGACCCACGAGCCCTCCCAGCGCATGCCCCACCAGGTGGCATCGCGGCGTCGATGTGGCGTCCAGAATCTGCACCACGTCGCGCGCCATGTCGGCAATGGCGTAGCCCGCGTCCAGTGCGGCGGGGCTGCGGCCCGTGCCGCGCTGGTCGTACGCAATCACGCGATGGCCCGCCGCCACGAGCGCGCCGATCTGCGGTTGCCAGAAGGCGGCCGAACCGCCCAGGCCCGACGACAGCAGCACCGCCTCGCCGTCGGCCGGCCCATGCACTTCGTAGTGCAGCGGCATGCTCAGGCCTTGTTGCCGACGTGGGCGATGGAGGCGATTTCGACCAGCGCTTCGGGCTTTACCAGGCCGCACTGAATGCAGTAGCGCGCCGGCTTGGTGCCCGGAAAGAACTCGGCGTACACCGCGTTCACATTCGCGTAGTCGGCCCAGTCCTTGATCATGATCATGTTGAAGGTCACGTCGTCCATGGTGCCGCCGGCTGTTTTGATCACGTTCCGGATCGTCTCGAGCACGTGGCGTGTCTGCGCCGAGGCGTCGCCCACGTGCACCACGTTGTTGTCCTTGTCGAAGGGCAGCGTGCCCGACACGTAGACCACGCCGTCGGCCATGGTGCCGGGCACGAACGGGGCGATGGGCGTGGTGGTTCCGGCGGGGATGATGGCTTGCTTGGGCATGAGGACGGGCTCCTTTAAAAAAAATCAGGCAATGGCCGCTTCGGCCGGCACAGGCTGCGCGGCGGGCTCGGGTGCAAAGGTGGCGCAGAACTGGTCCACGGTCGAAACCCAGCCGAAGAAGGTCTCGACGTTGTAGACCGAGGCCTTCTGTATGGCTGCACCGCCAAGCTCGTGCGTGGCGTCTTCGAGCATCACCGCGAAGTATTCGAGGTGAAAGGCATCGCGCAGCGTCGACTCTACGCACACGTTGGTCGCAATGCCGGTGAACACCAGATGGCGGATGCCGCGTGCGCGCAGCGTGCTGTCGAGCGTGCTGTTGAAGAAGCCGCTGTAGCGCGTCTTGGGCACCACGATGTCGCCGGGCTGCGGCTTCATTTCTGCAATTAGCTCGTAGTCCCAGCCGCCCTTGGCGAGGAATTTGCCCGCCAGCTCGGGCTTGGCGCGCATGGTCTTGAGCGCGTTCGACTTGTGCCAGTTGGGCGAGCCTGGTCCGCCGGCCTCGACGTAGGCGGCGTCCCAGCCGTTCTGCAGAAACACGACCAGCATGCCGGCCGCGCGCGCCGCGGCAATGGTGCGCGCAATGTTGGCAATGGTGCCTTGCGCGCCGGAAATATCGAAGCCCGCGGAGTCGACATAGCCGCCGATGGATGCATAGGCGTTCTGCATGTCGACCACGATCAGGGCGGAGTCGGTCGCATGCAGCGCCAGCGGTTCGGGCCTGGCGGGCAGCACCAGCGGCGCGGGTGCGCCGGGCAGGCGCGGGGCGCCGACTGGCGTGGTCGAGGTGAGGGTGGTGTTGCGTGCGGGCGTGGCCATGCGCGTCTTTCCTTTCAGGCCGCAAGGCGCTCGGGTTCGGCCTGCGAGGGCACGGGGCTTTGCACATGCGCGCGGCTCTTCATCAGCGGCTGGATGCGCTCGCCGAAGGCTTGCACGCCCTGCACAAAGTCGTCGAAAGTGAGCAGCACGCCTTCGGTGCCCGGCACTTCGGCCATCTCGTCGAGCAGGCGCGCAACCGTGGCGTAAGAGCCCACCAGCGTGCCCATGTTGATGTTGACGGCCGAGGTCGGGTCGGACATCTGGCGCACATTGGTGTCGGCACCCGACCTGGTGTCGGCCGCGCCCTGCTGGCCCAGCCACGCAATGGCTTCGTGGTCGGCACCGGCCTTGTAGTGCTCCCACTTGGCGCGCGCGGCCTCGTCGGTTTCGTCGGCAATCACCATCATCAGCACGTAGGTGGTCACGTGGCGGCCGGTCTTGCGCGTGGCCTCGATCAGTTTCTCGGCCGCGGGCGCAAAGGCCTTGGGCGTGTTCACGCCCTTGCCGAAGCAGAAGTTGTAGTCGGCGTATTTGGCGGAAAAGTCCATGCCCGCATCGCTCTGGCCCGCGCAGATCACCTTCATGCCGGCCTGCGGCCGGGGGCTCAGGCGGCAGTCGTCCATCTGGAAGTGCGCGCCCTTGAAGTCGGACTGCCCGGTGCCCCACAGGTCGCGCAGCACCTGGATGTATTCGGAAAGGTATTGGTAGCGCGTGCCGAAGAACTGGTCGCCGGGCCACATGCCCATCTGCGAATACTCGGGCCGCTGCCAGCCGGTGACAAGGTTCAGGCCAAAGCGGCCGTTGGAGATCGAGTCGATGGTCGATGCCATGCGCGCGACGATGGCCGGCGGCATCACCAGCGAGGCCGCGGTGGCAAAGAGCTTGATCTTGGTGGTGACGGCCGCAAGCCCCGCCATGAGCGTGAACGACTCGAGGTTGTGGTCCCAGAACTCCGTCTTGCCGCCAAAGCCGCGCAGCTTGATCATCGAAAGCACGAAGTCGACGCCGTAGCGCTCGGCCGTGAGCGTGATCTCCTTGTTGAGTTCGAAACTCGGCTTGTACTGCGGTGCGTTTTCGGAGAGCAGCCAGCCGTTGTTGCCAATGGGAATGAAGATGCCGACGTTCATGCAGAAGCTCCAGTTGCGGTGTCGCAAAGCCCTATGCATGGCGCGTGCCAGTTGAAAAAGTCCTTTCAAATCAATGCGTTGTGTGTTTTTGAATGTTTCTTTTTGACCATTTGGTCCAAAGTGGAGCAGGCGAACTGCCCAACCTGCGGCAGCACGGTGCGCCCCAAGGCCAAACCGGTGCAGCGACCGCGTCATCGATCGCGCGGCAAAATCACCCCATGCCCAAGACCCCACTTCGCGCCGCCGCTGCCGTCGGCGGTACTGCAGACGACATCGAGGCCGCGTTCTATGAGGCGCTGCAACGCGGCGACATCGAAGCACTGATGGCGTGCTGGGCCGACGAGGACGAGGTGTTCTGCGTGCATCCCGGCGGCCCCCGCCTGGTGGGCGCCACGGCAATCCGCGCGGCTTTCGAGCAGATGTTCGGCAACGGCGCCATCCACGCCATGCCTGCGCGGGTGCGCAAGATCGAGTCGCTGGCAAGCGCGGTGCACAACGTGCTCGAACGCATCGAGGTGCTCACCGCCGAAGGCCCGAAGCACGCCTTTGTGCTAGCCACCAACGTCTATCACAAGACTGCCGAAGGCTGGCGCATGGTGGCGCACCATGCGAGCCCCGGCAGCGCGCGGGAGCCCGTCGACGCGAACGACCCGCCCCAAATCTTGCACTGAGAAATGCCTGGCGACGTTTCTTCCCCGCACTCATCCATGGGCTACGGCGCGCCGCGCTGGCTGCCCGGCGGCAACCTGCAGACCATCTGGGCGGCGCTCTATGCGCGCCGCTTCAACGGGCCGGCGCCGGTGTACCGCCGCGAGCGCTGGAACACGCCTGACGGCGACTTCATCGACGTCGATTTTGTCGATGCGGCCACACCGGGCCCACGGCCGCTGCTGGTGCTGTTCCATGGGCTGGAGGGCTCGTCGCGCAGCCACTATGCCGAAGCTTTTGCCACCTTTGCGGCCGAACGCGGCATGGCCTTTGCCGTGCCGCATTTCAGGGGCTGCAGCGGCGAACTCAACCTGGCCCCGCGCGCCTACCACTCGGGCGACTACGAAGAAATCGACTGGATCCTGCGGCGCATGCGCCAGCGCCAGGCACTCCACGGCGGCGGGCCTGTGCTGGCGGCGGGTGTTTCGCTGGGCGGCAATGCGCTGCTGCGCTGGGCCTGCGAGGCGGGCGAAACGGCCCATGCCTCGGTTGCCGCCGTGGCCTCGGTGTGTGCGCCGCTCGATCTTGCGGCGGGCGGCGAGGCCATCGGCCGCGGCTTCAACCGGCTGGTCTACACGCGCATGTTCCTGGCGACCATGAAGCCCAAGGCCTTGGCCAAGCTGGCCCAGTTTCCGGGGCTTTTCGACCGCGAGCGTCTGATGGCGGCAAGAGACCTCTACACCTTCGACGACGTGTTCACCGCGCCGCTGCACGGCTTTCGCAACACCGACGACTACTGGGCGCGGGGCTCGTCCAAGCCGCACCTGAGCGCGATTCGCGTGCCCGCGCTGGTGGTGAATGCGCTGAACGACCCGTTCATTCCGGCCCGCAGCCTGCCGGGCCCGGGCGAAGTGGGCCCGCACGTCACGTTGTGGCAGCCTGCGCATGGCGGCCATGTGGGCTTTCCGCTTGGCGCGCCGCCGGGGCACGTGCGCGGCATGCCGGAGAGCGTCGGTAGCTGGCTCGGGCAGTTCGCCTAGGCCCGGCTGCCGCGCAGGCGCGCAAAATAGCTTGCATGGACGACATCGTTAAACAAGCGCTCGCCAAGTGGCCCAACGTGCCGCATTGCTACGGCTGGCTTGGCCTGGACGCGCGCGGCAACTGGTACATGCGCGACGACCGCACCCAGGCCCAGGGCCCGTTTCCGGCCGCAAAGGGCTCGATGCTGCGGCACGACAAGCTGATCGATTTCATTCACCGCAACTACGAGCGCGACGCGGAAGGGCAGTGGTTCTTCCAGAACGGCCCCCAGCGCGTGTACGTCGAGCTGGAGGCGGCGCCCTTCGTCTGGCGCATTGCGGACGACAACGGCTTTGCCGTTACGGCCCATACCGGGCAGGCCGCCGATGTCTCGGGCTGCCTGCTCGACGAGGAGGGGCGCCTTTACCTGGTCGCTCCCATCGGGTTGGGGCTGGTTCATACGCAGGACGTGGGCCTGGCGGCCAATGCCATCGAGCAGAGCCTGTGGACGCCCGAACAGGTGCGCGCCGCCGACCTGCCGCAGCGCTTCGGCCATGTGCTGAGCCCCGCGGCCCGCCAGCCGGTGGCCGCTGCCAAACCCTGATTGGCCGCCCTGCAGGCGTAAAAAAGCCGGCGCGAAGCCGGCTTTTGCTTTTGGGGCAGCGCGCCCCCGGGTTCTGCTTACTTGGCCGCGCTGGCCGGTGCGGCAGCCGAGGCAGCACCTTCGGCAGGCGCCGCGCCTGCGGCGGGGCGGTCTGGCACCGGGAACTTGGCGCCGCCTGCATTGGCCAGGTAGACCACGGCACGGCCGATTTCGAGGTCTTCGAAGTCGCCGCCGCCCTGGGGAGGCATGGCGCCCTTGCCATGCAGCGCATGGTCGAGCAGCGTTTCATAGCCCTGGCCGATACGCGGGCCCCAGGCAGCGGCGTCGCTCAGGTGGGGCGCGCCGGGAATGCCGGGCGAGCCGTGGCAGGCAATGCACTGCGTCTTGAAAACCGTTTCGCCTGTTGCCAGGGGGCGGTTTGCGTCGCGGATTTCAATGGCACCGACCTTCTTGAGGCGGTCGGCCACTTCGCGGTTGCGCGCGTCTTGCGACACGCCGTAGAGCGCCATGTTGTCGCCCTCTGCCGTGCCCGCGGGCTTGTTGCCCGAAACCACATAGGCCACAAGGCCCACGATGATCAGGATGGGAGCAAGAAAGGAGAAAAATACCGCCAGCAGCAGTTGCTTCGGGTTTTTGATCGGGCCGGTGTGGGCGTCTTCTGTGGCCTGGTAATGCGGGTCTGCGCTCATGGCGTCCTCAATAACGGGGGCTCGTCGGGGGGCTTTTTCGAATCAACCGGCGATTATAGAGAGGCCCTCCGCCCAAAGGACGGAAGGCCGCTCCGGAGCCGTCGCGCGAAAGCCTCAGCCCTTGTTCTCGCGGCCTGTCCAGCCGCCGCCCAGCGTCTTGTAGAGCGTGACCTGGTTCTGCAGCTGCAAGAGCCGCGTGGTCACTGCCGACTGCTGCGCCGTGTACAGCGAGCGCTGCGCGTCGAGCAGGTCCAGCGCGCTGGCAATGCCGTTGCGGTAGCGCATGTCCGAAAGCTTGAAGCGCACCGCCTCGGCATCGGCCTGCGCACGCTGCGCCCGCACCTGTTCGCCCAGCGTGGCGCGGCCGGCCAGGGCGTCCGCCACTTCGCGGAAAGCGGTTTGAATGGATTTTTCGTACTGCGCCACCGCAATCTCGCGCCCGGCCTTGGCCGAGTCGAGCCCCGCGATGTTGCGGCCCGCATCGAAGATGGGCAGCGTGATCTGCGGCGCAAAGGCCCAGGCCTTCGATCCGCTGTCGAACAGGCCCGAGAACTCGCTGCTCGCGGTACCGATCGAGGTGGTGAGCGAGACGCGCGGAAAGAACGCCGCGCGCGCCGCGCCGATGTTGGCGTTGGCCGCAATCAGCTGCTGCTCGGCCGAGCGGATGTCCGGCCGCTCGGCCAGCAGGTCTGAGGGCAGGCCCGCGGGCACCTCGGGCATCGGCTTGATGCCGTCCAGGCCCCTGGCGCCGCCGGCCGTGGCTTCTGCCGGCACCGGCGCACCCAGCAGCAGGGCGAGCGCGTTCTCGTCCTGCTGGCGCGTGCGCAGCTGCTGCGCGTAAGAAGCACGTGCGGTTTCGGCCAGCGAGTTCGCGGCCTGGAAGTCCAGCTCCGACGACACGCCGTTGTCGAAGCGCAGCTTGGTCAGGCGCACCGATTCTTCGCGCGTCACCATCGTCTGGCGCGTGAGCTCGAGCAGTTCGTCGTCGGCAATCAGCGTGAGCCAGCCGGTGGCAACCGCGGCAATCAGGCTGATCTGCGCGGCCTTGCGCGTTTCTTCGGTGGCAAGGTATTGCGCCAGCGCCTGGTCCTTCAGGCTGCGGATGCGGCCGAAGAAGTCGATCTCCCAGGCGGTAATGCCCAGGTTCACGCTGTACTGCGACGACACGCTGCCCGCGCTGCTGTCGAAGGCCTGCAGCTGGTTGGGGCTCGAGCGCGAGCCGCTGCCGGTAAGGCCCAGCGCCGGAAAGAGGGCAGAGCGCTCGATCTGGAACTGCGCGCGCGCCTGCTCGATGTTGAGCACCGACACCCGCAGGTCGCGGTTGTTGGCCAGCGCGGTCTGGATCAGGCCGGCAAGGCGCGGATCGGTGAAGAAGTCTTGCCACGGCAGGGCGGCCGCGGCCTGGCCCGCCGGCTGCGCCGGATCGCCCGGAAAGGTGGTGGGCACCGGCGCCGCGGGGCGCTCGTAGGTTGGAATGAGCGAGCAGCCGGCCAGCAGCATGGCTGCGGCCAGGGCGGTAGGAATGAATTTCTTAGTCATGTGTCTTTTCCTCCGTGATGCCGGCGGCCTCTGCATGCCGCTTGTCGGCTTCATGCTGGCGCGCGCTGCCCTTGAACAGGCCGCGCACCACCACGAAGAAGACCGGCACGAAGATCACGGCCAGCACCGTGCCCGTGACCATGCCGCCGAGCACACCGGTGCCAATGGCGCGCTGGCTGGCCGAGCCGGCGCCGGAGGCAATGGCCAGCGGCACCACGCCCAGGCCAAAGGCCAGCGAGGTCATGATGATCGGGCGGAACCGCAGGTGCGCCGCGGCCAGGGCCGATTCAATGATGCCCTTGCCCTGCGCCTGCAGGTCTTTTGCAAACTCGATGATCAGAATCGCGTTTTTCGCCGAGAGGCCGATGATGGTGATCAGGCCCACCTGGAAGTACACGTCGTTTGAATAGGCGCGCAGCATGGTTGCCAGCAGCACACCCAGCACGCCCAGCGGCACCACCAGAATGACCGCCAGCGGAATCGACCAGCTCTCGTACAGCGCAGCCAGGCACAGGAACACCGCCAGAATTGCGAAGCCGTACAGGATGATGGCCTGCGAGCCCGCGAGCTTTTCTTCGCGCGACTGACCCGTCCACTCGAAGCCGAAGCCTTGCGGCAACTGCGCGGCGAGCTTTTCCATCTCGGCCATCGCAGCACCCGTGCTGAAGCCCGGCGCCGCGTCGCCGCTGATGCGGATGGCGGGGTAGCCGTTGTAGCGCACCGTTTGCGTGGCGCCCGTTACCCACTTGGTGGTGGCAAAGGCCGAGAGCGGCACCGGCTGGCCCTGCGAGTTGCTGGCGTTCAGCTTCAGCAGGTCGTCCGGCTGCATGCGCGCCGGCGCATCGGCTTGCACCACCACGCGCTGCAGGCGGCCGCGGTTCGGAAAGTCGTTGATGTAGCTCGAACCCAGGCCGGTCGACAGCGTGGCGTTGATCGCATCGAAGGTCACGCCCAGCGCACTGGCCTTGTCCCGGTCGATGTCGATCTGCAGCTGCGGCGCGTCTTCCAGGCCGTCAGGGCGAACCTGCGCCAGGATCTTGCTTTGGCTGGCCATGCCCAGCAGCTGGTTGCGCGCGTTGATGAGCGCCTCGTGGCCCGCACCCGAACGGTCTTGCAGCCGGAAGCTGAAGCCGCTCGCGTTGCCCAGTTCAGGAATGGGCGGCGGGCTCAGCGGGTAGATGAACGCGTCGCGAATGCCCGAGAGCGCACCGAAGGCGCGGCCCGCAAGCGCGCTGGCCGAATGGGCCGGGTCTTTGCGTTCTTCCCAGTCTTTCAGCGTCACGAAGGCAAGGCCGGCGTTCTGGCCCTGGCCCGAGAAGCTGAAGCCCATCACGCCGACCATGCTCTGCACTTCGGGCTGCTTCAGGATGAAGCCTTCGACCTGCTGCATGACCGACAGCGCACGCTCTTGCGTGGCGCCTGGCGGCAGCTGCACGTTCACGATGATGTTGCCCTGGTCTTCTGCCGGCAAGAACGAGCTTGGCAGCCGCAGGTAGGTAAACACCACCGCGCCGATGATCACGGCATAGATGATCAGGTAGCGCGCGGCGCGCCGCAGAATGCGCGCGACGATGCCTTCGTAGCCCTTGGCTGTGCGCGAAAAGCCGCGGTTGAACCAGCCGAAGAAGCCGCTCTTTTCATGGTGGTGGCCCGCTTCGACCGGCTTGAGCAGCGTGGCGCACAGTGCCGGCGTGAGAGACAGCGCCATGAAGGCCGAGAAGGCGATCGACGTCACCATGACCGCCGAGAACTGGCGGTAGATGTTGCCCGTGGAGCCCGCAAAAAATGCGAGCGGCACAAACACCGAGATCAGCACCACCGTCACGCCGATGATGGCGCCCGAGATCTGCCGCATGGCCTTGCGGGTGGCTTCGAGCGGCGAAAGCCCCTCTTCGCTCATGATGCGCTCGACGTTTTCGACCACCACAATGGCGTCGTCCACCACGATACCGATCACCAGCACCATGCCGAACATGGTCAGCACGTTGATCGAGAAGCCCAGCGCAAGCAGCGAGGCGAACGTGCCCAAGAGCGCAATTGGCACCACGATGGTTGGAATGATCGTGTAGCGCCAGTTCTGCAAGAACAGGAACATCACCACAAACACCAGCGCAATGGCTTCGAGCAGCGTCTTCACCACTTCGGTGATGGAGATCTGCACAAAGCGCGAGCTGTCGTACGGAATGTCCCACTTCACGCCCGGCGGAAAGAAGCGCTGCAGCTCTGCCATCTTGGCGCGGATGGCCTTGGCCGACTGAAGCGCGTTGCCGTTGGGCGTGGGCTGCACGCCCACACCCACCGCCGGCACGCCGTTGAGCCGCGCCGAGGTGGCATAAGACTGGCCGCCAAGCTCGACCCGCGCCACGTCTTGCAGCCGCACGGTCGAGCCGTCGGGGTTGGCGCGCAACACAATCTTCTTGAACTGGTCGACGTTGGCCAGCTGGCCGTTGACCACCACCGTGGCTGCAATGGCCTGGCCGGGAATGTTGGGCAGGTCGCCCAGCGTGCCCGAAGACACCTGCGCATTCTGTGCGCGAATCGCGTTGTTCACGTCCGTGGCCGACAGGTTGAAGCCTTGCAGCTTGGCCGGGTCGATCCAGATGCGCATCGCGTTTTCGGAGCCGAACAGCTGGGCCTGGCCCACGCCCACCACGCGCTGCAGTTCAGGCACCACGTTGCGCGCGGCATAGTCGCCAAGCGCCACCGGGTCGAACTGCGGGTTGTCCGAAGACAGCATCACGAACATCAGGAAGTTGTTGCGCGACTTGTCTACGCGCACACCCTGCTGCGTTACCGCGGCCGGCAGGCGCGGCGTTGCGCGCGAAAGCCGGTTTTGCACGTCCACCTGTGCAAGGTCGGGGTTGGTGCCCGCCTCGAAGCTGATGGTGATGGTGCCGGTGCCGTCCGCCTGGGCCACCGATTCCATGTAGATCAGGCCCGGCGAACCGTTCATTTCGCGTTCGATCACGGACAGCACGCTGTCTTCCAGCGTCTGGGCCGAGGCGCCGGGGTACGCCACGTTGATCACGATGGCCGGCGGTGCCACCGGCGGGTATTGCGAGATCGGCAGCTGGGTAATTGCCACGCCGCCCATCACCAGGACGAACAGGGCGATCACCCAGGCGAAGATCGGGCGGTCGATAAAGAATTTGGCCATGCGGGCGCGCTCCTGCTATTACTTCTTTTCGGCCGGCGCAGCCGCCGCACCGCTGGCTGGCGCCGCCGCGGCAGACGCCGCCGGCGCTGCCGGTTTTGCCGCACCGTTGGGCGCCGGCTTGGTCCATGGCACCGCCTTTACCGGCGTGCCGGGCGGCATCATCTGCAGCTTCTGGAAGCCGTCGACCATTACCTGTTCGCCCGCCTTCAGGCCGTCGAGCACCACCCACTGGTTGTCCTTGGCGGCGCTGATCTTCACCGTGCGCTGGCTGATCTTGCCGTCGGCACTGACCACAGACACCGTGTCGCCCTGCTGCGTGCGCGTAACCGCCTGCTGGGGAATGGTGATTGCGTTTGTGGCCTGCGCCTGCTCAAGCTTTACGCGCACATACAGGCCGGGCAGCAGCTCGCCCTTCGGGTTGGGCACCTCGGCGCGCAGCGTGACCTGGCCCGTGGCCTGGTCCACCGTCAGGTCGGAGAACAGCAGCTTGCCCGGCAGCGTGTAGTCGGTGCCGTCTTCGAGCACCACCGTGACGCTGGCGGCCTCTTCGCCGTTGGCGCGCTTGTACTGGCCCGCAGCCAGTGCGCGGCGCAGCTTCAGCACGTCGGATGCCGACTGCGTGAAGTTCACGTACATCGGGTTGATCTGCTGCACCACCGCCAGCTCGGTTGCGTCGCCCTGGCCCACCAGCGCGCCTTCGGTTACCAGCGCGCGGCCGATGCGGCCTGCAATGGGCGAGGTTACGTCGGCGTAGCCAAGGTTGATCTTGGCGGTTTGCACGGCGGCGCGGCCCGCGGCCACATCGGCCTCGGCCGTTTTTTGCGCGGCCACGGCGTTTGCGTATTCCTGCTTGCTGACTGCGTTGGCCTCGACCAGCGGCTTGTAGCGGTCGGCCAGCGCCTTCGCCTGCACGGCGTTGGCCTCTGCCCGGGCCAGCGTGGCCTGCGCGTTTTGCGAGGCTGCCACCAGCGGTGCCGGGTCAATGCGGAACAGCAGCTGGCCCGCCTTTACATCGCTACCTTCGCGGAACTCGCGCTTCAGCAGAATGCCCGAGGCACGGGCGCGAACCTGCGCCACGCGCGAGGCTTCGAGCCGGCCCGGCAGCTCGGTTACCAGGCCCACGTCTGTTGGCGTGGCAACCACCACCCCCACTTCAGGCGCCGGGCGGGCGCCGCCACCGGCTGCGCCACCCTTGCCAGCGGGCGCATCGCCCTTGGAACAGGCCGCGAGCGTCAGCACCACAACGGCGGCCACGATCGCGAGGCGCGGCGAGAACGAAGATTGACGCGAAACATGCAGGAGAGGCATGCGAATCCTTTGAAGCAAAGACAGGAGATGGCGCGTTCGCGATGCGAACAGAAAGCCAGCATAAACAGCCGGGCCATCGGGGAAGCCCGATAGTTTACATACATTCATGGATGTATAGTGACAGCATTGAATGGCCCCATGGTTCGGAAAGGGCTTGGCTTTACAAATCAGGAGACTTGGTGGCACGTCGTACGAAGGAAGAAGCACTGGCTACACGGAATCGGTTGCTCGATGCCGCGGAGCTGCTGTTTCAGGCGCAGGGTGTTTCGCAAACCTCGCTGCAGCAAATTGCGCAGCAGGCCGGCGCGACCCGTGGCGCAATTTATTGGCACTTCAAGGACAAGGCCGACCTGTTCAACGCCATGATGGAGCGCGTCATCCTGCCGCTGGAGGCCGGCCCCCGGGCCGCCGCGGCGGCCGGCACCGACGACCCCCTGGCCGAGATTGAAGAGGGCATGGTGCATGCGCTTACCCTCATGACCACCGACCCCCAGGTGCGCCGCGTGTTCGACGTGGCCACCCACAAGGTTGAATACACGCACGACATGGCCTCGGTGCAGCAGCGCCACCTGGACGCGCGCAACGCCTGCGTGACCGATTTTGAAAAAGCCCTGCGCCTGGCCGCCCGCCGCGACCAGGTCAAGCTGCCCGTGCCCGGCCACGTGGCCGCACAGGGCCTGCACGCACTGCTGAGCGGGCTCATACAGAACTGGCTGCTCGACCCCACCGCCTTCGAGCTGGTGTCTACCGGCAGGCGCACCTTTCGCGTTTACCTGGCCGGCCTGGGTTTTGAACGGAACTCGACCGCGGGTGTCGGAAACGAAGCAGAAGAAGTCGCCGCCTGATAGGCGATAATGCGTGGCTCCGGTTCTGCCGGAACCCAGATTCCTCGCTGTATTTCAACGGATAGAATTCGGCCCTCCGAAGGCTGAGATCCAGGTTCGATTCCTGGCGGCGGGACCAAATGCGAAAGCCGGACACTTTTAAAGGTGTCCGGCTTTTTTTGTTTCTTATCTGGGCGATGCTTTTCTATCGCCAGATTGGTCCGAGTAATTCCATGGAATCCGATGGTGGTGAGGGCGAGGTACAAAATCGGCGGATCAGGAGGGCGAAAACCAATTTCCTCCTCATTTTCCTGAGACATTCGCGGTCTGCGGCTCGGATGGCGGCAGTGTCCACTATCACTGGACCGTCTGAGACTAGGCCTCGCAGGATGCACACTAGTTCCGACGGGGCGCGATCTTTGTTCTACACACCTGCTTCCAAACCCGTCAGGCGCTGCTAGGGGCGTTCCTTACCAAAAGCGACCGTTTACCCGGGCATCCTGCTCAAGCCGGAAGATCAACTCATAACACTTCTGCAGGTAGCCACAGGCCCTTCTAAACGTCGCTAGACTGACGCCTCAAAACGAGGAGGCGATGGATGAGAAAGGTGAACCGTGGAAGCGCGACGTTGCCCGAAATCCTGCATGGGGACGAGGTGCGTGCGGCCAAGGCTGCGTTGGCCGAGCACTATCGGCTTGACCCGCAGGAGCGTGCCCGCAGAAGGCCGCCGCTCAATGCCAAGATCTGGACGTCGGCCATGGTGCGACGGCAGGTTGCCGAGGTTTTCTTGTCCAAATGCGCCTATTGCGAGACCCCGCTGGACAGCTCCAATTCTGGCGACGTCTCGCATCACCGGCCACCCGGCAATGCGGTCGGCTTTCGGGACCAATCAGACGTTGCCAGTCCTGACCATTACAGCTGGTTTGCCTATGAATGGGAGAACATTTTTCTCTCATGCGCGGCCTGCAACCGGGCAAAGCGCAACTTGTTTCCCGTCCAAGGCCCGCGCGCGCGCTTGCGTTCTAGCTGGGCTGAGGCCGAGAACGGTGAAGAGGCGCTTTTGGTCAACCCCTGTCGGGTTGAACCGCGCAAGCACATGCGCTTTGGGGTCGATGGCAGCGTCGTTGGAGCGGATGAGGTGGGGCGCGTCACTGTGGAGGTATTGAATCTCAACCGACCCGACTTGACCCAGGTCAGAGCTCAAACATTCAGGCAATGTTTCGAGTTGCTCGATCAAGGACGAACCGACGAAGAATACTTAAACGGATTCCGCCGAGCCTTGCTCGACGAGGCCCCCTTTTGCGGCGCTATGCGCGTCATATTTTTCGAGCTTCTCTCCGACTTCAACTCGTCGGCCAGTCTCCCGAAGCCATCGTTTCGAACCATTGTTGACGATGCCATCCACACTTCGAAGGTTGCCAGCGACAAACAGTGGCGAGAGCTAGTCGACCATGCGGAATCTGGCGCACCGCTTCTGGATCGGAACTCGTGGCGCCCGCTTGAAGAGCAGCTCATGACGCGCTTTCAGTGGGAGCCCCGCACGTCGCAGCTGCGCCGAGTTCGTATCCAGAATTTCAAAGGTATAGCGAACCTTGATCTTGAAATCCCGCACGCCGATCCTCATGAGACCGGCGCGCCTTGCATGATGCTGCTCGGAGAAAACTCCACAGGCAAGAGCACCACATTGCAAGCCATTGCACTGGCGATGATGGGGTCACCCATGCGCGCACGCATGGGGGTGTTGCCGGAGGACTTTCTTCCGCGCGAGGTTTCCGGTTGGCAACTTGATGACACCGTCATGCCGGAAGTCATCCTGGATTTCGACACCGGTGAGCCTGTGCGCCTGCAGATCGACCCGCTGACCAAGCGCTTCATCGGGGAAGAGCAACCGACCATGATGCTGATGTCTTTCGGCTCTCGTCGTTTCTTTGGCAAGGAGGGCGTTCGCCGGCAACCCGCCTCGACGCTGCGCTCCTTGTTTGATCCTTTTGCCAAGCTCCAGCATCCGGGCCGGTGGCTCCAGGGGCTCGCTCCAGATGCCTTTGACGCGCTCGCACGCGCATTGCGCGAGGTGCTGGTGCTCCAACCGGAAGACCGCATTGGGCGAGACGAAGAGGGGCGCCTGTTCGTTCATGCACATGGGCGCGACACGCCATTGGAGCGACTGAGTGATGGCTACCGCTCCCTGATCGCAATGGTCCTGGACATCATGCGTGACATGCTCAAGGCATGGGGTGACCTAGAAAACGCGCGCGGCCTGGTGCTGATCGACGAGATCGAAACGCATCTGCATCCGCGATGGAAGTTGCGCGTTGTCTCGGCACTTCGCAAGGCCATGCCCAACGTTCAGTTTGTTGCCACCACACACGATCCGCTGTGTCTCAGAGGCATGCGGGACGATGAGGTGCAGGTGTTCGTGCGCGACGAGGCGCACAGGATCGAGGTTCTGAGCGGCTTGCCTGACGTTCGTGGGCTGCGCGCGGAGCAGCTCCTGACGTCCGACTACTTCGGTCTCGCCAGTACGGCGGATCCTGACGTAGAGAGCGCGTTGGAGCACCTCGCGCTGCCTGCGGGCATCCGATCACAGGCACGCGACGAGGACATTCGCGCGTTGCAGGCTTTCAAGTGGCTCGGTGACACGCCGGTTGAGCAGATCGTCAACGAAGCGCTGCGCCGGTTCGTCGACGAGGGCGCAGGCTTGCCGCAGGACCGGGGGCAACTCAGGGAGGCCGCGGTGACGGGCGTGCTCGCCCGGCTGCGGGCGCTGCGCGCGGGGCCTCAAGCATGAGGCGGGTGGACAGAACGCGGGTGCCGGTGCCCGCATCGCTGGAAGGTCCTCACAGTCCCGCGGCGCGTGAGCGTCTTCGAGCGGCGCAGCATTTCCTGGACACCCCTAACGAAGCGTTCACTTTTAGCGTCTATAAGCGGCAGGATGTGGTCGACGCCCTGAATGCATTGTTTTTGGGTAAGTGCGCGTACTGCGAGTCGAGCATCAAGGCGGTCGAACCGACGGATATCGAGCACTTCCGTCCCAAAGGTCGCGTTGCCGAATGTCCTGGCCATCCTGGCTATTGGTGGCTTGCGGCCGCCTGGGACAATCTCTTGGCAAGTTGCATCGACTGCAATCGCCGCCGCCATCACGACGCCTGTGACGCGGGCCACGCTACCGGAGGGCAAGTGGCCAATGCCCCGGTGAATCTGGGCAAGAGCGACCTGTTCCCGATTCTGGGGCCGCAATACGCCCTGGCTGAAGGGGACGACCACGAGGCCGAAGACGCCGCGCTAATTGATCCCACGCGACGGGATCCGGGTGCCCACCTGAGTTGGCGGGAAGAAGGTGACTGGTGCCTGCTGGGGCCTCGCGTGCACGCCGGTGTTCTCGACCGCTACGGTGACCATACTGCGCGCGTGTTCGGGCTTAACCGTCAGGGACTGGTAGAAGTGCGTACCGCGCGGCTGCGGGAGATTCAGGCGCGCGTTGTGCTGATCGAGAGGCGCATCGACAGAGCCATCGCAATGCCGGAGCCGTTTTCCTCTGAGGAACTGAACGAAACCTTCGAGGAGTTCCTGTCCCTTTATGCATTCGCGGAGCCGGACCAGCCGTATTGCGCGATGGTGGACGACCTGTTGGCTCGGGAGTCACAGCGATTGACGAGCAAATACGAGGCTTTGGCTGCGCCTGCGAGGGCCTGAACACGGATTGGGAGCAACGTGGTGACGCACGAACGACAGCGGTTTGTCGGCTCGGTGCGAACGATCTCTGAATAGCCTGCGCGATGTGCAGCGACAAAAAGCTGCTGCACCTCACGGTCGTCCATCGCGTCGAGCGGTGAGGGGACGACCTTGGTCGGACTATTGCCAAATGGCAGTTATCGATCGCAGAGTGAGCATTCCGGTAGAGGTGCAAAGAGCCACGAGATCAGTAAAGACTATGGCTTCAGGTCGCGGATTGGAGTTGGTGCGTGAGGCACTCATCGGATGCTTCCCATCGGCCGAGACCGCCATCGTTCCTCGAGCGATATGGTCGCACCGATCTAAATCCACTACAGTTGGTTACCAGATCAAACCTAGGATCACATTCCGGTCCCAGCTTCTTTGGTGTGACCGCTGAAAGGAAATCGCTGATGACGATCCTGCAGGAAATCCATGCTTGGTCCAAGGGCCTTCCGGCCTGGCAACAAGATGCCATCGCCAGGCTCTACGCCGACCGGATGCTCGGCGCGGTCGACATAGACGACCTCTATGCCCTGGCGAAGACTGAGGTCGGTATCCCAGATCCGGGAGGGCGCACACCAAAAAAACTCGAGGATGCCCAAGTGGCGCCGCTGGCGAATCCGGCTCGCGTCGTCTTGCTAACGGCCATCAGAGAGTTGGCGAACGTCAATGCATTGGCAAACGGTGCGCGCCTGCCCATCGCGCGGGTCGGCGTAACGACCATCTACGGTGAGAACGGTGTTGGGAAGTCAGGCTACTCGCGCGTGTTCAAGAAGGCCTGCCGAGCGCGCGATCGACGCGAACCCATCCTGCCCAACGCGAACCTGGAGCCCGGGAAGAGCGGACCGGCTCAGGCGACGTTCGAGGCGGAGATAGACGGCGTTGCAACCGATCTGCCTTGGAAAGACGGCACCGAGCCCCCCGAACCGCTATCGGACATCGCCATCTTCGATTCGCACTGCGCTCGTGCTTATATCGACAATCAGGGCGACTTCGCTTACGCCCCGTATGGCTTGGACATCTTGGAGGGATTGGCCGGCGCTTGCAACAAGCTCAAGACTCGCGCTACGGCAGAGAAGGTTGCGAACACCCCAAGCAATGCTGCCTATGCGGTTCTCGCCGGGGAGCAAACGGAGGTCGCCAAGAAATTGCTTGGCATCCCGGCCAAGACCAAGGCCGAGGACATCGAGACGCTGGCCACGCTCAGTGAGGCTGAGGTGGCGCGGCTCGCCCTGCTGAACGAGACCTTGGCCGAAGTCGATCCGAAGCAGAAGGTCTTGGCCCTACGCCAGAAGGCCACCCGCTTGACCTCGTTGAAGGACCGGATCGCAGCGGCGGTCGGCGTCTTGAACGAAGAGAAGGTCGGTTCGCTTCAAGCGCTGATCGACAAGTCGAATGCTGCCAAGGGAGCAGCGGAAGTAGCGGCACGCGAGTTCAAGACGACGCCTGGCCAGTTGGCCGGCACGGGCGGCGAAGAGTGGAAGGCCCTCTTTGAGGCCGCACGAGCTTTTGCCGAGCTCAGCCACGCAGGCCACGAGTTCCCTGGTCTTCCCGCCGACGCAGTCTGTCCCCTCTGTCAGAACGCCCTCGGACAGGATGGGGCGGCGCGGCTGCTGCGATTCGACGCTTTCGTCAAGGCGGCTGCAGAGGAGGCGGCAAAGGATGCACGCGAGGCCGCTGCTGTCCCCTTTAGAGTCATTCAGCAGGCGAACGTGGACCTGATGTTCAGCGATGCTCTGGTTGAGGAAGTGACCGAACTCGCGCCAGAAGTCGCAGCGGCCTGCGCAGCCCTTCAGGAGGGCCTCAAGGCCCGCCAGTCGGGCGTGCTTCAGGCGGCTGCGGGCAAACTACCCTGGGATGCGCTCCCTAAACTTTCCACCGACCCACAACCCGAACTAGCCGAAATCATCAACCGTCTGCTGGAACAGGCCAAGGCACTTGATGCCACTGCCGACGAGAAGCTAAAGGCGGCTATGGTTTCAGAGCGGATGGAACTCGACGCGCGTCGCAGGTTGGCTGAAGTCAAGGCCGCTGTGCTCGAGGCGATGACTAAGCACGAACTCTGTCGCAAGCTGCAGGTCTGCATCGATGGCATGGAAACTCGGGGCATCTCCCGGAAGTCGACGGATCTCTCTCGAACGACGGCCAGTCAGGAGCTGGCCGATGCCCTAAATGCCGAACTCAAGCTACTTAAGGTCCATCACCTCAGCGCCGTGATGAAGCCTGAGTCGCCAGGCGGCAAAACGCAGTTCAAGCTCACCCTGCAGTTGCCCGGCGGTGGTACGCCGGCGGCCATCCTCAGTGAAGGAGAGCAGCGAGCTATTGCCATCGCGTCATTCATGGCAGAGATCCGCCTCGGCAAGGGGCGCGGCGGCATTGTGCTCGATGACCCCGTCTCGTCGTTGGACCATCGGCGCCGCTGGGAGGTCGCCGAGCGGCTGGCGAGCGAATCGCTGACCCGGCAGGTTATCGTATTTACGCACGACATCTACTTCCTCCTTATTCTGGAGCAGAAGGCTGAGGAGGTCGGCGCAACACTGACCAAAAACTACATCCGCAAAACCGCTGACGGCTACGGCGTCCATTCCGAGGACCTGCCCTTCGACGTCCTTGGAACGAAGGATCGTTTGGGCCGCCTTAGGCAGATGCTCATCGCTGTCCGCAAGGCGGCGAAGGACGGCGACGAAGATCTGCAGCGCGTCCTGACAACCAAGTGTTACGGCCACCTCCGCCTCGCATGGGAACGCTGCATCGAGGAGGTCTTGCTCAACGGTGCCGTACAGCGCTTTGGTGAGGGCGTGTCTACCCAGCGCCTCAAAGGGGTGACGGTAACGGACGATGACTATCGCGAGATCGACTCCGGCATGACCAAGTCTTCGAAGTTCGAACACGACGCTGCAGCGGCGATTGGCAGGCTACCGATACCAGAGCCAGACGAACTCAGTGACGACATCGAGCGATTGGCCAAGTGGCGCGAGACGCTCAATAAGCGAGTGGAAGCGATTGCCAAAGGCATGGCTAGTAGGTCAGCCCTCTTCGCCACTTGATTTCCCTTCTGGTCAGTTACGGAGGTATCGCTGATGGAGAAAGGCAGTACGCCACGGCTTGTGCACGGACTCGATCCAGACGACACAAGCCGTCCTCCGGTCGCCAGACTGAACTCTGGAGGGTTGCCAATCGACGCAGGCCAAACCCACAAAGTCTGGCGCGGTCAAGTGCAAGTGGATGGCTGTCTTGAGCCGTGCATACCCGTTGCAATCAAGTGGATGCCCGGGCAAGCAAAATTGCCGATCGAGCTTGCGTGCTCCTTGGCTGCCGCTGAACTGAGCTTGCCGGTGCCTCGTGGAGTAGTTGTACTTGCAATGCGCGACCAACTGCCAGGACTCCCAGCAACTGCACGCCCTTTGCCTGGAACGAGCGACTACTTATGCTTCGGCAGCCTCTATCAATGGCCGGACGACAGCACTATGCGATTCCTTGACGACGAGGCCGTCGCGGAATACACATGGCGAAAGCTGTGTGATCTGCCCGTAGCTTCGCAAGGGGCCGCTTGGGATGAACTCGCAGCGAATCATGACAGGCATGTGAAGAACTTGATCTACACAGGTACTGACCGGCGCGAGTACATGTTCATCGATCATGAACTGGCATTGGAGCCCATCGCGACTGCAATGCGCAACTGGGCCGCTCAGCGGGCGCGACAAAGCATTCTGGACCATCGAGCCAGAGTGAATCAAGTGGCTGCACAGTTGACAAAGCGGCGTCCGAACGACCACGACATGCTGGCGCAACCTGCCCGGTTGTCGCGTGCCCAGCGGCGAGTTGAGCTTCTGGCTGACAAGGTGCGCCAGTGGTCTACCGGCCATTCTCAGATCGATCCTATCTGGCCGCTCGTTGAAGTAGTATTGCGCGGCATAGCCACTCGACTTCCCGCCCTCGACCTCATGATGCATGAACGACTTCGAGTACCGAGCGCGAAAGACTTATGGAACTCCTCGTCCAACCCAAAGAATCCAGCCGGCTGATCGGCGTTACACCGCCGTTTGTTGCGAGGTATAGGGCTGTGCTGTGGGAGCCAATATTCGGCACCGGGGAGCGTCTTGTTGCGCTTGTAGCCATTGAGCCGCACGAAGCGACAGGCCAGGCCGTCTCACCTGCTACCTACCCTGTCATTGCCGCGCCACGGCTACGCCGACTCCTCGGACGCGAGCGCGGCAATGCGTCGGCCAACACTCTGCGGGAATGTGCGCAGTTCATGACGCAGCGGCAGCAGGCAGGCTTACCTCTTGACGAATTGCGACCGCTGTTTCGCGGCTTCGAGCCCGGTCCAGTGATGGTAGCCAGGGCTTGGGGAATCGAGCAGTTGCTTGATGCTGCAGTTCGCAGCGTTAGTGCATTCGGATCGGCGGAGGAAATGATAGAGGAAGAGGAATCCCGACAGAGTCCAAGACACACAGTCCGCACCGGTGAGTTCTTGACTCAACTGCGTCGAATTTTCATTGGCCACGCTAAGGAACTCGCTTCACGATTCGATGTTCCTTTGAATGGACTCGGCGATGTTCCAGATGTAGTCGTGGACTATGCGGACGGCCCTCTAGTCGTTCAAGTAACGAGCCTGCCAAGCACTGAACGGCAGGCCGAGCATACGGAACGCGAGGCAGAGGCCAAGCTGTTCCAACTCGGCGTCGCACGTAAGCAGATGTCGGGCAATGCGTTCACTCCTACCCTACTGTTCAATACCGATGCGCTAGCTGAAAGTGCGGGAAGTGAGGCACATAAGCACGCGGAGGCAACATATGCCCGTTTGGTCCGATTTGCGAAATTCGAGGGTGTCCGCATTCTTGAGGCACCCAGTCCGAGTATTGCCGCGCGCTTACTCGACACTCAGCACGACTACGGTTGATCGTCTGTTCGCACAGAGGCCTGACATGTCGGGTTTCAACTTCGTGACCGAATGGCCAGCCAGTGCCCATTACACCGTGCTCGGCCTGCGAATGACTTCATTGCACAAAGGTGTCGCTCGACCGCCGGTCTCCTATTCGCCATCGCTGCTGCGTGCCTCGTGCAACATCGTCAGCAAGCGCAAACGGCCTGACTTGTGATCATGCTGGATCTATATCTTTGTCGCCGAATGACCGCAAGTACGCCTAGACCGGGCATTCGGTCGGTCAGTGTCAAGGCCTACAACGCTGCTGCGAAGCAGACATACGCGACGGTTGGATGAATGATCGCAAAAGGTCCCTCACAGCCTTAGGTTTCAGCGTTCTCGCTATCCCACGGAAGCCGTTCAATGCTCTTGCGTGTCTGTTGAACGAACATTTAGAGGCCAACGCCACTCCTTCGGGTCCGTGCTGAAAGATTCCTGCTCAAGACGTCGAAGCTCTGCGAAGCCGGACGACCGCGCCTTGATCTCGGTCCAAGCGCGCACGAACGCAGGTAGTTCCAGGTTTGACTTCATCCCCTCCGACCAACTGCGCCAAACTTCCGGGGTAATGCGTCCACGAGCGCGGAGCGAGATCTGTTCGTTGGTCAGGTCCACGTAACGATAAAGCTCGTCGAATGCATCCTCGTATTCTGTATCGGCTAGAACCTCGCCCATCAAAGCCTTCTTCGACAGTTGTCCCGCCAGTTCGCGGTACTCCTTCGCCAAGGCATCTTCAAAGGAAAGTTGTGCGAGCTCGCGGCTCGTCTTGAGCTGGTGCCTCGCATACCAGACGCCAACCGCTGCCACACAGGCTGCGACTGCCGATATGACGCTGCCGACTGCGCTAACGATATCGGTGGTATCAGACATGGAGTCCTTGAACTTAAACGACTAAATTCCGCAGCCGCCGAAGTCGTGCCAGTGGAATGACGAGTTGCGGCCGACTGTAGCCGAAGGCCGGCCGGCGGTGCGGGGCCCAAAAGAATCAGCCGAGGTGATAGGCCGCTTGCCCGAAACCGGACCTTTGGACGGAGCTGAAGCGACTGGCCACCGCGCCGCTTTGGGCTTGGCGCTGCTATTCGCCGGCGTGTGAGCCGACATCTGACACAAGACGAAGGCTGGCGGCCGGCACTTGCGTCTCTCTAAGGGCATGAAGAAACCCGCAACTATGCGCGGTGGCCTCTCGCCCTGTGTAGAGAGCTATTTTCACGGATCGGAAATGCGCTGTGACAACCAGCCTACACTCGCCAGCACCGCTAGGGAGAAGCAAATGGCAATGTCCGATGCTCGGCGAATTTCGGAAGCCGTAGGTAGCTGGCTTCATCTTGAGTTTGCCTGCTATCGCGGAGGACTCTTTTCGGAAGCGGCGTTAAAGGCCGCGGTGGGGAGCGTTCTAAGCTCATTTCCGATTGAGGTCCATGGGGCGAGGGCCCACGCTGAAGTGAGGCACGACGCGCTCGGAACCAAGCGTCGACTGGACTATGCACTGTGTTTACGGAAAGATAACGAGATAGTTCAATCTGTCCAAGTCGCTGTTGAGTCGAAGTGGGCCGGATCCTCCTACTGCAAGACGGAAAACATTGCCCAAGATTTCATGCGACTGATGCTGGTAAAGCGCGCGAATCCGTCAGCAAAATGCGTTTTTTTACTCGCGGGCTCTGCAACGAATCTTGCGTCAGTGCTTTCCTTGCCGCCGTTCACGACAAATGCAAAAAGCAATGTTGGGCTAAGAGCGAGCCAGACCCAGACTCGTATCACTTTCGATCGTAGTCGGCCGACCCACATCGCAGCCTTTACTAAAGCAATCCAAGATTGGCATCCCAAAGTCGCGATTCCTGCAGGTTTTTTAGCGAAGAGCTACGGATTGCACCCGCAACAAACAGTGGTGAGAACAGTCAGGTTTCAAGCGATCGCGTGGGAGGTGATTAGTGTGGCAACCACAAACCTTGACAATGCAAGCTCCTGGTGAATGTCCTTGGAACCCGACCCGTGCTTCTTCATTCGCGCTTGACAGTCGTCTCTTGAAATAGGTCCACTGCTGGGTGGATGTCTACGAAGCAGACAGCTGCGACCAGTCGCTCTTGGCCGAAGGCTGAGGTGGCCTCGGTCGGCGACAGTCCGCTTCCACTGCATACGAGTCACTACTCCACTGTGGCCTCAGCAGAGGAAACGAGGTATCGGAACTTCTTCCGGATATCGCCATACTGCTCGCGGGACCGCATCTCGAAAAGTCGCGTTACGACTATTCCTGAATGGGCCAGACCATGAGCGCATGGCCGTTTCTCTTTATCACGCTGAATACGAGGCGCTGCGCAATCTCATGCGTAGCCTTCGGGTGACGGCCGGACTGACGCAGGCGCAGATGGCCGAAGCCTTGGGGGTGGGCCAGTCCTACGTCTCTAAGCTTGAACGTGGCGAGAACTTCGTTGACGTGCTGCTGTTTGCCCGGTGGTGTTCGGTTTGCGGGGTCAAGCCAGACATCGGGTCGGAAGGAGAACAAGCTATTGAGGGCCGTTCCCATGAAACGGAATGAAGGCAGACTCAAGCCTCTCTCTTGCCTCTCTCCAGATACGCCTTTCAACAGAGCTTTGATGGCGTGCAAGACCTTGGATGACCATCGTGCCTCCAGTGAAATTCGCGCGAGGCAGAGCGGCGTCGAGGAGACTCGGCGCGCAGAATTTCCGCGTCTAACGGTGTGGACGCTCGGCTCCGGGCTTTGGTCTCTGCGGGTCCCAAAAGAAAGCACCGCAACCGCCTCGAGCCGCACGCTCAAGTTGATGGCGATTGGCGGCAAACTGATCCGCCGCAGCTTGACGGGTGCCGAGGACGCGGAGCCACTGATCTCCGCATTCGCGCAGGGAGTGGTGCTGGGGTTCTACCGGCTTGCACGGAGCGACATTCCCAGCGAGTTGGAGGGCGTGGGTTTCTGGCGGCATTGCGAGTTGGCCATCGTCCACCAAGCTGGCGTGGCCGGCGGCCGGCGGATTCGCGCGCAGGATGATCGAAACCCGAGCCGGTAAGTTGTCAGCAGTGCAGCGCCGCTCGCCCGGCGCTATACCCCGGTCGCTCCCGCACGCGACCCCCTCCACCGAAAGCAGGCCTCCCGCACCTCGTCAACCAGCGCCGACAGTGCCTCAGGCGCGGCGCCGCTCCCACCGCGCTGAATCACAAACCGCGCTGGCGGCAGCGCCGGCAAAAAGCTCCCCGCCGCAATGGCCTTCAGCCCCGGCGACATGCCCGAGGGCGTCAGCGCGGTAATGGCCAGCCCAGTAGCGGCCGCTGCCGTCAACGCGCTCGAGCCCTGAGCGGTCAGCACGATCTGCCAATTGGCCGCGCCATGGCCCGCCAGCGATGCCAGCGCGGCTTCGCGAAAAGGGCAGGGCTCCGAAAGAAAGGCGAGCGGAATCGGCCCCTCGGGGTCGAGCAGCGACTTTTCTGAAAACGCCCAGACGAGCGGTTCCATCCACAGGGTTTCGGTGTCGCTGCCGGCATCGCACACGGTGCCGACCATCAGGTCGAGCGAGCATTCGCGCACCTGCCTGGCAAGCACGGTGCTGATGCCGCAGGTCACTTCCACATGCACGCCCGGCCTGCGGCTGCGAAAGCTCGCCAGCGCGGCAAACAGCCATTCGCTCGGAAACCCTTCAGAACAGCCTAGGCGCAGCGTGGTCGGCGCATGCCGCGGCGCCGCAAGCCTGGAGACGGCCTGCTGCTGCAGGCTGAGAATGCTCCTGGCATAACTCAGCAGCACGCTGCCTTGCGCGGTGAGCTGCAGCGAGCGGGTGGTGCGCTCGAACACGCGGCAACCCAGCTGCTCTTCCAGCCGCTTGATCTGCGCGCTCACGGCCGATTGGGTCAGGTGCATGGCGTCGGCCGCGCGGGTCACGCTGGCGTGGTCGGCAACCGAGACAAAGGCACGCAGCAGTTGGGAGTCGAGCATGGCGGTTCAGTGCGAATGGTTCTGAATGTCTGCAAATTATGTTGCTTGTGTGCTTTGTGCGGCGTGCCTAGCCTCGGCTCACCGCAACCACTCACACTGCACACACGCCATGAAAGAACTGCTGTACATCGAAACGTCGCCAAGAAAAACGCGCTCCGCCAGCATCGAGGTGGCCGGCGCGTTCATCGACGAGGTGCGGCGCATGCACCCGCAATGCCGCCTGACCACGCTGAACCCCTGGACGATGGATTTGCC
The DNA here is from genome assembly GCF_029919115.1 of Variovorax paradoxus. NCBI lineage: Bacteria > Pseudomonadati > Pseudomonadota > Betaproteobacteria > Burkholderiales > Comamonadaceae > Variovorax > Variovorax paradoxus. The sequence continues at coordinate 3,503,640 of NZ_CP123990.1, forward strand.
CGAGCTGTCGCAAGACATGCTCGACGCCAAGTACGCCGGCATCAACGGCGTGCCGCTCACCGCCGCGCAGCAAACGGCGTGGGACGAAGTGCGGCGCATTGCCGCGCCCTTTCACACGGCAGACCACATCGTGCTTGCGGTGCCGCTCTGGAACTTTGGCATTCCCTACAAGCTCAAGCAGCTGATCGACGTGGTCTCGCACAAAGACGTGCTTTTTCGCTTCGACGCATCGGGCCTCTCGGGCATGCTGCAGACGCGCATGGCAACGGTGGTCTGCGCGCGGGGGCTCGACTATCCGCTGGGCAACGATGGCTCCGCGCACAAACTCGACTTTCAGCTGCCCTACATCGAAACGTGGCTGCGCTTTATCGGCGTGCGCGAGGTGCGTTCGGTCATCGTCGAAAAAACGCTGATGGGGCCAGAGGTCGATGCCGATGCAAGAGCCTCCGCAAAGCGCAGGGCCACAGAGCTTGCCAAGGGGCTCTAAGGGTCTGAACGCCGGGCGGTTGCAGGGCCGCGCAGACTTTGACACCATGGCCGCATGACCTACCAACTTCACTACTGGCCCACCATCCAGGGCCGAGGCGAATTCGTGCGGCTCGCGCTTGAGGCGGCCGGTGCCGACTACGTGGACGTGGCGCGGCTGCCTGAGTCGAAGGGCGGCGGTGAATCTGCATTGGGCGGCCGGCTCGATGACCCGGAGATCGTGCGCCCGGCCTTCGCGCCGCCGTTCCTCATCGACGGCGACATCGTCGTCGGGCAGACCGCGGCCATCCTGCTGTACCTTGGGCCAAGGCTGGGGCTCGCGGGCGTGGGCGAATCGGACGGGCTGTGGACGCACCAGCTGCAGCTCACCATTGCCGACGTGGTGGCCGAGGCGCACGACACGCACCACCCCATATCCACCGGCGCCTACTACGAAGACCAGCGCGACGCGGCCATGCAGCGGGCGCGGGCCTTTCGCGAAGAGCGCATTCCAAAGTTTTTGAACTGGTTCGAGCGGGTGCTGCAGCGCAACCCCGCAGGGCCGGCGCACCTTGTGGGCGATGTGCTCACCTACGCCGACCTGTCGCTGTTCCAGCTGGTGGATGGGCTGCGCTATGCGTTCCCCAAGGCCGCTGCAAGGGCGCTGGCCGACACGCCCCGGGTCGAAAAGCTGCACGACAACGTCAAGCGCCGCCAGCGCGTGCACGACTACCTGCAAAGCCCGCGCCGCATCGCGTTCAATGAAGACGGGATCTTCAGGCGCTATGCGGAGCTGGATGGTTGAAGTTATTCGGCGTCGTCCGCCGAGCCGCCATCGTTGCGAATGCGCAGCGCCGTTTCATACAGCGCATTGCGCGGCGCGCCGCTGATTTCCGCCGCCAGGCGCACGGCGGTTTTCACCGGCAGCTCGGCCAGCAATAGCCGCAGCACGCGTTCTCCCTCGGCGCCGTCGTCGCCGGCCACTGCCACGGGGTGCAGCACCAGCGCGAATTCGCCGCGCGTGCGGTCGCGGCCGGCCGCAAACCAGTCGGGCAGGGTGCTGGCGGGCACGGTCGCAATTTCTTCGAATTGCTTGGTGAGCTCGCGCCCGACGGTAATGGGCCGCTCGCCCAGCACCGCGAGTGCGCGGGCCAAAGCCTCGATGCGGTGCGGGGCCTCCAGCAGCACCACGGCGCGGGGCTCTTGCGCAAGCGCCTGCACGGCGGTGTCGCGCTCGCCCGCCTTGCTCGGGAGAAAGCCCGCAAAAACGAAGGCGCTGCTGGCGTTGCCGTCGCTGCCGTCGGCCACCAGCCCGGCCGCACCGATGAGCGTGGTCACGCTGCTGGCACCCGGCAGGGGCAGCACGCGCTGGCCGGCCGCGCGCACGGCAGCCACCAGCCGCGCGCCGGGGTCGCTTACGCCGGGCGTGCCGGCGTCGCTTACGTAGGCAATGCGCTCACCCTGGGCAAGCCGTGCGGCCACGGCCTGCGCGGCCTCGGCCTCGTTGTGCTGGTGCACGGCCAGCAGCTGGGCGTTGGGACGGTCGATGCCGTAGGCGCGCAGCAGGCTTTGGGTGTGGCGCGTGTCCTCGCAGGCCACGGCGTCGACAAGCTGCAGCACATGCAGCGCCCGCAGGGTGATGTCGGCCAGGTTGCCGATGGGCGTGGCCACCACGTAGAGCGTGCCCTGCGGATAATGCTGCGCACCCGAGGCATCGCGCGCTGCCGCAAGAGCGGCGCCGAAGGTGGCGGGAGCGAGTGAAGCCAATGGATTTCTCCGAAGAAACAAAAAGAAAGCCGGCAGGGAGCAAGCATGAAAACCATCACGACGAAGCATCGGGGCGATGCGGCGGAAGACGCCGCGCTCGACCATCTTCAAAATGCCGGCCTCGCGCTGGTTGGCCGCAATTATCGAACGCCCGGGCGCGGGGGCGGCGAGATCGACCTGATCATGCGCGATGCGCGCGACCAGACGCTGGTGTTCGTCGAGGTTCGCCAGCGCAGCACGGCCTCGCATGGCGGTGCCGGCGGCAGCATCACGGGCGTGAAGCAGCGGCGCATCATTTTTGCCGCGCGGCACTACCTGAACGGGCTGCGCACGCTGCCGCCGTGCCGCTTCGACGTGGTGCTGGTCGAAGAGCGCATTACCTGGCTGCAGGGGGCGTTCGACGCGGGCTAGCGTCTTTGGCGGCGGCGCGGGAACTCGGCGCGCGCTGGAGGCTCCACACCGCAAACGTCTTGTTTCATTGCCCCCCGGTATCATCCCGCCCCATGCTCGAGCAACGGATTCAGCAACATTTCATCGATAGCGCCGACCTTAAATACCAGGCCGGCCCAGTCCTCAGCAAACCCATATCGCAAGCCATGCAGGCCATCCTGGCGTGCGTGACGAGCGGCGGCAAGGTGCTGGCCTGCGGTGCGGGCGTGTCGGGCCTGCTTGCGGCCCAGTTCGCGGCGCAGTTTGTGGGCCGCTTCGAACGCGAGCGGCCCGAGCTGGGCGCCATTGCGCTGCCCGGCGACAGCACCGACCCCATGGCCGACAGTGCCAACGCAATAGACGCCGACCGTTTTGCCCGCCAGGTGCGCGCGCTCGGCCAGGCCGGCGACGTGCTGCTTGCCATCAGCGCCAGCGGGCACTCGGCCGCGGTTCTGGCCGCGGTGCTGGCTGCGCATGAGCGCGACATGACGGTGGTGGCCCTGCTCGGCAATGCCAGCATCGGCCAGCCGGCGGCGCCCGCTGCGGGCAGCACCGGCACCGGCGGCGCCATCGGCCGCGCGCTGCGCGAAACTGATGTTCAGATTGGTGTGTCGCACGAGCGTGCGGCACGCATCCACGAAGTCCACCTGCTCGCACTGCATTGCCTGTGCGACGGCGTGGATGCCCAGCTACTCGGAGAACAGGAAGCTTCCACATGACGACGACACCATTCCAACGCCTCGCCATTGCATTCGCCTCGGGAGCCGTGCTGGTTGCCGGGCTTTCCGGCTGCGTGCCGCTTGTGGTGGGCGGCGCGGCCGCAATGGGCGTGGGCATGGTGGCGACCGACCGCCGCAGCTCCGGCGCCCAGCTGGACGACCAGGGCATCGAGCTGCGCGCGGCCGCCCGCGTGCGCGAGATTGCCAACGACAACATGTACGTGAGCGTGACCAGCTACAACCGCCAGGTGCTGCTGACCGGCGCCGTGGGCAACGAGGCCGACCGCCGCCGCGTCGAAGAGGTGGTGCAGCGCGTGGACAACGTGCGCACGGTGGTCAACGAGCTCACCATCGGCCAGCCCAGCACCTTCCAGGACCGCTCGAACGACGTGTTCATCAGCGGCAAGGTCAAGGCCTCGCTGCTCGACGCCAAGGACATCTTCGCCAATTCGTTCAAGGTGGTAACCGAACGCGGCGTGGTCTACCTGATGGGCATCGCCACCCGCCGCGAGACCGACCGCGCGACCGAAATCACCCGCGGCATTGCCGGTGTGCAAAAGGTGGTGCGCGTGGTCGAGATCGTGAGCGAGGCCGAGCTGGCCAGCCAGGCCCAGCGCGGCGGTACGGGCGCTGCCCCTGCGCCGGCACCTAGCTCGGTGGCTCCGGCGCCTTCTTCGTCATCGTCGTCGCGCGTGCCGCTGCCGCCGATGGAGCCGCTGCCGCCGGCCGGCCAGCCGGGCGCCGCAACCACTACGCCCGTGCGCTGATCTCTGGCGAGCGCCAGGCCAGGCAAAACAAAAAGCCCGCTTGCGCGGGCTTTTTTCATTTGAGCCGGATGATCAGGCTCGACGTGTCCCAGCGGCTGCCGCCGGCCTGCTGCACGTCGGCATAGAACTGGTCGACCAGCGCGGTCACCGGCACGCGCGAGCCGTTGCGCTTGGCCTCGTCGAGCACCAGGCCCAGGTCCTTGCGCATCCAGTCGACGGCAAAGCCATAGTCGAACTTGCCTTCGATCATGGTCTTGCCGCGGTTGTCCATTTGCCAGCTTTGCGCGGCGCCCTTGCCAATCACTTCGAGCACGGCTTTCATGTCGAGGCCGGCGCGCTGGCCGAATGCAATCGCTTCGGAGAGGCCCTGCACCAGGCCGGCAATGGCAATCTGGTTGACCATTTTGGCGAGCTGGCCCGCACCGCTGGCGCCCAGCAACGTAACGGCGCGCGCAAAGGCGTTGATGACTGGCTTGACGCGCTCGAAGCTGGCCTTGTCGCCGCCGCACATCACGGTGAGCGCGCCGTTCTGCGCGCCGGCCTGGCCGCCGGAAACCGGTGCGTCGATGAAGTGCAGGCCCAGTGCCTGTGCCGCGCTCGAAAGCTCGCGCGCCACGTCGGCCGAAGCGGTGGTGTGGTCGACGAACACGGCGCCTTTTTTCATGCTTGCGAAGGCGCCGTTGGGGCCCAGCACCACGGAGCGCAGGTCGTCGTCGTTGCCCACGCAGCTGAACACGATGTCGGCGCCGGCGGCGGCATCGCGCGGCGTGGCTGCGTAGCGGCCCGGCGGGCCGAATTCGGCAACCCAAGCCTCGGCCTTGGCCGGTGTGCGGTTGTAGACCGTGACGTTGTGGCCGGCCTTGGCCAGGTGGCCGGCCATCGGCCCGCCCATGACGCCAAGGCCCAGAAAGGCCACCGTCTGCGCAGGGGTGGATTCGTAGGTTCGGGTGTTGATGCTGCTCATGGGCAAGAGCTTAAGCCCAACCCCGCACCCGAGTCACGCGGCTAAACAATCGCGAAATGCTCCGTGCCGGCCGAAAGGTCGGTGCTGCGCGCGCGCTGGCTGTTGAGCTTGATCTGCAGCCGCAGGTCGTTGGCCGAGTCGGCGTTGCGAATGGCGTCTTCGAAGGTGATCGAGTGGCTTTCGAACAGGTCGAACAGCGCTTGGTCGAAGGTCTGCATGCCGAGGTTCCGGCTCTTCCTCATGATTTCCTTGATCTCGCCCACTTCGCCCTTGAAGATCAGGTCGGAGATGAGCGGCGTGTTCAGCAGCACTTCGACTGCGGCAACGCGGCCCAAGCCGTCTTCGGTAGGAATCAGGCGCTGCGAAACCAGCGAACGCAGGTTCAGCGACAAGTCCATCAGCAGCTGCGCGCGGCGTTCTTCGGGAAAGAAGTTGATGATCCGGTCCAGCGCCTGGTTGGCGCTGTTGGCGTGCAGCGTGGCCATGCAAAGGTGGCCGGTTTCGGCAAAAGCCACCGCGTGTTCCATGGTTTCGCGGTCGCGAATTTCGCCCATCAAGATCACGTCGGGCGCTTGGCGCAGCGTGTTCTTGAGCGCGGCTTCCCAGCTGTCGGTGTCAATGCCTACTTCGCGCTGGGTTACCACGCAGTTCTTGTGCGGGTGCACAAACTCCACCGGGTCTTCCACCGTGACGATGTGGCCGTAGGAGTTTTCGTTGCGCCAGTCGATCATGGCCGCAAGCGTGGTCGACTTGCCCGAGCCCGTGGCGCCCACCATGATGGTGAGGCCGCGCTTGGTCATCGACACGTCCTTCAGCACCTGCGGCATGCCCAGGCCGTCGATGGTCGGCAGCTTGGCCGGAATGGTCCGCAGCACCATGCCCACCTTGCCCTGCTGCACGAAAGCGTTCACGCGGAACCGGCCAATGCCGGTGGGCGAGATCGCAAAGTTGCACTCCTTGGTGCGCTCGAACTCAGCCGTTTGCCGGTCGTTCATGACCGAGCGCGTGAGCGCCAGCGTGTGCTGCGCGCCCAGCGCCTGCTGCGACACCTTGGTGACCTTGCCGTCTACCTTGATGGCGGGCGGAAAGTCCGCCGTAATGAACAAGTCGCTGCCGTTGCGGCTCACCATGAGCTTGAGCAGGTCGTTGATGAACTGGCTGGCTTGATCGCGTTCCATGATGTCGGTGCTCCGAAGGGCTGTGGATCAGCCGGGGAAATTCTCGGGGATCTTGGCCTTGCCGCGTGCTTCCGCAGCCGAAATGGCATTGCGGCGCACGAGATCATGCTGGGCACGCCCGCCATCCGCAATTTGATTCGCGAGGCCAAGGTGGCGCAGATGTATTCGGCCATCCAGACCGGCCAGGGCTCGGGCATGCAGACGCTGGACCAGAACCTGACCGACCTCGTGCGCCGCAATGCCATTTCGGCTGCGGAAGCACGCGGCAAGGCCAAGATCCCCGAGAATTTCCCCGGCTGATCCACAGCCCTTCGGAGCACCGACATCATGGAACGCGATCAAGCCAGCCAGTTCATCAACGACCTGCTCAAGCTCATGGTGAGCCGCAACGGCAGCGACTTGTTCATTACGGCGGACTTTCCGCCCGCCATCAAGGTAGACGGCAAGGTCACCAAGGTGTCGCAGCAGGCGCTGGGCGCGCAGCACACGCTGGCGCTCACGCGCTCGGTCATGAACGACCGGCAAACGGCTGAGTTCGAGCGCACCAAGGAGTGCAACTTTGCGATCTCGCCCACCGGCATTGGCCGGTTCCGCGTGAACGCTTTCGTGCAGCAGGGCAAGGTGGGCATGGTGCTGCGGACCATTCCGGCCAAGCTGCCGACCATCGACGGCCTGGGCATGCCGCAGGTGCTGAAGGACGTGTCGATGACCAAGCGCGGCCTCACCATCATGGTGGGCGCCACGGGCTCGGGCAAGTCGACCACGCTTGCGGCCATGATCGACTGGCGCAACGAAAACTCCTACGGCCACATCGTCACGGTGGAAGACCCGGTGGAGTTTGTGCACCCGCACAAGAACTGCGTGGTAACCCAGCGCGAAGTAGGCATTGACACCGACAGCTGGGAAGCCGCGCTCAAGAACACGCTGCGCCAAGCGCCCGACGTGATCTTGATGGGCGAAATTCGCGACCGCGAAACCATGGAACACGCGGTGGCTTTTGCCGAAACCGGCCACCTTTGCATGGCCACGCTGCACGCCAACAGCGCCAACCAGGCGCTGGACCGGATCATCAACTTCTTTCCCGAAGAACGCCGCGCGCAGCTGCTGATGGACTTGTCGCTGAACCTGCGTTCGCTGGTTTCGCAGCGCCTGATTCCTACCGAAGACGGCTTGGGCCGCGTTGCCGCAGTCGAAGTGCTGCTGAACACGCCGCTCATCTCCGACCTGATCTTCAAGGGCGAAGTGGGCGAGATCAAGGAAATCATGAGGAAGAGCCGGAACCTCGGCATGCAGACCTTCGACCAAGCGCTGTTCGACCTGTTCGAAAGCCACTCGATCACCTTCGAAGACGCCATTCGCAACGCCGACTCGGCCAACGACCTGCGGCTGCAGATCAAGCTCAACAGCCAGCGCGCGCGCAGCACCGACCTTTCGGCCGGCACGGAGCATTTCGCGATTGTTTAGCCGCGTGACTCGGGTGCGGGGTTGGGCTTAAGCTCTTGCCCATGAGCAGCATCAACACCCGAACCTACGAATCCACCCCTGCGCAGACGGTGGCCTTTCTGGGCCTTGGCGTCATGGGCGGGCCGATGGCCGGCCACCTGGCCAAGGCCGGCCACAACGTCACGGTCTACAACCGCACACCGGCCAAGGCCGAGGCTTGGGTTGCCGAATTCGGCCCGCCGGGCCGCTACGCAGCCACGCCGCGCGATGCCGCCGCCGGCGCCGACATCGTGTTCAGCTGCGTGGGCAACGACGACGACCTGCGCTCCGTGGTGCTGGGCCCCAACGGCGCCTTCGCAAGCATGAAAAAAGGCGCCGTGTTCGTCGACCACACCACCGCTTCGGCCGACGTGGCGCGCGAGCTTTCGAGCGCGGCACAGGCACTGGGCCTGCACTTCATCGACGCACCGGTTTCCGGCGGCCAGGCCGGCGCGCAGAACGGCGCGCTCACCGTGATGTGCGGCGGCGACAAGGCCAGCTTCGAGCGCGTCAAGCCAGTCATCAACGCCTTTGCGCGCGCCGTTACGTTGCTGGGCGCCAGCGGTGCGGGCCAGCTCGCCAAAATGGTCAACCAGATTGCCATTGCCGGCCTGGTGCAGGGCCTCTCCGAAGCGATTGCATTCGGCCAGCGCGCCGGCCTCGACATGAAAGCCGTGCTCGAAGTGATTGGCAAGGGCGCCGCGCAAAGCTGGCAAATGGACAACCGCGGCAAGACCATGATCGAAGGCAAGTTCGACTATGGCTTTGCCGTCGACTGGATGCGCAAGGACCTGGGCCTGGTGCTCGACGAGGCCAAGCGCAACGGCTCGCGCGTGCCGGTGACCGCGCTGGTCGACCAGTTCTATGCCGACGTGCAGCAGGCCGGCGGCAGCCGCTGGGACACGTCGAGCCTGATCATCCGGCTCAAATGAAAAAAGCCCGCGCAAGCGGGCTTTTTGTTTTGCCTGGCCTGGCGCTCGCCAGAGATCAGCGCACGGGCGTAGTGGTTGCGGCGCCCGGCTGGCCGGCCGGCGGCAGCGGCTCCATCGGCGGCAGCGGCACGCGCGACGACGATGACGAAGAAGGCGCCGGAGCCACCGAGCTAGGTGCCGGCGCAGGGGCAGCGCCCGTACCGCCGCGCTGGGCCTGGCTGGCCAGCTCGGCCTCGCTCACGATCTCGACCACGCGCACCACCTTTTGCACACCGGCAATGCCGCGGGTGATTTCGGTCGCGCGGTCGGTCTCGCGGCGGGTGGCGATGCCCATCAGGTAGACCACGCCGCGTTCGGTTACCACCTTGAACGAATTGGCGAAGATGTCCTTGGCGTCGAGCAGCGAGGCCTTGACCTTGCCGCTGATGAACACGTCGTTCGAGCGGTCCTGGAAGGTGCTGGGCTGGCCGATGGTGAGCTCGTTGACCACCGTGCGCACGTTGTCCACGCGCTGCACCACCTCTTCGACGCGGCGGCGGTCGGCCTCGTTGCCCACGGCGCCGGTCAGCAGCACCTGGCGGTTGTAGCTGGTCACGCTCACGTACATGTTGTCGTTGGCAATCTCGCGCACGCGGGCGGCCGCGCGCAGCTCGATGCCCTGGTCGTCCAGCTGGGCGCCGGAGCTGCGGCGGTCGGTCGCCACCATGCCCACGCCCATTGCGGCCGCGCCGCCCACCACAAGCGGCACGCAGCCGGAAAGCCCGGCAACCAGCACGGCTCCCGAGGCGAATGCAATGGCGAGGCGTTGGAATGGTGTCGTCGTCATGTGGAAGCTTCCTGTTCTCCGAGTAGCTGGGCATCCACGCCGTCGCACAGGCAATGCAGTGCGAGCAGGTGGACTTCGTGGATGCGTGCCGCACGCTCGTGCGACACACCAATCTGAACATCAGTTTCGCGCAGCGCGCGGCCGATGGCGCCGCCGGTGCCGGTGCTGCCCGCAGCGGGCGCCGCCGGCTGGCCGATGCTGGCATTGCCGAGCAGGGCCACCACCGTCATGTCGCGCTCATGCGCAGCCAGCACCGCGGCCAGAACCGCGGCCGAGTGCCCGCTGGCGCTGATGGCAAGCAGCACGTCGCCGGCCTGGCCGAGCGCGCGCACCTGGCGGGCAAAACGGTCGGCGTCTATTGCGTTGGCACTGTCGGCCATGGGGTCGGTGCTGTCGCCGGGCAGCGCAATGGCGCCCAGCTCGGGCCGCTCGCGTTCGAAGCGGCCCACAAACTGCGCCGCGAACTGGGCCGCAAGCAGGCCCGACACGCCCGCACCGCAGGCCAGCACCTTGCCGCCGCTCGTCACGCACGCCAGGATGGCCTGCATGGCTTGCGATATGGGTTTGCTGAGGACTGGGCCGGCCTGGTATTTAAGGTCGGCGCTATCGATGAAATGTTGCTGAATCCGTTGCTCGAGCATGGGGCGGGATGATACCGGGGGGCAATGAAACAAGACGTTTGCGGTGTGGAGCCTCCAGCGCGCGCCGAGTTCCCGCGCCGCCGCCAAAGACGCTAGCCCGCGTCGAACGCCCCCTGCAGCCAGGTAATGCGCTCTTCGACCAGCACCACGTCGAAGCGGCACGGCGGCAGCGTGCGCAGCCCGTTCAGGTAGTGCCGCGCGGCAAAAATGATGCGCCGCTGCTTCACGCCCGTGATGCTGCCGCCGGCACCGCCATGCGAGGCCGTGCTGCGCTGGCGAACCTCGACGAACACCAGCGTCTGGTCGCGCGCATCGCGCATGATCAGGTCGATCTCGCCGCCCCCGCGCCCGGGCGTTCGATAATTGCGGCCAACCAGCGCGAGGCCGGCATTTTGAAGATGGTCGAGCGCGGCGTCTTCCGCCGCATCGCCCCGATGCTTCGTCGTGATGGTTTTCATGCTTGCTCCCTGCCGGCTTTCTTTTTGTTTCTTCGGAGAAATCCATTGGCTTCACTCGCTCCCGCCACCTTCGGCGCCGCTCTTGCGGCAGCGCGCGATGCCTCGGGTGCGCAGCATTATCCGCAGGGCACGCTCTACGTGGTGGCCACGCCCATCGGCAACCTGGCCGACATCACCCTGCGGGCGCTGCATGTGCTGCAGCTTGTCGACGCCGTGGCCTGCGAGGACACGCGCCACACCCAAAGCCTGCTGCGCGCCTACGGCATCGACCGTCCCAACGCCCAGCTGCTGGCCGTGCACCAGCACAACGAGGCCGAGGCCGCGCAGGCCGTGGCCGCACGGCTTGCCCAGGGTGAGCGCATTGCCTACGTAAGCGACGCCGGCACGCCCGGCGTAAGCGACCCCGGCGCGCGGCTGGTGGCTGCCGTGCGCGCGGCCGGCCAGCGCGTGCTGCCCCTGCCGGGTGCCAGCAGCGTGACCACGCTCATCGGTGCGGCCGGGCTGGTGGCCGACGGCAGCGACGGCAACGCCAGCAGCGCCTTCGTTTTTGCGGGCTTTCTCCCGAGCAAGGCGGGCGAGCGCGACACCGCCGTGCAGGCGCTTGCGCAAGAGCCCCGCGCCGTGGTGCTGCTGGAGGCCCCGCACCGCATCGAGGCTTTGGCCCGCGCACTCGCGGTGCTGGGCGAGCGGCCCATTACCGTCGGGCGCGAGCTCACCAAGCAATTCGAAGAAATTGCGACCGTGCCCGCCAGCACCCTGCCCGACTGGTTTGCGGCCGGCCGCGACCGCACGCGCGGCGAATTCGCGCTGGTGCTGCACCCCGTGGCAGTGGCCGGCGACGACGGCGCCGAGGGAGAACGCGTGCTGCGGCTATTGCTGGCCGAGCTGCCGGTGAAAACCGCCGTGCGCCTGGCGGCGGAAATCAGCGGCGCGCCGCGCAATGCGCTGTATGAAACGGCGCTGCGCATTCGCAACGATGGCGGCTCGGCGGACGACGCCGAATAACTTCAACCATCCAGCTCCGCATAGCGCCTGAAGATCCCGTCTTCATTGAACGCGATGCGGCGCGGGCTTTGCAGGTAGTCGTGCACGCGCTGGCGGCGCTTGACGTTGTCGTGCAGCTTTTCGACCCGGGGCGTGTCGGCCAGCGCCCTTGCAGCGGCCTTGGGGAACGCATAGCGCAGCCCATCCACCAGCTGGAACAGCGACAGGTCGGCGTAGGTGAGCACATCGCCCACAAGGTGCGCCGGCCCTGCGGGGTTGCGCTGCAGCACCCGCTCGAACCAGTTCAAAAACTTTGGAATGCGCTCTTCGCGAAAGGCCCGCGCCCGCTGCATGGCCGCGTCGCGCTGGTCTTCGTAGTAGGCGCCGGTGGATATGGGGTGGTGCGTGTCGTGCGCCTCGGCCACCACGTCGGCAATGGTGAGCTGCAGCTGGTGCGTCCACAGCCCGTCCGATTCGCCCACGCCCGCGAGCCCCAGCCTTGGCCCAAGGTACAGCAGGATGGCCGCGGTCTGCCCGACGACGATGTCGCCGTCGATGAGGAACGGCGGCGCGAAGGCCGGGCGCACGATCTCCGGGTCATCGAGCCGGCCGCCCAATGCAGATTCACCGCCGCCCTTCGACTCAGGCAGCCGCGCCACGTCCACGTAGTCGGCACCGGCCGCCTCAAGCGCGAGCCGCACGAATTCGCCTCGGCCCTGGATGGTGGGCCAGTAGTGAAGTTGGTAGGTCATGCGGCCATGGTGTCAAAGTCTGCGCGGCCCTGCAACCGCCCGGCGTTCAGACCCTTAGAGCCCCTTGGCAAGCTCTGTGGCCCTGCGCTTTGCGGAGGCTCTTGCATCGGCATCGACCTCTGGCCCCATCAGCGTTTTTTCGACGATGACCGAACGCACCTCGCGCACGCCGATAAAGCGCAGCCACGTTTCGATGTAGGGCAGCTGAAAGTCGAGTTTGTGCGCGGAGCCATCGTTGCCCAGCGGATAGTCGAGCCCCCGCGCGCAGACCACCGTTGCCATGCGCGTCTGCAGCATGCCCGAGAGGCCCGATGCGTCGAAGCGAAAAAGCACGTCTTTGTGCGAGACCACGTCGATCAGCTGCTTGAGCTTGTAGGGAATGCCAAAGTTCCAGAGCGGCACCGCAAGCACGATGTGGTCTGCCGTGTGAAAGGGCGCGGCAATGCGCCGCACTTCGTCCCACGCCGTTTGCTGCGCGGCGGTGAGCGGCACGCCGTTGATGCCGGCGTACTTGGCGTCGAGCATGTCTTGCGACAGCTCGGGCAAATCCATCGTCCAGGGGTTCAGCGTGGTCAGGCGGCATTGCGGGTGCATGCGCCGCACCTCGTCGATGAACGCGCCGGCCACCTCGATGCTGGCGGAGCGCGTTTTTCTTGGCGACGTTTCGATGTACAGCAGTTCTTTCATGGCGTGTGTGCAGTGTGAGTGGTTGCGGTGAGCCGAGGCTAGGCACGCCGCACAAAGCACACAAGCAACATAATTTGCAGACATTCAGAACCATTCGCACTGAACCGCCATGCTCGACTCCCAACTGCTGCGTGCCTTTGTCTCGGTTGCCGACCACGCCAGCGTGACCCGCGCGGCCGACGCCATGCACCTGACCCAATCGGCCGTGAGCGCGCAGATCAAGCGGCTGGAAGAGCAGCTGGGTTGCCGCGTGTTCGAGCGCACCACCCGCTCGCTGCAGCTCACCGCGCAAGGCAGCGTGCTGCTGAGTTATGCCAGGAGCATTCTCAGCCTGCAGCAGCAGGCCGTCTCCAGGCTTGCGGCGCCGCGGCATGCGCCGACCACGCTGCGCCTAGGCTGTTCTGAAGGGTTTCCGAGCGAATGGCTGTTTGCCGCGCTGGCGAGCTTTCGCAGCCGCAGGCCGGGCGTGCATGTGGAAGTGACCTGCGGCATCAGCACCGTGCTTGCCAGGCAGGTGCGCGAATGCTCGCTCGACCTGATGGTCGGCACCGTGTGCGATGCCGGCAGCGACACCGAAACCCTGTGGATGGAACCGCTCGTCTGGGCGTTTTCAGAAAAGTCGCTGCTCGACCCCGAGGGGCCGATTCCGCTCGCCTTTCTTTCGGAGCCCTGCCCTTTTCGCGAAGCCGCGCTGGCATCGCTGGCGGGCCATGGCGCGGCCAATTGGCAGATCGTGCTGACCGCTCAGGGCTCGAGCGCGTTGACGGCAGCGGCCGCTACTGGGCTGGCCATTACCGCGCTGACGCCCTCGGGCATGTCGCCGGGGCTGAAGGCCATTGCGGCGGGGAGCTTTTTGCCGGCGCTGCCGCCAGCGCGGTTTGTGATTCAGCGCGGTGGGAGCGGCGCCGCGCCTGAGGCACTGTCGGCGCTGGTTGACGAGGTGCGGGAGGCCTGCTTTCGGTGGAGGGGGTCGCGTGCGGGAGCGACCGGGGTATAGCGCCGGGCGAGCGGCGCTGCACTGCTGACAACTTACCGGCTCGGGTTTCGATCATCCTGCGCGCGAATCCGCCGGCCGCCGGCCACGCCAGCTTGGTGGACGATGGCCAACTCGCAATGCCGCCAGAAACCCACGCCCTCCAACTCGCTGGGAATGTCGCTCCGTGCAAGCCGGTAGAACCCCAGCACCACTCCCTGCGCGAATGCGGAGATCAGTGGCTCCGCGTCCTCGGCACCCGTCAAGCTGCGGCGGATCAGTTTGCCGCCAATCGCCATCAACTTGAGCGTGCGGCTCGAGGCGGTTGCGGTGCTTTCTTTTGGGACCCGCAGAGACCAAAGCCCGGAGCCGAGCGTCCACACCGTTAGACGCGGAAATTCTGCGCGCCGAGTCTCCTCGACGCCGCTCTGCCTCGCGCGAATTTCACTGGAGGCACGATGGTCATCCAAGGTCTTGCACGCCATCAAAGCTCTGTTGAAAGGCGTATCTGGAGAGAGGCAAGAGAGAGGCTTGAGTCTGCCTTCATTCCGTTTCATGGGAACGGCCCTCAATAGCTTGTTCTCCTTCCGACCCGATGTCTGGCTTGACCCCGCAAACCGAACACCACCGGGCAAACAGCAGCACGTCAACGAAGTTCTCGCCACGTTCAAGCTTAGAGACGTAGGACTGGCCCACCCCCAAGGCTTCGGCCATCTGCGCCTGCGTCAGTCCGGCCGTCACCCGAAGGCTACGCATGAGATTGCGCAGCGCCTCGTATTCAGCGTGATAAAGAGAAACGGCCATGCGCTCATGGTCTGGCCCATTCAGGAATAGTCGTAACGCGACTTTTCGAGATGCGGTCCCGCGAGCAGTATGGCGATATCCGGAAGAAGTTCCGATACCTCGTTTCCTCTGCTGAGGCCACAGTGGAGTAGTGACTCGTATGCAGTGGAAGCGGACTGTCGCCGACCGAGGCCACCTCAGCCTTCGGCCAAGAGCGACTGGTCGCAGCTGTCTGCTTCGTAGACATCCACCCAGCAGTGGACCTATTTCAAGAGACGACTGTCAAGCGCGAATGAAGAAGCACGGGTCGGGTTCCAAGGACATTCACCAGGAGCTTGCATTGTCAAGGTTTGTGGTTGCCACACTAATCACCTCCCACGCGATCGCTTGAAACCTGACTGTTCTCACCACTGTTTGTTGCGGGTGCAATCCGTAGCTCTTCGCTAAAAAACCTGCAGGAATCGCGACTTTGGGATGCCAATCTTGGATTGCTTTAGTAAAGGCTGCGATGTGGGTCGGCCGACTACGATCGAAAGTGATACGAGTCTGGGTCTGGCTCGCTCTTAGCCCAACATTGCTTTTTGCATTTGTCGTGAACGGCGGCAAGGAAAGCACTGACGCAAGATTCGTTGCAGAGCCCGCGAGTAAAAAAACGCATTTTGCTGACGGATTCGCGCGCTTTACCAGCATCAGTCGCATGAAATCTTGGGCAATGTTTTCCGTCTTGCAGTAGGAGGATCCGGCCCACTTCGACTCAACAGCGACTTGGACAGATTGAACTATCTCGTTATCTTTCCGTAAACACAGTGCATAGTCCAGTCGACGCTTGGTTCCGAGCGCGTCGTGCCTCACTTCAGCGTGGGCCCTCGCCCCATGGACCTCAATCGGAAATGAGCTTAGAACGCTCCCCACCGCGGCCTTTAACGCCGCTTCCGAAAAGAGTCCTCCGCGATAGCAGGCAAACTCAAGATGAAGCCAGCTACCTACGGCTTCCGAAATTCGCCGAGCATCGGACATTGCCATTTGCTTCTCCCTAGCGGTGCTGGCGAGTGTAGGCTGGTTGTCACAGCGCATTTCCGATCCGTGAAAATAGCTCTCTACACAGGGCGAGAGGCCACCGCGCATAGTTGCGGGTTTCTTCATGCCCTTAGAGAGACGCAAGTGCCGGCCGCCAGCCTTCGTCTTGTGTCAGATGTCGGCTCACACGCCGGCGAATAGCAGCGCCAAGCCCAAAGCGGCGCGGTGGCCAGTCGCTTCAGCTCCGTCCAAAGGTCCGGTTTCGGGCAAGCGGCCTATCACCTCGGCTGATTCTTTTGGGCCCCGCACCGCCGGCCGGCCTTCGGCTACAGTCGGCCGCAACTCGTCATTCCACTGGCACGACTTCGGCGGCTGCGGAATTTAGTCGTTTAAGTTCAAGGACTCCATGTCTGATACCACCGATATCGTTAGCGCAGTCGGCAGCGTCATATCGGCAGTCGCAGCCTGTGTGGCAGCGGTTGGCGTCTGGTATGCGAGGCACCAGCTCAAGACGAGCCGCGAGCTCGCACAACTTTCCTTTGAAGATGCCTTGGCGAAGGAGTACCGCGAACTGGCGGGACAACTGTCGAAGAAGGCTTTGATGGGCGAGGTTCTAGCCGATACAGAATACGAGGATGCATTCGACGAGCTTTATCGTTACGTGGACCTGACCAACGAACAGATCTCGCTCCGCGCTCGTGGACGCATTACCCCGGAAGTTTGGCGCAGTTGGTCGGAGGGGATGAAGTCAAACCTGGAACTACCTGCGTTCGTGCGCGCTTGGACCGAGATCAAGGCGCGGTCGTCCGGCTTCGCAGAGCTTCGACGTCTTGAGCAGGAATCTTTCAGCACGGACCCGAAGGAGTGGCGTTGGCCTCTAAATGTTCGTTCAACAGACACGCAAGAGCATTGAACGGCTTCCGTGGGATAGCGAGAACGCTGAAACCTAAGGCTGTGAGGGACCTTTTGCGATCATTCATCCAACCGTCGCGTATGTCTGCTTCGCAGCAGCGTTGTAGGCCTTGACACTGACCGACCGAATGCCCGGTCTAGGCGTACTTGCGGTCATTCGGCGACAAAGATATAGATCCAGCATGATCACAAGTCAGGCCGTTTGCGCTTGCTGACGATGTTGCACGAGGCACGCAGCAGCGATGGCGAATAGGAGACCGGCGGTCGAGCGACACCTTTGTGCAATGAAGTCATTCGCAGGCCGAGCACGGTGTAATGGGCACTGGCTGGCCATTCGGTCACGAAGTTGAAACCCGACATGTCAGGCCTCTGTGCGAACAGACGATCAACCGTAGTCGTGCTGAGTGTCGAGTAAGCGCGCGGCAATACTCGGACTGGGTGCCTCAAGAATGCGGACACCCTCGAATTTCGCAAATCGGACCAAACGGGCATATGTTGCCTCCGCGTGCTTATGTGCCTCACTTCCCGCACTTTCAGCTAGCGCATCGGTATTGAACAGTAGGGTAGGAGTGAACGCATTGCCCGACATCTGCTTACGTGCGACGCCGAGTTGGAACAGCTTGGCCTCTGCCTCGCGTTCCGTATGCTCGGCCTGCCGTTCAGTGCTTGGCAGGCTCGTTACTTGAACGACTAGAGGGCCGTCCGCATAGTCCACGACTACATCTGGAACATCGCCGAGTCCATTCAAAGGAACATCGAATCGTGAAGCGAGTTCCTTAGCGTGGCCAATGAAAATTCGACGCAGTTGAGTCAAGAACTCACCGGTGCGGACTGTGTGTCTTGGACTCTGTCGGGATTCCTCTTCCTCTATCATTTCCTCCGCCGATCCGAATGCACTAACGCTGCGAACTGCAGCATCAAGCAACTGCTCGATTCCCCAAGCCCTGGCTACCATCACTGGACCGGGCTCGAAGCCGCGAAACAGCGGTCGCAATTCGTCAAGAGGTAAGCCTGCCTGCTGCCGCTGCGTCATGAACTGCGCACATTCCCGCAGAGTGTTGGCCGACGCATTGCCGCGCTCGCGTCCGAGGAGTCGGCGTAGCCGTGGCGCGGCAATGACAGGGTAGGTAGCAGGTGAGACGGCCTGGCCTGTCGCTTCGTGCGGCTCAATGGCTACAAGCGCAACAAGACGCTCCCCGGTGCCGAATATTGGCTCCCACAGCACAGCCCTATACCTCGCAACAAACGGCGGTGTAACGCCGATCAGCCGGCTGGATTCTTTGGGTTGGACGAGGAGTTCCATAAGTCTTTCGCGCTCGGTACTCGAAGTCGTTCATGCATCATGAGGTCGAGGGCGGGAAGTCGAGTGGCTATGCCGCGCAATACTACTTCAACGAGCGGCCAGATAGGATCGATCTGAGAATGGCCGGTAGACCACTGGCGCACCTTGTCAGCCAGAAGCTCAACTCGCCGCTGGGCACGCGACAACCGGGCAGGTTGCGCCAGCATGTCGTGGTCGTTCGGACGCCGCTTTGTCAACTGTGCAGCCACTTGATTCACTCTGGCTCGATGGTCCAGAATGCTTTGTCGCGCCCGCTGAGCGGCCCAGTTGCGCATTGCAGTCGCGATGGGCTCCAATGCCAGTTCATGATCGATGAACATGTACTCGCGCCGGTCAGTACCTGTGTAGATCAAGTTCTTCACATG
Source organism: Variovorax paradoxus (assembly GCF_029919115.1). Taxonomy (NCBI): domain Bacteria; kingdom Pseudomonadati; phylum Pseudomonadota; class Betaproteobacteria; order Burkholderiales; family Comamonadaceae; genus Variovorax; species Variovorax paradoxus. The sequence continues at coordinate 3,522,083 of NZ_CP123990.1, forward strand.
CCTGTCATGATTCGCTGCGAGTTCATCCCAAGCGGCCCCTTGCGAAGCTACGGGCAGATCACACAGCTTTCGCCATGTGTATTCCGCGACGGCCTCGTCGTCAAGGAATCGCATAGTGCTGTCGTCCGGCCATTGATAGAGGCTGCCGAAGCATAAGTAGTCGCTCGTTCCAGGCAAAGGGCGTGCAGTTGCTGGGAGTCCTGGCAGTTGGTCGCGCATTGCAAGTACAACTACTCCACGAGGCACCGGCAAGCTCAGTTCAGCGGCAGCCAAGGAGCACGCAAGCTCGATCGGCAATTTTGCTTGCCCGGGCATCCACTTGATTGCAACGGGTATGCACGGCTCAAGACAGCCATCCACTTGCACTTGACCGCGCCAGACTTTGTGGGTTTGGCCTGCGTCGATTGGCAACCCTCCAGAGTTCAGTCTGGCGACCGGAGGACGGCTTGTGTCGTCTGGATCGAGTCCGTGCACAAGCCGTGGCGTACTGCCTTTCTCCATCAGCGATACCTCCGTAACTGACCAGAAGGGAAATCAAGTGGCGAAGAGGGCTGACCTACTAGCCATGCCTTTGGCAATCGCTTCCACTCGCTTATTGAGCGTCTCGCGCCACTTGGCCAATCGCTCGATGTCGTCACTGAGTTCGTCTGGCTCTGGTATCGGTAGCCTGCCAATCGCCGCTGCAGCGTCGTGTTCGAACTTCGAAGACTTGGTCATGCCGGAGTCGATCTCGCGATAGTCATCGTCCGTTACCGTCACCCCTTTGAGGCGCTGGGTAGACACGCCCTCACCAAAGCGCTGTACGGCACCGTTGAGCAAGACCTCCTCGATGCAGCGTTCCCATGCGAGGCGGAGGTGGCCGTAACACTTGGTTGTCAGGACGCGCTGCAGATCTTCGTCGCCGTCCTTCGCCGCCTTGCGGACAGCGATGAGCATCTGCCTAAGGCGGCCCAAACGATCCTTCGTTCCAAGGACGTCGAAGGGCAGGTCCTCGGAATGGACGCCGTAGCCGTCAGCGGTTTTGCGGATGTAGTTTTTGGTCAGTGTTGCGCCGACCTCCTCAGCCTTCTGCTCCAGAATAAGGAGGAAGTAGATGTCGTGCGTAAATACGATAACCTGCCGGGTCAGCGATTCGCTCGCCAGCCGCTCGGCGACCTCCCAGCGGCGCCGATGGTCCAACGACGAGACGGGGTCATCGAGCACAATGCCGCCGCGCCCCTTGCCGAGGCGGATCTCTGCCATGAATGACGCGATGGCAATAGCTCGCTGCTCTCCTTCACTGAGGATGGCCGCCGGCGTACCACCGCCGGGCAACTGCAGGGTGAGCTTGAACTGCGTTTTGCCGCCTGGCGACTCAGGCTTCATCACGGCGCTGAGGTGATGGACCTTAAGTAGCTTGAGTTCGGCATTTAGGGCATCGGCCAGCTCCTGACTGGCCGTCGTTCGAGAGAGATCCGTCGACTTCCGGGAGATGCCCCGAGTTTCCATGCCATCGATGCAGACCTGCAGCTTGCGACAGAGTTCGTGCTTAGTCATCGCCTCGAGCACAGCGGCCTTGACTTCAGCCAACCTGCGACGCGCGTCGAGTTCCATCCGCTCTGAAACCATAGCCGCCTTTAGCTTCTCGTCGGCAGTGGCATCAAGTGCCTTGGCCTGTTCCAGCAGACGGTTGATGATTTCGGCTAGTTCGGGTTGTGGGTCGGTGGAAAGTTTAGGGAGCGCATCCCAGGGTAGTTTGCCCGCAGCCGCCTGAAGCACGCCCGACTGGCGGGCCTTGAGGCCCTCCTGAAGGGCTGCGCAGGCCGCTGCGACTTCTGGCGCGAGTTCGGTCACTTCCTCAACCAGAGCATCGCTGAACATCAGGTCCACGTTCGCCTGCTGAATGACTCTAAAGGGGACAGCAGCGGCCTCGCGTGCATCCTTTGCCGCCTCCTCTGCAGCCGCCTTGACGAAAGCGTCGAATCGCAGCAGCCGCGCCGCCCCATCCTGTCCGAGGGCGTTCTGACAGAGGGGACAGACTGCGTCGGCGGGAAGACCAGGGAACTCGTGGCCTGCGTGGCTGAGCTCGGCAAAAGCTCGTGCGGCCTCAAAGAGGGCCTTCCACTCTTCGCCGCCCGTGCCGGCCAACTGGCCAGGCGTCGTCTTGAACTCGCGTGCCGCTACTTCCGCTGCTCCCTTGGCAGCATTCGACTTGTCGATCAGCGCTTGAAGCGAACCGACCTTCTCTTCGTTCAAGACGCCGACCGCCGCTGCGATCCGGTCCTTCAACGAGGTCAAGCGGGTGGCCTTCTGGCGTAGGGCCAAGACCTTCTGCTTCGGATCGACTTCGGCCAAGGTCTCGTTCAGCAGGGCGAGCCGCGCCACCTCAGCCTCACTGAGCGTGGCCAGCGTCTCGATGTCCTCGGCCTTGGTCTTGGCCGGGATGCCAAGCAATTTCTTGGCGACCTCCGTTTGCTCCCCGGCGAGAACCGCATAGGCAGCATTGCTTGGGGTGTTCGCAACCTTCTCTGCCGTAGCGCGAGTCTTGAGCTTGTTGCAAGCGCCGGCCAATCCCTCCAAGATGTCCAAGCCATACGGGGCGTAAGCGAAGTCGCCCTGATTGTCGATATAAGCACGAGCGCAGTGCGAATCGAAGATGGCGATGTCCGATAGCGGTTCGGGGGGCTCGGTGCCGTCTTTCCAAGGCAGATCGGTTGCAACGCCGTCTATCTCCGCCTCGAACGTCGCCTGAGCCGGTCCGCTCTTCCCGGGCTCCAGGTTCGCGTTGGGCAGGATGGGTTCGCGTCGATCGCGCGCTCGGCAGGCCTTCTTGAACACGCGCGAGTAGCCTGACTTCCCAACACCGTTCTCACCGTAGATGGTCGTTACGCCGACCCGCGCGATGGGCAGGCGCGCACCGTTTGCCAATGCATTGACGTTCGCCAACTCTCTGATGGCCGTTAGCAAGACGACGCGAGCCGGATTCGCCAGCGGCGCCACTTGGGCATCCTCGAGTTTTTTTGGTGTGCGCCCTCCCGGATCTGGGATACCGACCTCAGTCTTCGCCAGGGCATAGAGGTCGTCTATGTCGACCGCGCCGAGCATCCGGTCGGCGTAGAGCCTGGCGATGGCATCTTGTTGCCAGGCCGGAAGGCCCTTGGACCAAGCATGGATTTCCTGCAGGATCGTCATCAGCGATTTCCTTTCAGCGGTCACACCAAAGAAGCTGGGACCGGAATGTGATCCTAGGTTTGATCTGGTAACCAACTGTAGTGGATTTAGATCGGTGCGACCATATCGCTCGAGGAACGATGGCGGTCTCGGCCGATGGGAAGCATCCGATGAGTGCCTCACGCACCAACTCCAATCCGCGACCTGAAGCCATAGTCTTTACTGATCTCGTGGCTCTTTGCACCTCTACCGGAATGCTCACTCTGCGATCGATAACTGCCATTTGGCAATAGTCCGACCAAGGTCGTCCCCTCACCGCTCGACGCGATGGACGACCGTGAGGTGCAGCAGCTTTTTGTCGCTGCACATCGCGCAGGCTATTCAGAGATCGTTCGCACCGAGCCGACAAACCGCTGTCGTTCGTGCGTCACCACGTTGCTCCCAATCCGTGTTCAGGCCCTCGCAGGCGCAGCCAAAGCCTCGTATTTGCTCGTCAATCGCTGTGACTCCCGAGCCAACAGGTCGTCCACCATCGCGCAATACGGCTGGTCCGGCTCCGCGAATGCATAAAGGGACAGGAACTCCTCGAAGGTTTCGTTCAGTTCCTCAGAGGAAAACGGCTCCGGCATTGCGATGGCTCTGTCGATGCGCCTCTCGATCAGCACAACGCGCGCCTGAATCTCCCGCAGCCGCGCGGTACGCACTTCTACCAGTCCCTGACGGTTAAGCCCGAACACGCGCGCAGTATGGTCACCGTAGCGGTCGAGAACACCGGCGTGCACGCGAGGCCCCAGCAGGCACCAGTCACCTTCTTCCCGCCAACTCAGGTGGGCACCCGGATCCCGTCGCGTGGGATCAATTAGCGCGGCGTCTTCGGCCTCGTGGTCGTCCCCTTCAGCCAGGGCGTATTGCGGCCCCAGAATCGGGAACAGGTCGCTCTTGCCCAGATTCACCGGGGCATTGGCCACTTGCCCTCCGGTAGCGTGGCCCGCGTCACAGGCGTCGTGATGGCGGCGGCGATTGCAGTCGATGCAACTTGCCAAGAGATTGTCCCAGGCGGCCGCAAGCCACCAATAGCCAGGATGGCCAGGACATTCGGCAACGCGACCTTTGGGACGGAAGTGCTCGATATCCGTCGGTTCGACCGCCTTGATGCTCGACTCGCAGTACGCGCACTTACCCAAAAACAATGCATTCAGGGCGTCGACCACATCCTGCCGCTTATAGACGCTAAAAGTGAACGCTTCGTTAGGGGTGTCCAGGAAATGCTGCGCCGCTCGAAGACGCTCACGCGCCGCGGGACTGTGAGGACCTTCCAGCGATGCGGGCACCGGCACCCGCGTTCTGTCCACCCGCCTCATGCTTGAGGCCCCGCGCGCAGCGCCCGCAGCCGGGCGAGCACGCCCGTCACCGCGGCCTCCCTGAGTTGCCCCCGGTCCTGCGGCAAGCCTGCGCCCTCGTCGACGAACCGGCGCAGCGCTTCGTTGACGATCTGCTCAACCGGCGTGTCACCGAGCCACTTGAAAGCCTGCAACGCGCGAATGTCCTCGTCGCGTGCCTGTGATCGGATGCCCGCAGGCAGCGCGAGGTGCTCCAACGCGCTCTCTACGTCAGGATCCGCCGTACTGGCGAGACCGAAGTAGTCGGACGTCAGGAGCTGCTCCGCGCGCAGCCCACGAACGTCAGGCAAGCCGCTCAGAACCTCGATCCTGTGCGCCTCGTCGCGCACGAACACCTGCACCTCATCGTCCCGCATGCCTCTGAGACACAGCGGATCGTGTGTGGTGGCAACAAACTGAACGTTGGGCATGGCCTTGCGAAGTGCCGAGACAACGCGCAACTTCCATCGCGGATGCAGATGCGTTTCGATCTCGTCGATCAGCACCAGGCCGCGCGCGTTTTCTAGGTCACCCCATGCCTTGAGCATGTCACGCATGATGTCCAGGACCATTGCGATCAGGGAGCGGTAGCCATCACTCAGTCGCTCCAATGGCGTGTCGCGCCCATGTGCATGAACGAACAGGCGCCCCTCTTCGTCTCGCCCAATGCGGTCTTCCGGTTGGAGCACCAGCACCTCGCGCAATGCGCGTGCGAGCGCGTCAAAGGCATCTGGAGCGAGCCCCTGGAGCCACCGGCCCGGATGCTGGAGCTTGGCAAAAGGATCAAACAAGGAGCGCAGCGTCGAGGCGGGTTGCCGGCGAACGCCCTCCTTGCCAAAGAAACGACGAGAGCCGAAAGACATCAGCATCATGGTCGGTTGCTCTTCCCCGATGAAGCGCTTGGTCAGCGGGTCGATCTGCAGGCGCACAGGCTCACCGGTGTCGAAATCCAGGATGACTTCCGGCATGACGGTGTCATCAAGTTGCCAACCGGAAACCTCGCGCGGAAGAAAGTCCTCCGGCAACACCCCCATGCGTGCGCGCATGGGTGACCCCATCATCGCCAGTGCAATGGCTTGCAATGTGGTGCTCTTGCCTGTGGAGTTTTCTCCGAGCAGCATCATGCAAGGCGCGCCGGTCTCATGAGGATCGGCGTGCGGGATTTCAAGATCAAGGTTCGCTATACCTTTGAAATTCTGGATACGAACTCGGCGCAGCTGCGACGTGCGGGGCTCCCACTGAAAGCGCGTCATGAGCTGCTCTTCAAGCGGGCGCCACGAGTTCCGATCCAGAAGCGGTGCGCCAGATTCCGCATGGTCGACTAGCTCTCGCCACTGTTTGTCGCTGGCAACCTTCGAAGTGTGGATGGCATCGTCAACAATGGTTCGAAACGATGGCTTCGGGAGACTGGCCGACGAGTTGAAGTCGGAGAGAAGCTCGAAAAATATGACGCGCATAGCGCCGCAAAAGGGGGCCTCGTCGAGCAAGGCTCGGCGGAATCCGTTTAAGTATTCTTCGTCGGTTCGTCCTTGATCGAGCAACTCGAAACATTGCCTGAATGTTTGAGCTCTGACCTGGGTCAAGTCGGGTCGGTTGAGATTCAATACCTCCACAGTGACGCGCCCCACCTCATCCGCTCCAACGACGCTGCCATCGACCCCAAAGCGCATGTGCTTGCGCGGTTCAACCCGACAGGGGTTGACCAAAAGCGCCTCTTCACCGTTCTCGGCCTCAGCCCAGCTAGAACGCAAGCGCGCGCGCGGGCCTTGGACGGGAAACAAGTTGCGCTTTGCCCGGTTGCAGGCCGCGCATGAGAGAAAAATGTTCTCCCATTCATAGGCAAACCAGCTGTAATGGTCAGGACTGGCAACGTCTGATTGGTCCCGAAAGCCGACCGCATTGCCGGGTGGCCGGTGATGCGAGACGTCGCCAGAATTGGAGCTGTCCAGCGGGGTCTCGCAATAGGCGCATTTGGACAAGAAAACCTCGGCAACCTGCCGTCGCACCATGGCCGACGTCCAGATCTTGGCATTGAGCGGCGGCCTTCTGCGGGCACGCTCCTGCGGGTCAAGCCGATAGTGCTCGGCCAACGCAGCCTTGGCCGCACGCACCTCGTCCCCATGCAGGATTTCGGGCAACGTCGCGCTTCCACGGTTCACCTTTCTCATCCATCGCCTCCTCGTTTTGAGGCGTCAGTCTAGCGACGTTTAGAAGGGCCTGTGGCTACCTGCAGAAGTGTTATGAGTTGATCTTCCGGCTTGAGCAGGATGCCCGGGTAAACGGTCGCTTTTGGTAAGGAACGCCCCTAGCAGCGCCTGACGGGTTTGGAAGCAGGTGTGTAGAACAAAGATCGCGCCCCGTCGGAACTAGTGTGCATCCTGCGAGGCCTAGTCTCAGACGGTCCAGTGATAGTGGACACTGCCGCCATCCGAGCCGCAGACCGCGAATGTCTCAGGAAAATGAGGAGGAAATTGGTTTTCGCCCTCCTGATCCGCCGATTTTGTACCTCGCCCTCACCACCATCGGATTCCATGGAATTACTCGGACCAATCTGGCGATAGAAAAGCATCGCCCAGATAAGAAACAAAAAAAGCCGGACACCTTTAAAAGTGTCCGGCTTTCGCATTTGGTCCCGCCGCCAGGAATCGAACCTGGATCTCAGCCTTCGGAGGGCCGAATTCTATCCGTTGAAATACAGCGAGGAATCTGGGTTCCGGCAGAACCGGAGCCACGCATTATCGCCTATCAGGCGGCGACTTCTTCTGCTTCGTTTCCGACACCCGCGGTCGAGTTCCGTTCAAAACCCAGGCCGGCCAGGTAAACGCGAAAGGTGCGCCTGCCGGTAGACACCAGCTCGAAGGCGGTGGGGTCGAGCAGCCAGTTCTGTATGAGCCCGCTCAGCAGTGCGTGCAGGCCCTGTGCGGCCACGTGGCCGGGCACGGGCAGCTTGACCTGGTCGCGGCGGGCGGCCAGGCGCAGGGCTTTTTCAAAATCGGTCACGCAGGCGTTGCGCGCGTCCAGGTGGCGCTGCTGCACCGAGGCCATGTCGTGCGTGTATTCAACCTTGTGGGTGGCCACGTCGAACACGCGGCGCACCTGGGGGTCGGTGGTCATGAGGGTAAGCGCATGCACCATGCCCTCTTCAATCTCGGCCAGGGGGTCGTCGGTGCCGGCCGCCGCGGCGGCCCGGGGGCCGGCCTCCAGCGGCAGGATGACGCGCTCCATCATGGCGTTGAACAGGTCGGCCTTGTCCTTGAAGTGCCAATAAATTGCGCCACGGGTCGCGCCGGCCTGCTGCGCAATTTGCTGCAGCGAGGTTTGCGAAACACCCTGCGCCTGAAACAGCAGCTCCGCGGCATCGAGCAACCGATTCCGTGTAGCCAGTGCTTCTTCCTTCGTACGACGTGCCACCAAGTCTCCTGATTTGTAAAGCCAAGCCCTTTCCGAACCATGGGGCCATTCAATGCTGTCACTATACATCCATGAATGTATGTAAACTATCGGGCTTCCCCGATGGCCCGGCTGTTTATGCTGGCTTTCTGTTCGCATCGCGAACGCGCCATCTCCTGTCTTTGCTTCAAAGGATTCGCATGCCTCTCCTGCATGTTTCGCGTCAATCTTCGTTCTCGCCGCGCCTCGCGATCGTGGCCGCCGTTGTGGTGCTGACGCTCGCGGCCTGTTCCAAGGGCGATGCGCCCGCTGGCAAGGGTGGCGCAGCCGGTGGCGGCGCCCGCCCGGCGCCTGAAGTGGGGGTGGTGGTTGCCACGCCAACAGACGTGGGCCTGGTAACCGAGCTGCCGGGCCGGCTCGAAGCCTCGCGCGTGGCGCAGGTTCGCGCCCGTGCCTCGGGCATTCTGCTGAAGCGCGAGTTCCGCGAAGGTAGCGATGTAAAGGCGGGCCAGCTGCTGTTCCGCATTGACCCGGCACCGCTGGTGGCAGCCTCGCAAAACGCGCAGGCCACGCTGGCCCGGGCAGAGGCCAACGCCGTGCAGGCGAAGGCGCTGGCCGACCGCTACAAGCCGCTGGTCGAGGCCAACGCAGTCAGCAAGCAGGAATACGCAAACGCCGTGGCCGCGCAAAAAACGGCCGAGGCCGATGTGGCCGCGGGCCGCGCCGCCGTGCAAACCGCCAAGATCAACCTTGGCTACGCCGACGTAACCTCGCCCATTGCAGGCCGCATCGGCCGCGCGCTGGTAACCGAAGGCGCGCTGGTGGGCCAGGGCGACGCAACCGAGCTGGCGGTGGTGCAGCAGATCAACCCGATGTACGTGAACTTCACGCAGTCGGCATCCGACGTGCTGAAGCTGCGCCGCGCACTGGCTGCGGGCCAGTACAAGCGCGCCAACGGCGAAGAGGCCGCCAGCGTCACGGTGGTGCTCGAAGACGGCACCGACTACACGCTGCCGGGCAAGCTGCTGTTCTCCGACCTGACGGTGGACCAGGCCACGGGCCAGGTCACGCTGCGCGCCGAGGTGCCCAACCCGAAGGGCGAGCTGCTGCCCGGCCTGTATGTGCGCGTAAAGCTTGAGCAGGCGCAGGCCACAAACGCAATCACCATTCCCCAGCAGGCGGTTACGCGCACGCAGCAGGGCGACACGGTGTCTGTGGTCAGTGCCGACGGCAAGATCAGCCAGCGCACGGTGAAGATCAGCGCCGCCAAGGACAACCAGTGGGTGGTGCTCGACGGCCTGAAGGCGGGCGAACAGGTAATGGTCGACGGCTTCCAGAAGCTGCAGATGATGCCGCCCGGCACGCCGGTAAAGGCGGTGCCATGGACCAAGCCGGCGCCCAACGGTGCGGCAAAACCGGCAGCGCCGGCGGCGTCTGCCGCGGCGGCGCCAGCCAGCGGTGCGGCGGCTGCGCCGGCCGAAAAGAAGTAATAGCAGGAGCGCGCCCGCATGGCCAAATTCTTTATCGACCGCCCGATCTTCGCCTGGGTGATCGCCCTGTTCGTCCTGGTGATGGGCGGCGTGGCAATTACCCAGCTGCCGATCTCGCAATACCCGCCGGTGGCACCGCCGGCCATCGTGATCAACGTGGCGTACCCCGGCGCCTCGGCCCAGACGCTGGAAGACAGCGTGCTGTCCGTGATCGAACGCGAAATGAACGGTTCGCCGGGCCTGATCTACATGGAATCGGTGGCCCAGGCGGACGGCACCGGCACCATCACCATCAGCTTCGAGGCGGGCACCAACCCCGACCTTGCACAGGTGGACGTGCAAAACCGGCTTTCGCGCGCAACGCCGCGCCTGCCGGCCGCGGTAACGCAGCAGGGTGTGCGCGTAGACAAGTCGCGCAACAACTTCCTGATGTTCGTGATGCTGTCTTCGGACAACCCGCAGTTCGACCCGGTGGCGCTTGGCGACTATGCCGCGCGCAACGTGGTGCCTGAACTGCAGCGCGTGGTGGGCGTGGGCCAGGCCCAGCTGTTCGGCTCCGAAAACGCGATGCGCATCTGGATCGACCCGGCCAAGCTGCAAGGCTTCAACCTGTCGGCCACGGACGTGAACAACGCGATTCGCGCACAGAATGCGCAGGTGTCTTCGGGCACGCTGGGCGACCTGCCCAACATTCCCGGCCAGGCCATTGCAGCCACGGTGGTGGTCAACGGCCAGCTGGCCAACGTCGACCAGTTCAAGAAGATTGTGTTGCGCGCCAACCCCGACGGCTCGACCGTGCGGCTGCAAGACGTGGCGCGGGTCGAGCTTGGCGGCCAGTCTTATGCCACCTCGGCGCGGCTCAACGGCGTGCCGGCGGTGGGTGTGGGCGTGCAGCCCACGCCCAACGGCAACGCGCTTCAGTCGGCCAAGGCCATCCGCGCCAAGATGGCAGAGCTGCAGCGCTTCTTTCCGCCGGGCGTGAAGTGGGACATTCCGTACGACAGCTCGCGCTTTGTGCAGATCTCCATCACCGAAGTGGTGAAGACGCTGCTCGAAGCCATTGCGCTGGTGTTTGTGGTGATGTTCCTGTTCTTGCAGAACTGGCGCTACACGATCATTCCAACCATCGTGGTGCCAATTGCGCTCTTGGGCACGTTCGCCTCGCTGCTTGCGCTGGGCTTCTCGATCAACGTGCTGACCATGTTCGGCATGGTGCTGGTGATCGGTATCGTGGTGGACGACGCCATTGTGGTGGTCGAAAACGTCGAGCGCATCATGAGCGAAGAGGGGCTTTCGCCGCTCGAAGCCACCCGCAAGGCCATGCGGCAGATCTCGGGCGCCATCATCGGCGTGACGGTGGTGCTGATCTCGGTGTTTGTGCCGCTCGCATTTTTTGCGGGCTCCACGGGCAACATCTACCGCCAGTTCTCGGCGGTCATGGTGACGTCGATCGCCTTCTCGGCCTTCATGGCGCTGTCTCTCACGCCGGCACTGTGCGCCACGCTGCTCAAGCCGGTCGAAGCGGGCCACCACCATGAAAAGAGCGGCTTCTTCGGCTGGTTCAACCGCGGCTTTTCGCGCACAGCCAAGGGCTACGAAGGCATCGTCGCGCGCATTCTGCGGCGCGCCGCGCGCTACCTGATCATCTATGCCGTGATCATCGGCGCGGTGGTGTTTACCTACCTGCGGCTGCCAAGCTCGTTCTTGCCGGCAGAAGACCAGGGCAACATCATCGTGAACGTGCAGCTGCCGCCAGGCGCCACGCAAGAGCGTGCGCTGTCGGTCATGCAGCAGGTCGAAGGCTTCATCCTGAAGCAGCCCGAAGTGCAGAGCATGGTCGGCGTGATGGGCTTCAGCTTCTCGGGCCAGGGCCAGAACGCCGGCCTTGCCTTCGTGACGCTGAAAGACTGGGAAGAACGCAAAGACCCGGCCCATTCGGCCAGCGCGCTTGCGGGCCGCGCCTTCGGTGCGCTCTCGGGCATTCGCGACGCGTTCATCTACCCGCTGAGCCCGCCGCCCATTCCTGAACTGGGCAACGCGAGCGGCTTCAGCTTCCGGCTGCAAGACCGTTCGGGTGCGGGCCACGAGGCGCTCATCAACGCGCGCAACCAGCTGCTGGGCATGGCCAGCCAAAGCAAGATCCTGGCGCAGGTTCGCCCTGACGGCCTGGAAGACGCGCCGCAGCTGCAGATCGACATCGACCGGGACAAGGCCAGTGCGCTGGGCGTGACCTTCGATGCGATCAACGCCACGCTGTCGACCGGCCTGGGTTCGAGCTACATCAACGACTTTCCGAACCGCGGCCGCCTGCAGCGCGTGGTGGTGCAAGCCGATGCGCCGGCGCGCATGCAGCCGGACGACCTGCTGAAGCTGAACGCCAGCAACTCGCAGGGCCAGCCGGTGCCGCTCTCGGCCTTTGCCACCACCAAGTGGGTAACGGGCGCCACGCAAACGGTGCGCTACAACGGCTACCCCGCCATCCGCATCAGCGGCGACGCGGCGCCGGGCTTCAGCACGGGTGCTGCGATGGCCGAGATGGAAAAGCTCGCCGCGCAGTTGCCGCAAGGCTTCGGCTTCGAGTGGACGGGTCAGTCGCGCGAAGAAAAGCTCGCGGGCTCGCAGGCCATCATCCTGTACGGCTTCGCAATTCTGGCGGTGTTCCTGTGCCTGGCTGCGCTGTACGAGAGCTGGTCGATTCCGCTGGCGGTCATTCTGGTGGTGCCGCTGGGCGTGCTGGGTGTGCTGCTGGCAACCATGCTGCGCGCCTATTCAAACGACGTGTACTTCCAGGTGGGCCTGATCACCATCATCGGCCTCTCGGCGAAAAACGCGATTCTGATCATCGAGTTTGCAAAAGACCTGCAGGCGCAGGGCAAGGGCATCATTGAATCGGCCCTGGCCGCGGCGCACCTGCGGTTCCGCCCGATCATCATGACCTCGCTGGCCTTTGGCCTGGGCGTGGTGCCGCTGGCCATTGCCTCCGGCGCCGGCTCGGCCAGCCAGCGCGCCATTGGCACCGGTGTGCTCGGCGGCATGGTCACGGGCACGGTGCTGGCCGTGATCTTCGTGCCGGTCTTCTTCGTGGTGGTGCGCGGCCTGTTCAAGGGCAGCGCGCGCCAGCATGAAGCCGACAAGCGGCATGCAGAGGCCGCCGGCATCACGGAGGAAAAGACACATGACTAAGAAATTCATTCCTACCGCCCTGGCCGCAGCCATGCTGCTGGCCGGCTGCTCGCTCATTCCAACCTACGAGCGCCCCGCGGCGCCGGTGCCCACCACCTTTCCGGGCGATCCGGCGCAGCCGGCGGGCCAGGCCGCGGCCGCCCTGCCGTGGCAAGACTTCTTCACCGATCCGCGCCTTGCCGGCCTGATCCAGACCGCGCTGGCCAACAACCGCGACCTGCGGGTGTCGGTGCTCAACATCGAGCAGGCGCGCGCGCAGTTCCAGATCGAGCGCTCTGCCCTCTTTCCGGCGCTGGGCCTTACCGGCAGCGGCTCGCGCTCGAGCCCCAACCAGCTGCAGGCCTTCGACAGCAGCGCGGGCAGCGTGTCGTCGCAGTACAGCGTGAACCTGGGCATTACCGCCTGGGAGATCGACTTCTTCGGCCGCATCCGCAGCCTGAAGGACCAGGCGCTGGCGCAATACCTTGCCACCGAAGAAACGCGCAAGGCCGCGCAGATCAGCCTGATTGCCGCGGTTGCCACCGGCTGGCTCACGCTGATTGCCGACGACGAACTGCTCGAGCTCACGCGCCAGACGATGGTGACGCGCGAAGAATCGGTGCGCCTGACCAAGCTGCGCTTCGACAACGGCGTGTCGTCGGAGCTGGACTTCCAGGCCGCGAACTCGCTGGCCGAAACCGCACGTGCTTCTTACGCGCAGCAGCTGCGCACGCGCCAGCAGGACGAGAACGCGCTCGCCCTGCTGCTGGGTGCGCCGGTGCCGGCAGAAGCCACGGCCGGCGGCGCCAGGGGCCTGGACGGCATCAAGCCGATGCCCGAGGTGCCCGCGGGCCTGCCCTCAGACCTGCTGGCCGAGCGGCCGGACATCCGCTCGGCCGAGCAGCAGCTGATTGCGGCCAACGCCAACATCGGCGCGGCGCGCGCGGCGTTCTTTCCGCGCGTCTCGCTCACCACCTCGATCGGTACCGCGAGCAGCGAGTTCTCGGGCCTGTTCGACAGCGGATCGAAGGCCTGGGCCTTTGCGCCGCAGATCACGCTGCCCATCTTCGATGCGGGCCGCAACATCGCGGGGCTCGACTCGGCCAAGGCCGGGCGCGAGATTGCGGTGGCGCAGTACGAAAAATCCATTCAAACCGCTTTCCGCGAAGTGGCGGACGCCCTGGCCGGCCGCGCCACGCTGGGCGAACAGGTGCGGGCGCAGCGTGCGCAGGCCGATGCCGAGGCGGTGCGCTTCAAGCTTTCGGACATGCGCTACCGCAACGGCATTGCCAGCGCGCTGGACCTGCTCGACGCGCAGCGCTCGCTGTACACGGCGCAGCAGTCGGCAGTGACCACGCGGCTCTTGCAGCTGCAGAACCAGGTCACGCTCTACAAGACGCTGGGCGGCGGCTGGACAGGCCGCGAGAACAAGGGCTGAGGCTTTCGCGCGACGGCTCCGGAGCGGCCTTCCGTCCTTTGGGCGGAGGGCCTCTCTATAATCGCCGGTTGATTCGAAAAAGCCCCCCGACGAGCCCCCGTTATTGAGGACGCCATGAGCGCAGACCCGCATTACCAGGCCACAGAAGACGCCCACACCGGCCCGATCAAAAACCCGAAGCAACTGCTGCTGGCGGTATTTTTCTCCTTTCTTGCTCCCATCCTGATCATCGTGGGCCTTGTGGCCTATGTGGTTTCGGGCAACAAGCCCGCGGGCACGGCAGAGGGCGACAACATGGCGCTCTACGGCGTGTCGCAAGACGCGCGCAACCGCGAAGTGGCCGACCGCCTCAAGAAGGTCGGTGCCATTGAAATCCGCGACGCAAACCGCCCCCTGGCAACAGGCGAAACGGTTTTCAAGACGCAGTGCATTGCCTGCCACGGCTCGCCCGGCATTCCCGGCGCGCCCCACCTGAGCGACGCCGCTGCCTGGGGCCCGCGTATCGGCCAGGGCTATGAAACGCTGCTCGACCATGCGCTGCATGGCAAGGGCGCCATGCCTCCCCAGGGCGGCGGCGACTTCGAAGACCTCGAAATCGGCCGTGCCGTGGTCTACCTGGCCAATGCAGGCGGCGCCAAGTTCCCGGTGCCAGACCGCCCCGCCGCAGGCGCGGCGCCTGCCGAAGGTGCTGCCTCGGCTGCCGCACCGGCCAGCGCGGCCAAGTAAGCAGAACCCGGGGGCGCGCTGCCCCAAAAGCAAAAGCCGGCTTCGCGCCGGCTTTTTTACGCCTGCAGGGCGGCCAATCAGGGTTTGGCAGCGGCCACCGGCTGGCGGGCCGCGGGGCTCAGCACATGGCCGAAGCGCTGCGGCAGGTCGGCGGCGCGCACCTGTTCGGGCGTCCACAGGCTCTGCTCGATGGCATTGGCCGCCAGGCCCACGTCCTGCGTATGAACCAGCCCCAACCCGATGGGAGCGACCAGGTAAAGGCGCCCCTCCTCGTCGAGCAGGCAGCCCGAGACATCGGCGGCCTGCCCGGTATGGGCCGTAACGGCAAAGCCGTTGTCGTCCGCAATGCGCCAGACGAAGGGCGCCGCCTCCAGCTCGACGTACACGCGCTGGGGGCCGTTCTGGAAGAACCACTGCCCTTCCGCGTCGCGCTCGTAGTTGCGGTGAATGAAATCGATCAGCTTGTCGTGCCGCAGCATCGAGCCCTTTGCGGCCGGAAACGGGCCCTGGGCCTGGGTGCGGTCGTCGCGCATGTACCAGTTGCCGCGCGCGTCCAGGCCAAGCCAGCCGTAGCAATGCGGCACGTTGGGCCACTTGGCGAGCGCTTGTTTAACGATGTCGTCCATGCAAGCTATTTTGCGCGCCTGCGCGGCAGCCGGGCCTAGGCGAACTGCCCGAGCCAGCTACCGACGCTCTCCGGCATGCCGCGCACGTGCCCCGGCGGCGCGCCAAGCGGAAAGCCCACATGGCCGCCATGCGCAGGCTGCCACAACGTGACGTGCGGGCCCACTTCGCCCGGGCCCGGCAGGCTGCGGGCCGGAATGAACGGGTCGTTCAGCGCATTCACCACCAGCGCGGGCACGCGAATCGCGCTCAGGTGCGGCTTGGACGAGCCCCGCGCCCAGTAGTCGTCGGTGTTGCGAAAGCCGTGCAGCGGCGCGGTGAACACGTCGTCGAAGGTGTAGAGGTCTCTTGCCGCCATCAGACGCTCGCGGTCGAAAAGCCCCGGAAACTGGGCCAGCTTGGCCAAGGCCTTGGGCTTCATGGTCGCCAGGAACATGCGCGTGTAGACCAGCCGGTTGAAGCCGCGGCCGATGGCCTCGCCGCCCGCCGCAAGATCGAGCGGCGCACACACCGAGGCCACGGCGGCAACCGAGGCATGGGCCGTTTCGCCCGCCTCGCAGGCCCAGCGCAGCAGCGCATTGCCGCCCAGCGAAACACCCGCCGCCAGCACAGGCCCGCCGCCGTGGAGTGCCTGGCGCTGGCGCATGCGCCGCAGGATCCAGTCGATTTCTTCGTAGTCGCCCGAGTGGTAGGCGCGCGGGGCCAGGTTGAGTTCGCCGCTGCAGCCCCTGAAATGCGGCACGGCAAAGGCCATGCCGCGTTCGGCCGCAAAGGTGGCAAAAGCTTCGGCATAGTGGCTGCGCGACGAGCCCTCCAGCCCATGGAACAGCACCAGCAGCGGCCGTGGGCCCGGTGTGGCCGCATCGACAAAATCGACGTCGATGAAGTCGCCGTCAGGCGTGTTCCAGCGCTCGCGGCGGTACACCGGCGCCGGCCCGTTGAAGCGGCGCGCATAGAGCGCCGCCCAGATGGTCTGCAGGTTGCCGCCGGGCAGCCAGCGCGGCGCGCCGTAGCCCATGGATGAGTGCGGGGAAGAAACGTCGCCAGGCATTTCTCAGTGCAAGATTTGGGGCGGGTCGTTCGCGTCGACGGGCTCCCGCGCGCTGCCGGGGCTCGCATGGTGCGCCACCATGCGCCAGCCTTCGGCAGTCTTGTGATAGACGTTGGTGGCTAGCACAAAGGCGTGCTTCGGGCCTTCGGCGGTGAGCACCTCGATGCGTTCGAGCACGTTGTGCACCGCGCTTGCCAGCGACTCGATCTTGCGCACCCGCGCAGGCATGGCGTGGATGGCGCCGTTGCCGAACATCTGCTCGAAAGCCGCGCGGATTGCCGTGGCGCCCACCAGGCGGGGGCCGCCGGGATGCACGCAGAACACCTCGTCCTCGTCGGCCCAGCACGCCATCAGTGCTTCGATGTCGCCGCGTTGCAGCGCCTCATAGAACGCGGCCTCGATGTCGTCTGCAGTACCGCCGACGGCAGCGGCGGCGCGAAGTGGGGTCTTGGGCATGGGGTGATTTTGCCGCGCGATCGATGACGCGGTCGCTGCACCGGTTTGGCCTTGGGGCGCACCGTGCTGCCGCAGGTTGGGCAGTTCGCCTGCTCCACTTTGGACCAAATGGTCAAAAAGAAACATTCAAAAACACACAACGCATTGATTTGAAAGGACTTTTTCAACTGGCACGCGCCATGCATAGGGCTTTGCGACACCGCAACTGGAGCTTCTGCATGAACGTCGGCATCTTCATTCCCATTGGCAACAACGGCTGGCTGCTCTCCGAAAACGCACCGCAGTACAAGCCGAGTTTCGAACTCAACAAGGAGATCACGCTCACGGCCGAGCGCTACGGCGTCGACTTCGTGCTTTCGATGATCAAGCTGCGCGGCTTTGGCGGCAAGACGGAGTTCTGGGACCACAACCTCGAGTCGTTCACGCTCATGGCGGGGCTTGCGGCCGTCACCACCAAGATCAAGCTCTTTGCCACCGCGGCCTCGCTGGTGATGCCGCCGGCCATCGTCGCGCGCATGGCATCGACCATCGACTCGATCTCCAACGGCCGCTTTGGCCTGAACCTTGTCACCGGCTGGCAGCGGCCCGAGTATTCGCAGATGGGCATGTGGCCCGGCGACCAGTTCTTCGGCACGCGCTACCAATACCTTTCCGAATACATCCAGGTGCTGCGCGACCTGTGGGGCACCGGGCAGTCCGACTTCAAGGGCGCGCACTTCCAGATGGACGACTGCCGCCTGAGCCCCCGGCCGCAGGCCGGCATGAAGGTGATCTGCGCGGGCCAGAGCGATGCGGGCATGGACTTTTCCGCCAAATACGCCGACTACAACTTCTGCTTCGGCAAGGGCGTGAACACGCCCAAGGCCTTTGCGCCCGCGGCCGAGAAACTGATCGAGGCCACGCGCAAGACCGGCCGCCACGTGACCACCTACGTGCTGATGATGGTGATTGCCGACGAAACCGACGAGGCCGCGCGCGCCAAGTGGGAGCACTACAAGGCCGGTGCCGACCACGAAGCCATT
Source organism: Variovorax paradoxus (assembly GCF_029919115.1). NCBI lineage: Bacteria > Pseudomonadati > Pseudomonadota > Betaproteobacteria > Burkholderiales > Comamonadaceae > Variovorax > Variovorax paradoxus. The sequence continues at coordinate 3,539,971 of NZ_CP123990.1, forward strand.
GCGTGGCTGGGCCAGCAGGGCGCGGCCGACACCAGGTCGGGTGCCGACACCAATGTGCGCCAGATGTCCGACCCGACCTCGGCCGTCAACATCAACATGGGCACGCTGGTGGGCTCTTACGCCACGGTTGCGCGCCTGCTCGACGAGATGGCCGAAGTGCCGGGCACCGAAGGCGTGCTGCTCACTTTCGACGACTTTGTGCAGGGCGTGCAAGCCTTCGGCGAGCGCATCCAGCCGCTGATGAAGAGCCGCGCGCATGTGCAAAGCCCCGTGCCCTCGCAGGCCGAACCCGAGCGCCTTGCGGCCTGAAAGGAAAGACGCGCATGGCCACGCCCGCACGCAACACCACCCTCACCTCGACCACGCCAGTCGGCGCCCCGCGCCTGCCCGGCGCACCCGCGCCGCTGGTGCTGCCCGCCAGGCCCGAACCGCTGGCGCTGCATGCGACCGACTCCGCCCTGATCGTGGTCGACATGCAGAACGCCTATGCATCCATCGGCGGCTATGTCGACTCCGCGGGCTTCGATATTTCCGGCGCGCAAGGCACCATTGCCAACATTGCGCGCACCATTGCCGCGGCGCGCGCGGCCGGCATGCTGGTCGTGTTTCTGCAGAACGGCTGGGACGCCGCCTACGTCGAGGCCGGCGGACCAGGCTCGCCCAACTGGCACAAGTCGAACGCGCTCAAGACCATGCGCGCCAAGCCCGAGCTGGCGGGCAAATTCCTCGCCAAGGGCGGCTGGGACTACGAGCTAATTGCAGAAATGAAGCCGCAGCCCGGCGACATCGTGGTGCCCAAGACGCGCTACAGCGGCTTCTTCAACAGCACGCTCGACAGCACGCTGCGCGCACGCGGCATCCGCCATCTGGTGTTCACCGGCATTGCGACCAACGTGTGCGTAGAGTCGACGCTGCGCGATGCCTTTCACCTCGAATACTTCGCGGTGATGCTCGAAGACGCCACGCACGAGCTTGGCGGTGCAGCCATACAGAAGGCCTCGGTCTACAACGTCGAGACCTTCTTCGGCTGGGTTTCGACCGTGGACCAGTTCTGCGCCACCTTTGCACCCGAGCCCGCCGCGCAGCCTGTGCCGGCCGAAGCGGCCATTGCCTGATTTTTTTTAAAGGAGCCCGTCCTCATGCCCAAGCAAGCCATCATCCCCGCCGGAACCACCACGCCCATCGCCCCGTTCGTGCCCGGCACCATGGCCGACGGCGTGGTCTACGTGTCGGGCACGCTGCCCTTCGACAAGGACAACAACGTGGTGCACGTGGGCGACGCCTCGGCGCAGACACGCCACGTGCTCGAGACGATCCGGAACGTGATCAAAACAGCCGGCGGCACCATGGACGACGTGACCTTCAACATGATCATGATCAAGGACTGGGCCGACTACGCGAATGTGAACGCGGTGTACGCCGAGTTCTTTCCGGGCACCAAGCCGGCGCGCTACTGCATTCAGTGCGGCCTGGTAAAGCCCGAAGCGCTGGTCGAAATCGCCTCCATCGCCCACGTCGGCAACAAGGCCTGAGCATGCCGCTGCACTACGAAGTGCATGGGCCGGCCGACGGCGAGGCGGTGCTGCTGTCGTCGGGCCTGGGCGGTTCGGCCGCCTTCTGGCAACCGCAGATCGGCGCGCTCGTGGCGGCGGGCCATCGCGTGATTGCGTACGACCAGCGCGGCACGGGCCGCAGCCCCGCCGCACTGGACGCGGGCTACGCCATTGCCGACATGGCGCGCGACGTGGTGCAGATTCTGGACGCCACATCGACGCCGCGATGCCACCTGGTGGGGCATGCGCTGGGAGGGCTCGTGGGTCTGCAGCTTGCGCTCGATGAGCCCTCGCGCGTGGCGAGCCTGGTGCTGGTCAATGCGTGGTCGAAGCCCAATGCGCATTCAGCGCGCTGTTTCGATACGCGGCTTGCGCTGCTTGATGCCTGCGGGCCGCGCGCGTACGTGGAAGCGCAGCCGATCTTCCTGTACCCCGCGGCCTGGTGCGCGGAACATGCACAGCGCGTGGCCGACGAGGTCGATCATGCGTTTGCGCACTTTCCGGGCGAGACCAACATGCGTGCGCGCATTGCGGCGCTGCGCGCCTTCGACATCGACGCGCATCTTGGCGACATCACCGCGCCCACGTTGGTGGCCGCCGCCATGGACGACGCGCTGGTGCCGTGGACCTGCTCGCAGCACCTGGCCGATGGCCTTCACGACGTGACGCTGCACTTCATGCCGCACGGCGGCCATGCGCACAGCGTGACCGCGGCCGACGCCTTCAACCGCAGCCTGCTCGACTTTCTTTCCCGGGTCAGCGCACCCGGCGTTCCCGCATGACCACCACCTCAGCCCTCGACGACGCCGCACTGGCACTTCTCTTTACCGAAGCACGCAGCCACAACGGCTGGACCGCGGAGCCCGTGACGGATGCGCAACTCCGTCAGGTCTATGCGCTAGCCCGCATGGGCCCGACATCGGCCAACTGCTCGCCCGCACGCTTCGTGTTCGTTCGCACGCCCGAGGGCAAGCAGCGCCTTGCGCCTGCGCTTTCCAAGGGCAACCTCGACAAGACCATGGCCGCACCGGTCACGGTCATCGCAGCGTGGGACCGCAAGTTCTACGACAAGCTGCCCACGCTGTTTCCGCATACCGATGCGCGCAGCTGGTTCACCGGCAGCCCCGAGGCCGCGCACGAAACCGCCTTTCGCAACGCCAGCATGCAGGCGGGCTACCTGCTGCTCGCCGTGCGCGCGGTGGGGCTCGATGCAGGCCCGATGTCGGGCTTCGACAAGGCGAAGGTGGATGCCGCGTTCTTCGAAGGCAGCGACTGGACGACCAACTTCCTCATCAATCTTGGCCATGGCGATGCGGCCAAGGTGTTCGGCCGCCTGCCGCGGCTCGGCTTCGAAGAAGCCTGCGTCCTGGCCTGAAACCATTCCGGAAACCTCCCATGCTGCTGAACGCAATGGCCACCAACCACGTCATGCCAAGCGGTGCGCCGCATGCGCTGCCCAAGGCCGACTACCGCAACGCCATGGCGCGGCTGGGCGCGGCGGTCAACATCATCACCACCGACGGGCCCGCGGGCCGCGCCGGCTTCACCGCGTCCGCCGTGTGCAGCGTGACCGATGAACCGCCGATGCTGCTGGTGTGCCTGAACCGGTCGGCATCGGTGTACCCCGCGTTCACGGCCAACGGCGTGCTCTGCGTGAACGTGCTGGCGGCGGGCCACCAGGCGCTGTCGGGCCTGTTCGGCGGCAAGACGCCAATGGACGAGCGCTTTGCCGCGGGCCGCTGGGGGCGCAAGGCGACCGGATCGCCGGTGCTGGAAGATGCCGCGGCCTCATTCGACTGCCGCGTGGTGCAGGCGACGAGTGCGGGCACGCATGACGTGCTGTTCTGCGAGGCGCTGGCGATTGCCATTGGCGGGGCAGCGCAGAGCCTGATCTATTTCGACCGGCGGTATCACGAGATAGCAGCGCCGCCGCACTGACCTGGTCTTCTCTCCTCTCCCTTTGGGAGAGGGAGCAAGTCCGCAACCCGCCCCTGTCATCCCAAGGGAGTAACTCCTAACGCGGGGCAATCCCATGCAGCACGATCCGCTGCACGTTCTCCACCGTCTGCTCGAAGAACACCGGATCCTCCAGCGTGTGCCCCGTCAGCGCCTGCACCTGCACGCCGAAATCCGCATAGTGCTGCGTGACGGCCCAGAGCGCGAAGATCAGGTGATGCGGATCGACCGGTGCGAGCTTGCCGGACGCGACCCATGAACGGATGACCTCCGACTTGCGCTCCACCAGCGTGCGCAGTTCGCGGTCGAGCTCGTCGCGCAGCAAAGGCGCGCCCTGGATCATTTCAAGGCAGAAAAGGCGCGACGCATCGGGCCGGTCGCGCGAGACCACGAGCTTGCGGCGGATGTAGCCGCCAATGGCCTCGCCCGGGTCCTGCTCGGCGCTGAAGCCGCGCAGCGGCTCCAGCCACAGCGCGAGCAGGTCGCGCAGCACGTTCACGTACAGCTCTTCCTTGTTCGCAAAGTAATAGAGCAGATTGCTCTTGGACACATCGGCCCGCGCCGCCACCTGGTCGATCGACGTGCCGTGCAATCCGAAGCGCGAGAACAGGCCCAGCGCCGCGCCGAGGATGGCGCTGCGCTTGTCCTCGATCTGGCGCAGCCTGCGGCTCACCGCCGAGGCGCTGCGCACCGCGGGCTTCGCGGACTTGCGCACCAGGCCCTTCGCGGCGCCCTTCACAGCGCTCTTCGCCGGGGTCTTCTTTGTGCTGCTGGCTGTGGCCAGCGCCTTGGTCTTCGGCATCTTCCCTCGCTTCTCGATTTGCAGGCTCTTCATTGAACGCGCACCACTGTAAGGCCGCGGTGCATCGCGTTGCGCCGGCCGGGCCTTCCGGCACGCGCGGCGCGCACCATGCTGACGCGACAAATGCCTTTTGTCCATTTGGTCCAACTGGCACAGACGTTGCATGGCGAAAGGCATGCCAAGCACGAGGACCGACACATGACAACCCTGCTGTCCGTACCCATCATCGATCTCGCGCCCTACTTCGGCGGCACGGCCGAAGGCAAGGCGCAGGTCGCCAGAAAAGTCGACGAGGCCTGCCGCAGCATCGGCTTTCTGGTCATTACCAACCACGGCATTCCGGCCGAACTGATCGCGCGCGTGTCGAAGCTCTCGCGCGAGTTCTTCGACATGCCGCTGGCCGAGAAGCGCAAGGTCGACCGGCCGCGCGAAGACGCGGTGCGCGGCTACAGCGCAGTGGGCGAAGAAGGGCTTTCGTACAGCCTGGAAGAGGCCGCGCCCGGCGACCTGAAGGAGTCGTTCTCGATCGGCCCCTCGGGCGTGCCCGACGACGACTACCATCGCGGCCCCGCTGCCGGGCCGCATTTCGAGCCCAACAGCTGGCCGCCGATAGACGGCTTTCGCGAAGCGTATGAAGCCTACTTCGAGGCGATGAGCGATCTCTCGCGCTCGCTGATGCGCATCTTCGCGCTTGGGCTTGCGCTGCCCGAGATGTTCTTCGACGACAAGATCGACAAGCACATCAGCATGTTCCGCGTGCTGAGCTATCCGCCGCAGCGTGAAGCGCCGCTGCCGGGCCAGTTGCGCGCAGGCGCGCACAGCGACTACGGGAGCCTCACCATCGTGCTGCCCGACGACAAGGGCCTGCAGGTGTTCAACAAGGCGGGCCAGTGGGTCGACGTGCCGCAGGTGGAAGGCGGCCTGGTGGTCAACATTGCCGACCTGATGATGCAGTGGACCAACGACCAGTGGGTGTCGACGCTGCACCGCGTGGTCAATCCGCCGTTCGAGGTGGCCAGCACCAACCGCCGGCAGTCGCTGGTGTTTTTTCACCAGCCCAACTACGACGCGATGGTGGAGTGCCTGCCAAGCTGCCTTGCGCCGGGCGAGCAGCCGAAGTACGCGCCCATTTCATCGGGCGACCACCTGACCTCCAAGTTCGTGAAGCAGACGACGTTCGGCGGCACCAAGGCCGTGGCCTGAGCATGGCGCATCTCTCCTACGTCAACGTCTTCGCCAAGGACGTGGTCGCGCTCAGCGGCTTCTACCAGCGCGTGTTCGGCTTTGCCGAAATCGAGGCCATCCGCTCACCGATCTTTCGCGGACTCGACACCGGCAAGTCGAGCCTCGGCTTCAACGCGCTCGATGCTTATGAGCTGCTGCACCTGGCCGAATTTTCCGACACGCGCGGCGTCAAGTTTTTGCTGAACATCGACGTCGACAGCAAGGACGACGTGGACCGCATGGTGCCCGTTGCGCTCGAGGCCGGCGCAACGCTGGTGAAGCCGCCCTACGTCACTTACTACAACTGGTACCAGTCGGTGCTGCTCGACCCCGAAGGCAACGTGTTTCGCATCAACTTCATGATGTGACGCGCGCAGCACCTCCGTCTTCAAACGCTTTTTTTTCCTGGCTTGCTTCTCACGAAAGGTCGCTCCATGCTGCGCACTCCCACCCACGGCTTCACCTCCGGCCTTGCCCTGGCGCTTGCAGCCGGCGTCGCGTTCGTCTCGCTGCCCGCGGCAGCCGCCGACGGCTTTACGCTGAAGGACAAGCCGAAGATCGCGATGCTTTACTTCGGCCCGAAGAACGATGGCGGCTGGACGCAGGCCTTCGACGAAGCGCGCGTGAAGATCGAGAAGGAAATCGGCCAGAAGATCCAGTTTGTGGAGAACGTTCCCGAAGACGCATCGGCCATCAAGCCTGCGGCCGAGAAGTTCATCCAGCGCGGTGCCAACATCGTGATCGGCACCGCCTTCGGCTATTCGGACAGCTTCAAGGACTTGGCCGCCAAGTACCCGGGGGTGGCTTTTCTCAATGGCTCGGGCACCACCAACGGCAGCAACCTCGAATCGTTCTACGGCCGCACCTACGAGAGCCAGTACCTCTGCGGCATGGCCGCGGGTGCGGCCTCCAAGACGGGCAAGCTCGGCTTCGTTGCGGCCAATCCGTTCGGCGTGGTGAACTGGACCATCAACGCCTTCGCGCTCGGTGCGCAGAAGATGAACCCCAACGCCACCGTCAACGTGATCTACACCGGCGCCTGGAACGACCCCGTGAAGGAACGCGCCGCCGCGGCCGCGCTGATCGACCAGGGCGCCGACGTGATCGGGCAGCACGTGGACTCGCCCACGCCGCAGATCGTGGCACAGGAGCGCGGCGTGTACGGCACCGGCCACCACCGCGACCTGCGCCAGTTTGCACCCAAGGCCACGCTGTGCTCGTCGGTGTGGGTGTGGGACCGCTTTTTGACGCCCGAGCTCAAGAAGATCATGGCCGGTGACTGGAAGCCCGGCCAGTACGGCGCCTTCATCGAGATGAAGGACGGCGGCACCGACATTGCTGGCTTCGGCCCCGCGGTGCCCAAGGACAAGGCCGCGGCCATTACCGCCGAGCGCGACGCGATCATGAAGGGCAAGCAGGTCTATGCCGGCCCGCTTGCCGACCGCGACGGCAAGGAGCGCGTGGCCAAGGGCGCGGTGCTTTCGGACGCCGATCTGTGGAAGATGGACTGGTTCGTCAAGGGCGTGGTCACACAGAAGTAACCCAAGAGAAGAAAAAGCAAGGCGATCCGGCATGCCCAACGCGCTCGAACTCACCGGCATCCGCAAGAGCTTCGATGGCTTTGCGGCGCTGACCGACGCGCACTTTGCCGCGCGCTGGGGCGAGGTGCATGCGCTCCTGGGCGAGAACGGCGCGGGCAAGTCGTCGCTGATGAACATTGCGGCCGGGCTCTATGCACCTGAAGCCGGCCAGCTCTTGGTCGACGACAACGTGGTGCGCTTTGCCGGCCCGGCCGACGCGGCAAGGCAACGCATCGGCATGGTTCACCAGCACTTCAAGCTGGTGCGGCCGTTCACGGTGGCAGAGAACATTCTGCTCACCGCCCCGCCGCCGGCCGGGTTTCAAAGCCACGGAGAACGCCTGCGCGAGATCTCGCGTGACATCCGCAACAAGGCCTCGGAGCTGGGCTTCGACATCGACCCCGCAAGGCGCGTCGATTCGCTCTCGATTGCCGAGCAGCAGCGGGTGGAAATTCTCAAGGTGCTGCTTGCGGGCGCCCGCATCCTGATACTCGACGAACCCACCGCGGTGCTTACCGACCAGGAGGCTGCGCGCCTTCTGCAAACCGTGCGCGGCCTTGCGCGAAGCGGCTCCGCCGTGGTGCTGGTCACGCACAAGATGGCCGACGTGAAAACGTATGCCGACCGGGTAACGGTGATGCGCGGCGGCCGCACGGTGGCCACGCTGGCGCCCGACACCGCATCGGTCGCCGAGCTGGTGAAGCTCACGGTGGGCGAATCGATTGCCACGCAAAGTTTCCAGGTAGCAAAGTCGCCGCGCGGCGCTGTGCGGCTCGCGGTGCGTGGCTTGCGCTCGGCGCCGTCGCCAGAAGGCCGCCGCATCCTCGACGGCGTCGACCTCGAACTGCATGCGGGCGAAATCTACGGCCTTGCCGGTGTGGGCGGCAACGGACAGGGCGAGCTGGCCGGCGCCATCATGGGCCTGCCCGATGCGGGCGGTGCGCTCGAAGGCGAGATTCACCTCAGCGGCCACGGCGACCTGAAGGCCATGAGTGCACCAGAGCGCCGCAACGTAGGCATTGCCGCGATTCCGGCCGACCGCTATGGCCTTGCGCTGGCCGGCGGCCTTTCGGTGGCCGAGAACTACGCCATAGGCCGCGTGCACACCGGCCGCTACGGCCCGGCATGGCGCCTGCGGCGCGGTCGCATCCGGGCCGATACGCAAGAGGCGGTTCGCGCCTTCGATGTGCTGGGGGTGCGCTCGGTGGTGCAGAAGGCAGCGCTGCTCTCCGGCGGCAATGCACAGAAGCTGGTGCTTGCGCGGGAGTTCGGCAAGTCGCCCTCGCTGGTGCTGGCGCACAGCCCGAGCCGGGGACTCGACGTGCGCGCGAGCGCCGAGGTGCATGCGCGGCTGCGCGCGGCGCGCGACGGCGGCGCAGCGGTGCTGCTGATCAGCGAAGACCTCGACGAGGTGCTGCAGCTGGCCGACCGCGTGGGCGTGATGACGCGCGGCCGGATCGCCGGTGAATTCGCGCAGCCAGCCGACCGGCAGGCGATTGGACAGGCGATGGTGGACCATGGTTGACGCAACGCTCGCGGCCATTGCGCAGCCCGCGCAAACCGACCCGGAAGCCGCGCACCGCGCGCGGCGCCAGCCGCTGGCGCGCCGGCGCTATGCGCTGGAGATCCGCCAGCACATGGGGTGGCGGCGGCAGGCACTGATTCTTGCGGCGGCGCTGCTGGCCGGCCTGGCAATTTCTGCCGCGATTCTTGTGGCCGCCGGGGTTCCCGCGGACGAACTCGCCAACGAGTTCGTGATGCAGACCTTTTTCGACGGCCAGAACTTTCGCGCCGTGCTGTTCCAGGCTGCGCCGATGATCCTCGTGGGCCTGGCGGGCTCGCTGGCGTTTCGCGCGCGCTTCTGGAACCTGGGGCTCGAGGGCCAGATGGTGTGGGGCGCCATCGGCGCCACGGCCGTCTCGATGTGGCAGGTGGGCCCCGAGCCGCTGCGCCTGCCGCTGATGTTCGCGGCCGCCATCGGCTGCGGGCTGCTCTGGGTGCTGGGGCCGGCGTGGCTGAAGATCAGGCTCGGCGTGAACGAGATCATCTCCACGCTGATGCTCAACTACATGGCGGCCAACTTCTTGCTGCACCTGGTGTACGGCAGCTGGAAGGACCCGAAGGACAACTTTCCGTATTCGCCGCAGTTCCGCGCCTTCGAGCGGCTGCCCGAACTGGGCGCCGGCGTGAGCAGCGCCATCTTGCTCGCGGCGGTGGTGGCGCTGCTGGCGTGGTGGCTGGTGGGCGTGAGCCGGGCCGGGCTGTACCTGCGCTTTGTCGATGCCAGCCCGCGCGTGGCGCATGCCAACGGCGTGCCGGTGCGCCGCACCATCTATGGCGCCGTGCTGCTGTCGGGAGCGATGGCCGGGCTCGCGGGCTTTGCGGTGGCCTCGGGGCAGGAGGGGCGGCTCACGCAGGCCTTCTACCAGGGCTACGGCTTCTCGGGCATCCTCATCGCCTTTCTCGCACGCAATAACCCGCTGGCGGCCACCGTGGTGGCGCTGCTGGTGGCGGCGCTGTTCGTCACGGGCCGCAGCCTGCAGGTGTTCTACCAGGTGCCGTTCTCGATGGTGCAGCTCATCCAGGCCATCATCGTGGTGTGCGTGGCGTCGAGCGATTTCTTCATTCGCCACCGGGTGCGGCGCGTGGGTGGGGAGCAAGCGCAGTGAGCGGAAGCATTGTTCTGAACTGGCTCGCGAGCACGCCCGACTTCGCGGTGCCTTATGCGCTCGCGGCGCTGGGGCTGATCATCAGCGAGCGGGCGGGCGTGCTCTCGCTGGGCGCCGAAGGGCTGATGCTGGTGGGTGCGCTCGCGGGCATCGGTGCGCAAATCGTCCTGGGGCAGCCCGGCGTGTCGCTGGTGCTTGCCATGCTTGCGGCCAGCGCGGTGTCGCTGCTGTTCGCGGTGATGGTGATCTGGCTGCGCGTGAACCAAGTAATTGCGGGGCTCGCGCTGGTGTTCTTCTGCCAAGGCTTCACGGCGCTTGTCGGCTCGCTGGCCGAATGGACCAACCACGCCACCGAAGGCATCGGCTCGATGGCGCTGTGGCCGCTGTCTCTCTTGCCCGGCGTTGGCCGGCTGTTCGAGCAGAACGCGATGGTGTGGCTCACGTTGCCCATCTTCGTTGCAGTGGCGTGGTTTTTCTCGCGCACCTCGGCCGGGCTGCGGCTGCGCGCGGTGGGCGAAAACCCGCAGGCGGCCGATGCGGCCGGCATCCGCGTCACCACATGGCGGCTGGCCGCGGTGCTCGCAGGCTCGGCGCTGGTGGGCCTTGCGGGTGCCTACATCTCGGTGGTGAGCACCAAGCTGTGGATCGCAGGCATGACCGGCGGGCGCGGCTGGATTGCGGTGGGGCTGGTGATCTTCGCGCGCTGGTCGCCATGGAAGGCGCTGGTGGGTGCGCTGCTGTTCGGCTGCATCGAGGCGCTCATTCCCCAGCTTGCGGCGGCCGGGGTGCAGCTGCCGCAGTACTTCGTGATGATGACGCCCTATGCGGTAACGCTGGGCGTAATGGTGTGGGTCGCATTGGCCCGGCGCGGCGGAGACGACGAGCCGGGCGCGCTCGGCCAACCCTATGTTCGGGAGGAGCGGCGATGAAGGCCTGGGTGTACGGCGAAGAGCGCGAACTCGGCGCGGCGCAGTTTGCGGACTACCTCGATCCGGCCACCACGGCTGTGGTTTCCATCGACATGCACCGCGGCCACCTGGACGACAGCCCCGACTGCCCCTGCCCCGCGCCGCGTGCGCGCGACGTGGTGGCGCCCATCGACAGCTTTCACGACGATGCCCGCGCGCTGGGCGTGCGCATCGTGCACGTCAAGTCGGTGCTGCGGCCCGATGGCGCCGATGACATCAACGGCATTCCGGCTGCGTGGCGGCGCACCTTTCCGCTGCACGTGGGCGCCATACCGAATGCCGATGCGCATGCCATCGAAGGCTCGCGCTGGACCGAGTGGGTTACCCGCGTGGAGCCGGGCGACATGCGCGTGGAAAGCAAGCGCCGGCTGTCGGCTTTCTATCCGACCGACCTCGACTTTCTGCTGCGCAACCAGCGCATTGAAACGGTGGTGCTCAACGGCGGGTTTACCGATTGCTGCGTGCTCAACACCGCGTTCGACGCCAACAACCACAACTACCGCGTGATCGTGCTGCGCGACCTGGTGCGCGGCACCGACCCGCACCTGGAAAGCGCCGCGCTCAGCATGGTGTCGCTGCACCTGGGGCTGGTGCTCGACTCGGCCGAACTGCTGCGCCAGTGGCGCGGCATTGGCCAAAGCTAGCCAGCAAGGCCCAACCAGCGCCGCAGCACAGGCTGCATGTCGCCCTGCGCCGCCTGCCACACCAGCTCCGGCGCGGCCACGTGCACGCCGGCGGGTGCGATGCGCAGGGCCATGTCGACCAGTTCGGCGAGCTTGGAGGGGCGCACCGGCTGCTCGCTCGCCGGCACCATGAAACGCATGATCGACAGCATCCACGCGGCCAGCCTTTCGGCAGGGTTTGCCAGCCTGGCGTTGAGCGGCTTGCGCGCGGAACGCAAGAGAATCACGCGCTCGAAGCCGCTGGCGACCACGGCCTGCTCGTCGAGGCTCGCAAGGCCGCGCTTGAGCGCCTCGGGCAGGCGGCCCTGGTCGTGCGGCTGCACGATGGCGAGCGTGTGCACGCCGCAGGCACGCAGCCAGCGCGAAAGCTCGGGCAAATCGGAAGGCTGCGGCACCCACAGTGCGCGCTCGCGGCCGTGGTAGAGCCGGGGCGGATCGAAGGCGATGACCGCGGTATCGGCCGAGGTGAGCCCCCATTGCGCAATCGGCACGTCGGGGCAAAGGCAGGTTTCGACGCCGCGCATGCCGTCGCGCATGGGCTCGCGCGACAGCACCCGCACATGGGCAAAGCGGTGGCCGCTTGCGAGCCGGCGCAGCAGCTCCTGGCCCAGGGCGCCGGTGGCGCCGGCAATCAGGAGCGTTCCGGCCGTAGCGGCAGTTGCGGCTGCCGGGGGCAATACCACGCGGTTGGCAGCCTGCAGGGCTTGAAGGGGATCGAGGGCCATGGAGCCATCTATGCTAACTTCCGGCTCTTCTGCGGAGGTAATGAAAATGATGCTGAAACGGTGGCTCTTGATTCTTGCTGCGGTCCTGTCCCTGAGCGGATGCGGCTACAACCAGTTCCAGTCGCTCGACGAGACGAGCAAATCGGCCTGGAGCGAGGTGCTCAACCAGTACCAGCGGCGTGCCGACCTCGTGCCCAACATCGTGGCCACCGTGAAGGGTGAGGCCAGCTTCGAGCAGGACACGCTCACCAAGGTGATCGAGGCGCGGGCCAAGGCCACGTCGATCCAGGTGACGCCCGAGACGCTGAACAACCCCGAGGCGTTCAACAAGTTCCAGCAGGCGCAGGGCGAGCTCTCGTCGGCGCTGTCGCGGCTGATGGTGGTGTCGGAGCGCTACCCGGAGCTGAAGGCCAACCAGGCTTTCCGCGACCTGCGCGTGACGCTGGAAGGCACCGAGAACCGCATTACCGTGGCGCGCAACCGCTACATCCAGACGGTGCAGGAGTACAACGTGCTGGCGCGCAGCTTCCCGACGAACATCACGGCCAAGATCTTCAGCTATGAGCCGAAGCCCAACTTCTCGGTGCAGAACGAAGCGCAGATCTCGACGCCGCCGACCGTCGATTTCAGCGCTCCCAAGAAGTAAGACAGCCACTCGATGGCCCTTGTCCTGATACGCCGCGTGCTGGCCGCCGTTCTGCTGGCGGCCACGGCGTGGGCCGGTCTTGCGGCCGGTGCATGGGCGCAAGACCTTCTGCCGGTGCCCACGCTCACGGCGCGGGTGATCGACCAGACGCAGACGCTGGCCGAACCGGAGCGCGCCGACCTCGATGCCAAGCTGGCCGCCTTCGAGCAGCGCAAGGGCTCGCAGATGGTGGTGCTGATGGTGCCCACCACCCAGCCTGAAGACATTGCGAGCTATGCCAACCGCGTGGGCAACGCCTGGAAGATCGGGCGCAAGGACGTGGGCGACGGCATCCTGGTGATCGTGGCCAAGAACGATCGCAAGATGCGCATCGAAGTGGCCAAGACGCTGGAAGGCGCGGTGCCCGACCTGGCCGCCATTCGCATCATCGACGAAGAGATGAAGCCGCGCTTTCGCAACAACGACTTTGCGGGCGGGCTGAACGCGGCGGTGGCCCGGCTCATCGGCCTGGTCGACGGCGAGGCGCTGCCCGAGCCTTCCAGCGGTGGAGACGAAAGCTCCGGCTTCGGCGACGGTATCGACTGGGAGAACCTGGCGATCTTCCTGTTCGTCGGCGTCTTCGTGGCGGCGCCCATCGTGCGCTCGGTCGTCGGCAAGAAGCTCGGCTCGGTGGTCATGGGCGGCGGCATTGGCGCGATTGCGTTCTTCATCACGACCAGCATCGTCATCGCGGTGCTGGCGGGCTTTGTGGCGCTGATGGTTTCGCTGTTCTCGGCGGCGGCTGCATCGGCCCCCACGCGCCGAGGCCGGGGTGGTGGCGGCGGCGGCTGGAGCGGCGGTGGTGGAGGCGGCGGCTGGAGCAGCGGCAGCGGCAGCAGCGGAGACAGCGGCGGTTTCAGCTCCGGCGGCGGCGGCGATTTCGGGGGCGGCGGCGCCTCGGGGGACTGGTAGGCATGGCAACGCTTTTCTCCAGGCTCGGCCGCATCTGGCGCCACCAGTGGATGGACGAGGCCGATGTGCGCCGCGTGCTGCCCGACGCCGCCATGGAGCGCCTTGCCGCGCGCGTGGCTGCAAGCGAAAGGCGCCACAGCGGCGAGATCCGCATCTGCGTGGAGGCGGGCCTGCCCTGGTCTTACCTGCGGCGGGATGCCTCGGCGCGCGAACGTGCCGTCACGATGTTCGGCAAGTTGCGCGTGTGGGACACCGAGCACAACAACGGCGTGCTCATCTACCTGCTGCTGGCCGAGCACGCGATAGAGATCGTGGCCGACCGCGGCATCAACGCACGGGTCAGTGCCGCCGAATGGTCCGCGATGACGCAGCGCATGGGAGCGGCGTTTCGCGAAGGGCGGTTCGAAGACGGGATCACGCAGGCGCTCGAAGAAATGTCGGCCTTGCTGGTCGAGCACTTTCCGCTGGCGGACGATCAGCCCGATACCAACGAGCTGCCGGACGCGCCCGTGGTTCTTTGAATTTCTCCCTCCCCTCCCGGGGGAGGGCCGGGGTGGGGGCAAGCGGCGCTGGCGATGGGTGCGCTCTGCCTGCCCCCATCCCAGCCTTCCCCCGGAGGGGGAAGGAGCGAAGACCTCAATCCGGCGCCGGTAGCGCCCACACCGTTTCACCGCCCACCGCGTAGAAGCGCCGCCCGGGCGCCCGCTCCAACAGCCATCCGCCCGTGAACTCGCCGAACGCCGGCAGCACGGCCTGCTGGTCATCGCTCACGAAACACGGCAGCCGCACGCTGTCCCGACCCGGCCCGTAAAGCTTGCACACCGGGTGCAGGTGCCCGGCCAACACGAAATGGGTGGCATGCGATTGCGGGTGGTGGCAGCAGGCGAAGGGGCCGAGCAGATAGGGCTCGTCGACCACCTCAATGTCGAGGGCCTCTGGCGGATCGCCCGCACGGCTGTCGTGATTGCCCCGCACCAGCGTCATGCCGACGACCCGGTGCGCGGCGCGCCAGTCGGCGAGCGCGGCCAGCACTTGCGGCGTGCGCGCCTGCGCCGCATGCATGAAGTCGCCGAGAAACACGATGCGCTGCGGCGCATGGGCAGCGATCAATCCATCGAGCCGCGCCAGGTTCTGCTGCGTGGTGCCGCCCGGCACCGGCTGCCCCAGCGCCCGATAGGTCGCGGCCTTGCCGATATGCAAGTCGGCGATGAACAGCACACGGCCGTCGGGCCACCAGATGGCACGTTCGGGCAGCAGATGAAGCAGTTCGCCGGCCCACCGGAGCGGCAGGGCCGACGAGGAAAGTTGCGGGGAAGTCACTGGCACCAAGTGTCGCAAAAGCCGGCGGGTGCGGCCGGCCGTCACTTGCAATTCACCCCCGCGGACCCCAGTTCTTCGGCATGACCGAAACGCCATCGCTGCACATCGTCTGCCCGCACTGCCACACGACCAACCGCGTGCGCGCGGCACAACTGGGCAGTGCGCCCGATTGCGGCAGTTGCCATCGCCCGCTGTTCGCCGGCCATTCGACCGCGCTGCCGGACGAAAAGACCTTCGACCGCCACATTGCACGCAATGAAATTCCGGTGCTGGTGGACTTCTGGGCGCCATGGTGCGGCCCCTGCCGCCAGATGGCGCCGGCCTACGAGCAGGCTGCGGCCCAGCTGGAGCCGCGGGTGCGGCTGGCCAAGGTCGATACGGAGGCCGTGCCCAACCTGGGTGCGCGCTTCAACATCCGCAGCATCCCCACGCTGGCGCTGTTTCGCGGTGGCCGCGAGGTGGCGCGGCAGGCCGGTGCCATGGGCGCGGCGGACATCGTGCGCTGGGTCAAGGCGCACGGCGCGGGCTGAGCCGGGCGGCTCACCTCAAAGTGGCGGCAAAGGCCGTGAGCGGCGCGAGGGCGGCCTGCGCTGGCGCTGCGGCGCGGGTGGCTTGCCCGGCCCTTCCTGGCCGAACGCGAGCGTGCTCTTCACGCGTTCGATTCCTCCGGCGGTGACCACGCCGCCCGCGGCTTTTTCGAGTTGCTCGACCATGCGCGCGATGCGGTCGGCCACGTTCTCGTTCGACAGCTTTTCGCGGAACAGCTCGACCATGAGCGGAAAAGAAAACGGCGTCGGCCGCTCGAGCGGCCTCAGCACCAGCTGCTGAGTCGCCATGCGCGCGAGGCTGGCACGCAGCCGGCCTATTTCGAGCTCTTGCGCGAGCAGTTCCTGCTCGGCCTGCAGCAGCAGCTTGTTGGCGGGGTCGTACTTGCGGAACACCTCCCAGAACAGCGACGACGAGGCCTGCAGCTGCCGGTTGCTGCGCTTCTCGCCGGGGTAGCCCTGGAAGATGAGGCCCGACACACGCGCAATTTCGCGAAAGCGGCGCTGCGCCAATTCGCCCGCGTTGAGCGAAGCCAGCACTTCGTGCAGCAGTTCGGCGTGCGCATCTTCGCCTTGCGGCAAGCGCAAGACCTGCGGCAGCAGCGCGGGCCAATCGACCGGCACGGCGCTCAGCAGTTCGAAGCCGTAGTCGTTCACCGCAATGGAGAAGGTGCGCGCATCGTGCTGCGCCACGCGCCAGGCCAACAGGCTCGCGAGCCCCAGGTGCACGTGCCGCCCCGCGAACGGATAGAGGAACAGGTGCGAGCCCTCGCGCGTCGTCAACGTTTCGGCCAGCAGGGTTTGCGGCGTGGGCAGGGCCGACCATTGCTGCTGGATCTCCAGCAGCGGACGCACGCACTGCAGTTCGGGTGAGTCATAGCGTCCTTCGCCGGCCAATGCGAGCTGCTGCACCACGGCATCGGCCAGCGTGGTCGAAAGCGGCATGCGCCCGCCGTTCCAGCGCGGCACCGCGGCGCGCTTGCCGGTGGCGCGCCGCACCCAGGCCGTCATGTCGTGGATGCGCACGAGCTCGAGCAACCGGCCGCCGAACAGGAAGCAATCACCGGGCTTCATGCGCGCAACAAAGCCTTCTTCGACGCTGCCGATCTTGCCGCCGCCCATGTACTGCACGGCCATGCTGGCATCGCTCACGATGGTGCCGATGTTCATGCGGTGCCGGCGTGCGAGCCGCGCGTCCGGCACGCGCCAGACGCCTTCCGCATCGGGCACCGCGCGGCGGTAGTCGGGATACGCGGCCAGCGAAGGGCCGCCCTGGGAGACGAAGGACAGGCACCACTCCCAGCTCTCCCGCGAGAGCCCTGCATAGGCCGCGGTGCCGCGCACTTCTGCATAGAGGTCGTCGGGCACGAAGCCGCCGCCGAGCGCCACCGTGACGAGGTGCTGCACCAGCACGTCGAGCGGCTGCACCGGCGTGTGGCGCGCCTCGATGTGCCCTGCCGCAATGGCCGCGCGCGCGGCAGCCCCTTCGACCATCTCGATGCTGTGCGTGGGCACGAGCGTGATGCGCGACGGCCGGCCCGGCGCATGGCCCGAACGCCCGGCGCGCTGCAGCAGCCGCGCCACGCCCTTGGGCGAGCCGATCTGCAGCACGCGCTCGACCGGCAGGAAGTCGACGCCCAGGTCGAGGCTCGATGTGCAGACCACCGCCTTGAGCTCGCCGCTCTTCAGGCCAAGCTCCACCCACTCGCGCACCGCGCGGTCGAGCGAGCCGTGGTGCAGCGCAATGGTGCCCGCCCATTCGGGCCGCGCCTCGAGCATGGCCTGGTACCAGATCTCCGATTGCGACCGCGTGTTGGTGAACACCAGCGTGGTGCTGCTGGCGGCAATTTCATCGAGCACTTGCGGCAGCATCGTGAGCCCCAGGTGCCCTCCCCACGGAAAGCGCTCGGCGCGGCCGGGCAGCAGCGAATCGACGACCAGCTTCTTGGGCACCGCGCCCTGAACGAGCACGCCCTCCTCGTCGCCGAGCAATGCGCGCATGGCCTCTTGCAGGTTGCCCAGCGTGGCCGACATGCCCCACACCGCGAGCCCCGCGTTCCAGCGCCGGAGCCGCGCAAGCGCCAGTTGCACCTGCACGCCGCGCTTGTTGCCGAGCAGCTCGTGCCATTCGTCGACCACCACCATCTTCACGCGGCCGAGCACCTCGCTGGCATCGGCGCGCGCGAGCAGCAGCGAGAGGCTCTCTGGCGTGGTGACGAGCACGGTGGGCAGGCGCTCGTTCTGCGCTGCGCGCTCGGTGGACGATGTGTCGCCGCTGCGTGCGCCGGCGCTCCACGGATGCACCTCGGCGCCCAGCGCTTCGAGTGGCTGCTTGAGCGCACGCAGCGTGTCGGCCGCGAGCGCGCGCATGGGTGTGAGCCACAGCACCGTGAGCGGCGGCGCTGTGGGGCGCGCGGTTTCCTTCTTGGCTTGAGAGAAGACTTGAAGCGCGCCAAGCCACACGGCGTAGGTCTTGCCCGCGCCGGTGGTGGCATGCAGCATGCCGGACTTTCCTTGCGCGATGGCTTTCCACACATCGCGCTGGAACTTGAAGGGCTTCCAGCCGCGAGCGGCAAACCATGCATCGAGCGCCGCCTTGACTGCTGTCTTGCTCCTTCCCCTCCCGGGGGAAGGCTGGGATGGGGGCAAGCGGCCTTCGACAAGCGGCTGGCCTTTGTTGCGCCGCTTGCCCCCACCCCTGCCCTCCCCCGGGAGGGGAGGGAGAAATTCGGGGTCCACCGGCGCAGTCATGACGGCAGCAGCGCAGCCAGGCGCCACCTTGGC
This sequence comes from Variovorax paradoxus, assembly GCF_029919115.1. Classification (NCBI taxonomy): domain Bacteria; kingdom Pseudomonadati; phylum Pseudomonadota; class Betaproteobacteria; order Burkholderiales; family Comamonadaceae; genus Variovorax; species Variovorax paradoxus. The sequence goes on from NZ_CP123990.1 coordinate 3,558,377, forward strand.
CTCGCGAATCAAATTGCGGATGGCGGGCGTGCCCAGCATGATCTCGTGCGCCGCCACGCGGCCCTGGCCGTCCTTGGTCTTGCACAGCGTTTGCGAGATCACGGCCTGCAGCGACTCCGACAGCATGGCGCGGATCATTTCCTTTTCCTCGCCCGGGAACACGTCGATGATCCGGTCGATGGTCTTGGCGGCCGACGAGGTGTGCAGCGTGCCGAACACCAGGTGGCCCGTTTCGGCGGCGGTCATTGCCAGGCGAATGGTTTCCAGGTCGCGCAACTCGCCCACCAGAATGGCGTCCGGGTCTTCGCGCAGGGCAGAGCGCAGCGCGTTCGAGAACGACAGCGTCATCGGCCCCACTTCGCGCTGGTTGATGAGGCACTTCTTCGATTCGTGCACGAATTCGATCGGGTCTTCCACCGTGAGGATGTGGCCGTACTCGTTTTCGTTCAGGTAGTTGACCATCGCGGCCAGCGTGGTCGACTTGCCCGAGCCCGTGGGCCCCGTCACCAGCACCAGGCCGCGCGGCTTGAGCGCCAGTTCCGCGAAAATCTTGGGCGCGTTGAGCTGCTCCAGCGTCAGGATCTTCGAAGGAATGGTCCGGAACACGGCGGCCGCGCCGCGTGCCTGGTTGAAGGCGTTCACGCGAAAGCGGGCGAGGCCGTCGATCTCGAAGGAGAAGTCGACCTCCAGAAACTCTTCGTAGTGCTTGCGGTGGGTGTCGCTCATGATGTCGTACACCATGGCGTGCACCGCCTTGTGGTCGAGCGCATCGACGTTGATGCGCCGCACGTCGCCATGGACGCGAATCATCGGGGGCAGGCCGGCCGACAAATGCAGGTCGGAGGCTTTGTTCTTGACGCTGAATGCCAGCAGTTGGGTAATGTCCACGGGGCTCCTCGGCTCGAGTTCGGTGACGTTTTGATACGATTTTGGACGATTATGACGATGATTGGCGACGACCTCCAGCAAGTAAAGAACCGGATCGAAAGGGCCTGCGCCTCCGAGGGGCGCAACCCGGCCGAAGTCCGGCTGCTGGCGGTGTCCAAGACCTTCGGTCCGGAGGCCGTGCGCGAGGCCCACGGGGCAGGCCAGCGGGCGTTCGGCGAGAACTATGTGCAAGAGGGCCTGGACAAGATCGAGGCGCTTTCCGATCTGCGTGCGGAGCTCGAGTGGCACTGCATCGGCCCTCTGCAAAGCAACAAGACGCGGCCCGTGGCCGAGCATTTCGACTGGGTGCACAGCATCGACCGGCTCAAGATTGCCGAGCGCCTTTCGGCACAGCGGCCGGTGCATTTGCCGCCGCTGCAGGTGTGCCTGCAGGTCAATGTGGACGGCGGCGCGAACAAGTCAGGTGTGCCTCCGGAAGAGGCTCTGCCGCTTGCGCGCGCTGTGGCGGCTTTGCCACATTTGCGGCTGCGTGGGGTCATGGCCATTCCGGAACCGGCGCCGGATTTCGCCGCGCAACGCGAACTGTGCCTGCGCGCCCGTGCGGTTTACGACGCCATTCGGGCGGCGGGCATCGAGATCGATACGCTTTCGCTGGGCATGAGTGCCGACCTGGAAGCCGCCATCAGCGCGGGTAGCACGATGGTTCGCATAGGTACGGCCATCTTCGGTGGGCGGCCGCAAAAACCTGCCTGACAATCAGGGGCCGCCCAGCACCGAGCCCTGTTGCTGGTTGGCTTGCGCTACGGCCTGTGTCCGAATCTCGCTCATTATTTGCTCCCGCTGCTGGTCGGTTCGCAGGATGTGCTGATCGCTCTGCTGAACGCTGGGTGCGGGCTGGCTGATGTCCATCTGTGCTGGCACGGCAAAGAGCGAGCGGGAGGCGAAGACCACCGACTTGTCGCCAATATAAATACCCGACAGGTCTTTCTCCGTAATTCTCGACCGGTGGCAGGCGGCCGTGCCTTGGGCCAGGCGTTCTTCGGAGGTGCCCTTCGGGAGGAGGTCTTTGAGGGTGCTGTACAGCGCAGTTTGGGGATGGCTCGGGTCGCTGAAATCGCGCAGAAGCGGGCGGCTCGTGTCAGCCACAGCCGTTGCGGCCGTTGCGGATATCGGATCCCGTTCATCGCGCCGCTCCAGGCCGACTGGCCTGTGCTGCTCGGCCATGCGTGCCACCTGCTGCCGCATCGCGGCCAATTCGGCGTGCGCCGCCGCAATGGCTGCCGCAGCGGGCTGGGCCATCGGCTGCGAAGCCAGGGGCGTGGCGGCGCGCTCCTCGGGGGCGCCTTGACGGTTCGGCACATGCTCTCCTCGGCTCGGGGCCGGCGCCTGCTCCTGCACGGGTTCCTGCGCGCGTTCCGGCGCACGCTCCTGCGCGCGCTCCACCGAAGGCTGCAGCGTCCTTTGAGGACTCGGCTCGTTCCTGAACCGCTCCCTGTCCTGCGCCTGCGCGATGCCCAGGTCGCGCATCAGGGCCTGTTCCTGCGCTTGGTGCACCCGGTACAGCGGACTGCCTTTTGTCCGGTGGATTTCATCGAGCTTGCCCACCGGCTGCAACGAGCCCGCAGAAATCTGCTCGGGCTCGTCGCGGCGACGGTGCGCCTCGGCAAAGCTCATGCCGCCCGGCGTGGGCACGATGCGCGATTCATGCGTGATGATCTGGGGAATGGGTTCCTGCTGCGCAGGAGCCCTTGCAGGCGCAGGCACCACGTCAGCCTGCGACGGCGGCACCAGCCCCTGCTCGTTGACGGGTGTGCCGGCGGCGTCGAAGTAGCGCTCGTGTCCGACGCGCCCGCCGCTGCGGTCAAGTTCATAGATGACGGTGCGCGGCTCGCCTGCCACCTCTTGCCCGCTGTTGATGGTCACGGTGCGGTGGCCGGTTTCCGCATCGTGCATCACCCACGCGCGGCTGCCGTCCTCGCCCACGAAGTCGAAGCTCGCGGCGCCATTGGCGTGGGTCTGGATGCTGACGGTGGTGTAGGTGCCGAGGCCGCTTCCTGCCTCCACCACCACGGGTGCCAGAGCCGGGTCTTCCGGAGTTGCGCCCCCGGTGCCCGCCGAAGCGGCGGGGCGCATCTGATAGTCGGCCACGCTTTGCGCCGCGCTCCCCTTCAGGACCATGCGCCCCGCGGTGTCCATGCCCGAGGCGAAGACGCTCGCCGGGCCGGCCTGGAACTGATCATCTACCCGTTGGCCGGAGAGGCGCGCCTCCATGATGGCGCCGGTCGTCTCGTCGCGCCAGGTGGTGACCTGCACGGCGGGTTGCCGGGTTTGCGCCGTGCTGCCCGCGCCGGCGACGGTGGCTGTTCCGGAGTGCTCGTAATACGTGCCGTCGACCGCATAGCCCGCGGGGCTCAGGCCATGCATGACGTTCCACTGACCTTGCCCGATGCCTTGCTGAACGACCTGAGCGGTTTCGGCCGGCGTGAGGTGGGCCTGCCAGCCCAATGCCTTGACGGCCCGCGCGGGGCTGTCGATGTAATTGGCGACAGCGCTCGCGGCGGCGTCGGCTGCCGGTTCCGTCAAGGCCTCGGCGCCATTGCCGATGAGCTTGTCCGCGATCCAGGCGGCGCCTTCGCCAAGGACCTTGCCGCCCAATTTGCCGGTCAGCGATTCAGCCATGGCCATCGCGCCTTGGGTGCCGATATCGGCCAGTCCGCCGGCCAGCAGGGCGTTGCCGGTGTTGACCGCGGCCACCACGCCGCCCGGCTTCCAGGGTTCAGGGCCCACGCGCAGGCTGCCGATGCCGGGGTCGCCGTTGGCGGGGTGGGGCGTGCGGACATCGAGCACGCCCGTGTCGGTGCTAGCGTCGGGTGTCCATTGGCCGGTCCAGGCGTTCAGGGTGACCGTGCTGCCGACATTGACCTGTGAGTTGGTTCCGCTGCGTAACTCATAGGACGCTGCGGAAAAGGCCAAGCCGACCGCACCTTCGGCAGCGAAGCTGACGGTGGCGTTGTGGTAGGGGCTTTCGTCGCTGCCAGCCAGACCCTCAACCAGCATCACTGTCTGATTTACAGGAGCGGCCGGCTCGCTGAATCCCCCTGCCTGCGGGCCGCGGATGATGCGCACGGTGTCCGAGAAGATGTTGGTGTCTTCAATCTCTTTTTGCGTCACCAGATCCAGGCGGGGCATTGCCCTTGGCGTGCCGGTGATGACCAGTTCATTGGTGGTGGGGTTGAAGAAGGCTTTGTAATCAATGCGGACGCTCTCCACGTCTCTCGGCAAGGTCAATCGATTCGCAGGCACCGCTACAAATCCTGTAGGCGGTGGCGTATCCCTGTCTGGACGCGTCAGGGCCAAGAATTGGGCCGTGGTCAAAGTTCTCATGCTTACTTACTCTCCCTTGGTGGCGCGCTGCAAAGCCGCAGCATCGATCCGATAGAAAAGAACCCGATTGATCACAGCCGCCGCCAGGATGGCGCTTGGCTTGTGCACGGCAAGGCGCGATACGTCGCGAGGCGAGCGCACTGTCGCCACGATGCGGCGTTGCGTCGCGTCCCAGAAATGAAAGTCAGAGGCCACACCAACCATGACGTCCGAGGCAGGAACGGCAGTCAAGTCGCCCGAGTTACCACGCGGTGCATCGGCTGGAGGATGAAGAACGTCTATAGGAGTGCGCTGTGCGCGAACCCAGTCCAGCTGGGGCGGGTTCTCGATCTCGCCAAGCGCCGCGAAGTCCCTCTTCGCATCCCACACCCGGATGGGCGACATGCCGAAGGACACGAGCTTGCTGCCATCGGCGCTGTAGGCCACACCGTTGAGAGGAGTGGCGCTGAACAAGACCTTCTTGATGGCATTTCGCTCAAGATCGGCAATGACGATGGCCGTTGCGCCCGTCCAGTTCGTCAAGCCAAACTTCTCCGCATCGCGAAAAAACTGCAGTGCCCCCAAAGAGACCTCATCGCGGAGCGGGTTGCAGCTCATCGTCTCGTAAGAGCGTCCAACTTGTGGCCGGTCGTTGAAGGGATGTGCAAGATCAAGTTCGCTTTCGAGTGCTCCAGATGGCAAGCCGTACACTGCGACGCCTGTCGCACGCAGTACGGCCAATGTGCTGCCGTTTGCCAGCACGCACATGGCTCTTGACGTAGCGCCTATGCGCCTTGTTCCCGGACCTTTGATCTGGGCCACTTCCCGCCGCTGGACAACGTCCCACACCCGAGCGAGCACATAGCGATCCTTGTCATTTCGCGCTGCGATCTCCGCGGCCTCATCGATGCTTTCTGGAACCTTGAGCTCTCCATGCTTGACATCCTGGTAGTCCTGGACGATCAGATACTTTCCATCCGGGCTGAACAGCAGGTCCTGCCCCGAGTGATTCCCTACCCAGCGCTTGCTTGGCACCGAGAACACAGGCTTCTTCGTATGCACATCCCACACTTCCACAACATCGCGCATGAAGTAGCCCACCGCCAGTAGGCGGCCATCGGGATGCCAAGCCAACGATTGAACGGTGTAGGGAAGTTCCAGCACACCTGTTTCTTCCATCACGGGTGTGGCGCGCGCGCTGCAACCGTTCAGGAAGAGGAGCGCCAGCACCGCCACGCCGGCGAAAAAGGTCTTGATGGTCATGGGGCCGCCCCTGCTGCTTCTTCGCTTGCGACGTGCAGCGGCAAGGGCCATCGATCTGCCGGAACGGCCACAAAGCCCGGCGGTGGCGATGGCGACCGGGTGAGCCCCAGCAGTTGGGCAGTCGTGAGTGTGGTCGACATGATTTTTTCTACTCCCTGGTGTGTCATTTGCGAGGGCGCTCAGCGCCCGCGATGCAATTTGTAGATATGAATGAGCCGGTCAGGGGTGTCACCGATCACCAGTTGGCAAAGGTCTGACGTTCGCGATCTGTGACATGAAATCCCCGCCGCAATCCAGCCGCAATGGAAGTGCACAGTCTTATTTCATCCACCCTGTTCAAGAACATGCCGTCCTTGCTCCGTTGCATGGACAGGGACCTTGAATCGAGTCTCCGAAGTCGATGCCTTGATCTCCACCGGCGCCATGCTCGCCCGCTCCTTGAAAACCTTGTCCTTGAAGAACCAGTTCTTGTTCGCCCGGATGGGCTTGCAGCCTTCATAGAAGATCAACTCCTCGTCGGCGGGCAGCTCCTTGATCTCCTGCGGCAGAAACAGGGCCCGGCGCTCTTCGGTGTGGTTGGTCGAGACCTGGTTGGAGCCGCCGCCTCGGCTGGTGCTGCGGTGCTCCTTGCGGATGGTCTTGTAGCCCAGCATCTCGCTGTATTCGGCCGCATCGCTTTGCTCGCGTGGCGCAAACACGATCTGTGCGCCGTGATTGGTGATGAAGTTCTGTGCGTCGTTGTCGCCGTAGGCCGAGCGCAGCTGCGCGCGGCTTTGCACGATGCACAGGTCGCGCACGCCGTAGCTGGCCGAAATCGAGATGCGCTTGGCCCACACATCCACTCGCCCCATGGCGGTGAATTCGTCCATCAGCATGAGCATCTGGTATTTCAGGTCCGGCTCGTCACCCAGTTGCTTGGTAAGGTTGTTGCCGATCACGCTGCTGAAGAAGATGTTCAGCAGCTTGCCGCTTTCGTCGAGCTTGTTGGTCGGGATATCGACGTACAGGGTGGTCGGGCGTTTGCGGATGGCGGTAATGTCGAAGTCGGTGGCGTTGGTGGCCGCGGCCAACACCGGACTGAGGAACTGCTGCAGCGGCGCCTGCATGGTGGCGATCACCGACGAGAAAGTCTGCTCGGCCAGGCCCGCGAGGTTGCCGAACACAGTGCGCGTTTGCGTGCTGATGAAGCGGGACTGCTGCGGTTCGTTCAAGATCGCCTTGAGCATTGCCAAGGTGCCCTGGCCGTCGGCGCCGCTGGACAGGTGCAGGATGCGTTCGAGACTGGGAAAGTTCTCGTCGGTGTTCGGGTCCTGTGCGCGCCCGAGAGTCCGGCCCCAGTTGTCCCATGCCTCGAACATGTAGGAGGCGAAGGCGGTGAAGGCGGCGCGGCCCTGGCTCGTCCAGAAGGGGTCTTTGCCGGGCTCGTCCGGGTAAAGAATGGCGGCGATGGTCTGGATTTCGCCAATGCGCTTGCCCGCATCCATGCCCACCAGCAGGGTGAAGGCGTTGAAGCGATGGGTCTTTCCCTGGTCGTCATAGGGGGCCCACACATAGATGGTGTGACCCTGCGACTCGCGCCAGCCGCTGGTGGCTTTGCGCAGCTCGCCCTTGAGGTCGAGCACGACCATCGAGTGCAAATACGACAACAGCACCGGAATGGCAATGCTGGTGGTCTTGCCTGAACGGGTCGGGCTGACCGTGATGACGTGCTGGGCACCGCCCAGCCACAGGTACTGGCCTTTGTACTTGCCGATGAGGATGCTTTGCGGGGTCTGCGCGAGCAGGCCGGCTTTCTTGAGATCGGAAAGTTCGGCGAAGCTGGCGTCGCCGTGCAGGGATTCGGCCTTGGCCCGAAAGAGCGGGATGAGCAATGCGGCCCAGCCCAACAGCGGTACGCCGAAGCCCATGGCGCCGCTGAGCTTGATCTTGGTGGCGTAGGGCGCGTACTGCGGCAGGCCTGCCGCCTGCATGTATTGCCACCACGTGTTCCAGGCCAGCGGTGCGTCTCGCAGATCGAGGATGAGCAGAACAAGGTAATTGGAAAGGAACCAGCCACCTGCCAAGACCCCCAGAAGTACCGCCAACGCGAAAAGTACCTTGCTTGTGCTCATATGCTGAGTCACCTCCCTTTTAATAAGGAAGTGCTTATACAAGCCGGGTCAGCCGCGGCAGGTTGTGCAGTGGCCCGTCGAACACAAGACTGCGGCCCTGTTGCCAACTTCTTCATGGAAAGCACGACTGACTGAGTAGCCGCCGCTACCCTTTGCTCGCGTTGTCGCGCGCTATATACCCAGCGGCAGCCGCGCGCTGCTCTTCACTTCTTCCATCACCGCGTAGGTGCGCGTCTCTCGCACGCCGGGCAGCTGCCACAGCACCGTGCCCGCAAAGTCGCGGTACGCCGCCATGTCGGCCATGCGGGTCTTGAGCAGGTAGTCGAAGCCGCCCGCAACCATGTGGCATTCCATGATTTCGTCGCGCGCGTGAACGGCGGCCTTGAACTGATCGAACACGTTGGGGGTGGTGCGGTCGAGCAGGATTTCGACGAACACCGTCAGGCCGCGCCCGAGCTTGTGCGGATCGAGCCGCGCCTCGTAGCCCTGGATGAAGCCGTCGCGTGTGAGCCGCTGCACCCGCGCCAGCACCGCGGTGGGCGAGAGCGCCACCGCCTCGGCCAGCTTGAGGTTGGTAATGCGTCCGTCATCCTGAAGAATCTTCAGCAGCCGGATATCGATGCGGTCCAGGTCCAGGTCGGGCATTGGTGAATTATCCGGTTTGCGCATCGTTTTTTGGCAAAAGATTCGGCCTATATCCAAAGACCATAGGGGATAGAACCAAGGAACTGCCATGCACCTGCCCACCCCCTACCGCCCTGAAGCGGATGTCGTCTCTCACCGGCTCGCCTCGCTGGCGGGCGCACTCGATTGGGCCGCGGCGGCCAGCGCCGCCAAGCCTTGGGTGGAGGCGGTGCGCCGCCATCCGCCGCCGTTCTGGGCCATGGAAAGCCTGCTGCGCGAGTACCCGATTTCGAGTGCCGAAGGCCTGGCGCTCATGCGCCTGGCCGAGGCGCTGCTTCGCGTGCCCGACGCAGCCACGGCCATTGCGCTCACGGCCGACCAATTGGGCCGAGCCGACTTCGAAGGCACCGCCGATTCGACGCTGTCGCGCCTGTCTTCCGCCGCCATTGCGATGTCGAAGAAGTTCCTGCCTGAAGGCGACCACCCGCCCGGCCTGATGGCCAAGCTTGGCGCGCGCACGGTGGTGGCTGCCACGCTGCGCGCGGTGCAACTGCTGGGCCGCCAGTTCGTGCTGGGCCAGACCATTGCAGAGGCCATGGACGAGGCCCGCTCTGCGCACCGCAAGCAGGGTGCGCTGCGCTTCAGCTACGACATGCTCGGCGAAGGCGCGCGCACCGATGCGGATGCGCTGCGCTACCTCGAGAGCTACACGCAGGCCATCGCGGCCATTGCAGGCGGGGCCGACGCGGCGCGTGCGCCCGAGCACAACGACGGCATTTCCATCAAGCTGAGTGCGCTGCATCCGCGCTACGAATACACGCAAAGCGAGCGGGTGATGCGCGAGCTGGTGCCGCGCGTGTGGCAGCTGTGCGAGCTGGCGGCGGCTGCCAACCTCAATCTCACCATCGACGCCGAAGAGGTCGACCGGCTGGAACTTTCGCTCGATGTGTTCGAGGCGCTGGCCGCGCGCGTGGCCGCCGAACAGCCGCAGTGGCGCGGCTTTGGCCTTGCACTGCAGGCCTACCAGACGCGCGCGCTCGAACTGATCGAGCACGTCACTTCGGTGGCGCGCAAACACGGCCTGCGTCTGATGTGCCGGCTGGTGAAGGGCGCCTACTGGGACGCCGAGATCAAGCGTGCGCAGGAGCTCGGCCTGCCGCACTACCCGGTCTTCACGCACAAGCACCACAGCGACATCAGCTACCTGGCCTGCGCACGCGCGCTGCTTTCGGCGCCCGATGCGATCTATCCGCAGTTCGCCACGCACAACGCGGGCACCATCGCGGCCATCCTGCAGATGGCCGAGGCGGCCCAGGCACCTTTCGAACTGCAGCGGTTGCATGGCATGGGCGAGGGCGTCTACCGCGAAGTGATGAAGAGCACCGCCGCGCCGGTGCGCGTGTATGCCCCGGTGGGCCAGCACAAGGACCTGCTCGCCTACCTCGTGCGGCGCCTGCTCGAGAACGGCGCCAATTCATCGTTCGTGAACCAGCTGGGCGATGAAGACGTGGACATCGGCGAACTACTCATGTCGCCCCTCTGGCTCGAACCGACGAACGCCGCCTTGCCGCTGCCGCCGGCGCTCTACGGCCCACCGCCTGCGCGGCGCAACAGCGAGGGTGTGGACCTTGCGGTCGAGTCGATGCGTGCGCCGCTGCTTGCGGCGCTGGATGCCACCGCCGTACCCCGGGTCGAAGAGTTCGACCCCGCCAGCACAGCAAAAGCGGTTGCCGCCAGCGCAGCCAGCTTTCGCCACTGGCGCAAGACGCCGGTCGAGGCCCGCGCCGCCATGCTGCGCCAGGCCGCCGACGCACTGCAGCGCGAACTGCCGCGCTTCTGCGCGCTGCTGGTGAAAGAGGCGTTCAAGACGTGGGGCGATGCGGTGGCCGAAGTGCGCGAGGCCATCGACTTCTTGCGCTACTACGCAGATGAAGCGGAACGCATCATGCAACCCGTGGCGCTGCCCGGTCCTACCGGAGAAAGCAACGAGTTGCGGCTGACAGCGCGCGGTCCGTGGGTGTGCATCAGCCCGTGGAATTTTCCGCTCGCGATCTTCATGGGCCAGGTGGCGGCGGCGCTTGCCACCGGCAACACCGTGCTGGCCAAGCCGGCCGAGCAAACGCCCGCCGTCGCGCTCGAAGCCGTGAAGCTGCTGCATGCCGCCGGCGTGCCGGCCGATGCGCTGCAACTGCTGCACGGCCCGGGTGAAACGGTGGGCGCCGCGCTGGTCTCCGCGCCGGGCGTGGCAGGGGTGGTGTTCACCGGCTCGACGCAGGTGGCGCGCATCATTCACCGCGCGCTTGCCGCAAAAGACGGCCCCATCGTGCCGCTGATTGCGGAGACCGGCGGTATCAATGCGATGCTGGTCGACTCGAGCGCGCTGCCCGAGCAGGTGGTCGATGCCGTGGTGCAGAGTGCATTCCGTTCGGCCGGCCAGCGCTGCTCGGCATTGCGGCTGCTGGTGCTGCACGATGGCATTGCCGACGCGGTGATCGAAATGATCCGCGGCGCGGCCGGGGAAGTGGCGGCCGGCGACCCGGCGCTGCTGTCGACCGATGTGGGCCCGGTGATCGACAGCGAAGCAGCCGACAACATCCGGCGCAATTTGAAGCGGCTGGATTCGGAGGCCAAGCGTCTTCTCGCGCCGGCTTCTTCTTCAACGGATGCGGAAGGCAACCTGATTGCGCCGCAGGCCTACGAGGTGTCTTCCATCGAAAGCGTGACCAGCGAGATCTTCGGCCCGGTGCTGCAGATTGCACGATGGGGCCACGGCGCGCTGAGCGACCCCGCGGAGGTGATCGAGCGCATCAACGCGCTGGGCTACGGCCTCACGCTCGGCATTCAGACCCGCATCGATTCGCGCGCCCAGGCGCTGGCCTCGCGTGCGCACGTGGGCAACATCTATGTGAACCGCAACATCATCGGCGCGGTGGTCGGCGTGCAGCCTTTCGGCGGCGAGGGCCTGAGCGGCACCGGGCCCAAGGCAGGCGGGCCGCACTACCTGTACCGCTTTTGCGCCGAGCAGACGGTCACGGTCAACACCACCGCGGCCGGCGGCAATGCCGCATTGCTGAGCGCCGTTGCATAGAGCGCCAAGGCGCGGGCGGCCGCGGGGTCAAACCTCTCTTGCATAACCGCCTTCGCGGCGCGCATAAGCCATGGCGCAGCGGGCGCGAGAGGTCTATTGTTGCGGCCATCCGTTCAAACCAAGGGTTCTCTCATGAGTGAAAAGCTCTCCTTCGTCAATCCGACCGCCAACAGCCCCTGGGGCACGTACCTCTCGCAGGTCGACCGCGTGGTGCCGTACCTCGGCCCGCTGGCCCGCTGGGTCGAAACGCTCAAGCGCCCCAAGCGCGCGCTGATCGTCGACGTGCCGATCGAGATGGACGACGGCACCATCGCCCACTTCGAGGGCTACCGCGTGCAGCACAACATGAGCCGCGGCCCGGGCAAGGGCGGCGTGCGCTTCCACCCCGACGTCACGCTCGAAGAGGTGATGGCCCTGTCGGCCTGGATGACCATCAAGACCGCCGCGGTCAACCTGCCGTACGGCGGCGCCAAGGGCGGCATCCGCGTCGACCCCAAGAAGCTTTCGCTGCAAGAGCTCGAAAAGATCACCCGCCGCTACACCAGCGAGATCGGCATCATCATCGGCCCGCACACCGACATTCCCGCGCCCGACGTCAACACCAACGGCCAGATCATGGCGTGGATGATGGACACGTATTCGATGAATGTGGGCGGCACCGCCACGGGCGTGGTCACCGGCAAGCCGCTGCACCTGGGCGGCTCGCTCGGCCGCGTCAAGGCCACCGGCCGCGGCGTGTTCGTTACCGGCCGCGAGGCGGCCCGCCGCCTCGGCATGGACCTGCGCGGTGCGCGCATTGCGGTGCAGGGCTTCGGCAACGTGGGCTCGGTTGCGGCCGAACTCTTTGCAGAAGCGGGCGCCAAGATCGTCGCGGTGCAGGACCACACCGGCACCATCGTCAACACCAACGGCCTCGACCTGGCAAAGCTCATTCCCATTGCCAACAAGGAAGGCGTGGTCGCCTTCAAGGGCGGCGACGTGGTGCCGAACGAAGCCTTCTGGGACACGGCGTGCGACATCCTGATTCCGGCCGCGCTCGAAGGCCAGATCACGGCCGAGCGCGCGCAGAAGACATCCGCCAAGCTGGTGCTCGAAGGCGCCAACGGCCCCACGGTGCCGCAGGCCGATGACATCCTTGCCGAACGCGGCGTGCTGGTGGTGCCAGACGTGATCTGCAATGCCGGCGGCGTGACGGTGAGCTACTTCGAATGGGTGCAAGACTTCTCGTCCTTCTTCTGGGACGAGGACGAGATCAACGTGCGGCTCGACCGCATCATGATGAACGCGCTCAACCAGATCTGGGACACGGCCGACAAGCACAAGATCACGCTGCGTACGGCCACCTATGCGGTCGCCTGCGAACGCATTTTGATGGCTCGCCAGGAACGCGGTTTGTACCCCTGATTCGCTGAGGCAAGTTGTACGCTCGGGGGATGAGCACCACCCCCGAGCAACAACTCCCCTCGATTCCCGCAGACGGCCTGGCCCGCCTGCAGGCCCTGATGGCCGGCGGCCAGCGCAAGCTGCTCGGCCTCGTCGGCGCGCCCGGCGCGGGCAAGTCCACGCTCGCAGCGGCACTGCGCCGCGCCGCAGGCGCCGACCGCGCACAGGTCGTGCCGATGGACGGTTTTCACCTGGCCAATGTCGAGCTGCAACGGCTCGGCCGCGCCGGCCGCAAGGGCGCCCCCGACACCTTCGACAGTGCCGGCTACGTCGCGCTGCTGCAGCGGCTGCGTGGGCAGGGGCCGGGCGACCCCATCGTGTACGCGCCCGAGTTCCGCCGCGAGATCGAAGAGCCGATTGCCGGCGCCATCGCGGTGCTGCCAGAGACCCAGCTGGTCATCACTGAAGGCAACTACCTGCTGCACGATGCCGGGCCTTGGGCGGGCGCCGCGGGCATGCTCGACGAGGTCTGGTATGTCGACATCGACGATGCGGTGCGCGAAGAACGCCTGCTGAAGCGCCACCAGCAGTTCGGCCGCAGCCCCGAAGCCGCGCGCGACTGGGTGGCTGGCACCGATGCGCCCAATGCGCGGCTCATTGCTGCAACGCGCGGGCGCGCGCACTTCGTGCTGCACTGGTCCTGAAAATCTCCCGTGCAGTTGGGGAACATCGGCGCGGCGCAATGCTCGAAGCTTCGCCGACGGCGCTGCAAGGCCAGCCGGTTAGCATTCGCCGCCGCTTCATGACGACCATGCACCCCAATTTATCTTCCTCTGCCTTTTCTGCTTTTCATTTCAAGGTTCTAGCGCTCGGATTGTTGTCCGCCCTGGTGCTCGCCGGTTGCGGCAGCAGCAGTTCGCGCCGCGTCTCCTACGAGACCGAGGAGTTCGACTCCACCACCACCCACACGCGCACCTACACGGCCACCGAAGCCCAGACCTGCGAAGCCGCGCGGCGCGCACTGCTGAGCCAGGGCTACATGATCAACGCCGCCAACTCCGACCTGGTGACGGGCCGCAAGAGCTTCCAGCCCGCGGCCGAAGTGCATGTGGAGGTCGAGTTTCGGGTGGTGTGCGCGCGCGAAGGCGGCAAGTCGGGCAAGCGCAGCACCGTCGCCTTTGCCACCGCGCTGCAAGACCGCTACGGCATCAAGAAGGTCAACAACTCGGCCAGCCTGGGCGTGGGCGCCATCGGTTCGCTCTCGCTGCCCTTTGCGGGCAGCGACGACGCCATGGTCAAGGTGGCCAGCGAAACCCTCACGGACGAGCTCTTCTACGACCGCTTCTTTGCGCTGCTCGACCGCTTTCTGGAAGGCCAGGGCGGCGAAGAACCGGAGGCGCCCAGCGTGGCGCCCGAAGCGCCGCGGCCGGCCGCGCCGCTGAACCCCGGAGCGCCCGCCACCACCTTTCCGGTGAAGCCGGTGCCCAGCCCGGGCTGATTGCGCGTCCGCGCCAGGGCGGTCAGCGCACCAGCGTCGACTTTCCGAACAGGCTCTCGATCAGCTCCACGGCCACCTCGCCAGTCTGGTTGCGCACGTCGAGCGCCGGGTTGAGCTCCACCACATCGAGCGAGCCGAGCCGGCCGGTGTCGGCGATCATCTCCATGCACAGCTGCATCTCTCGGTAGGTGGGGCCGCCGCGCACGCCGGTGCCTACACCGGGCGCGATGTTAGGGTCGAGGCAGTCGAGGTCGAAGCTCACGTGGAGGTGGGTGTCTTCGTCCACGTCCTGCAGCGCCTCGGTCATGGTGGTGCGCATGCCGTGCTCGTCGATGTGGCGCATGTCGAACACGTTGAGCCCCAGCGTGCGAATGGCCTCTTTCTCGTCGGCATCGACGCTGCGGATGCCGATGAAGCGGATGGCGTCGTGCTCCAGCGCCGCGCGCTCGCCGCTCCAGCCGGTGAGCACTGCCGGCCCGTGGCCCAGCAGGCACGACACCGGCATGCCATGCAGGTTGCCGCTCGGGCTGGTGGTTTCGGTGTTCACGTCGGAGTGCGCATCCAGCCACACCACGCGCAGCTTCTTGCCGCGCTTGCGCGCATGCCAGGCCACCGCGCTGATGGAGCCGATGGCCAGGCAGTGGTCGCCGCCCATCATGAGCGGCACGTGGCCAAGGCCCAGTGCCGTGTCGACCGCTGCGTAGACCGAGCGGTTCCACGCAATCACCTCGTCCAGGTGGCGCAGGCCGTTGGCAGGGGCGGTCCACGGTGTGGCCGGGCCCGCGAGGTTGCCGCGGTCGAGCACCGCAAAGCCCTGCCGCGCCAAGGCCTCTGGCAGGCCGGCCACGCGCAGGGCGTCGGGCCCCATGCCGGCGCCGCGCACGCTGGCGCCGATGTCGGTGGGTGCGCCGATCAGTTCGAGGGTAATGCCGTTGTCGTTGCTCATGTCGATGGCCCGATGTGCTTCCACAGGTAGGCGTAGCCCAATGCGTCCATGAAGGCGGATTCCTTGTTGTCCGTTGCCGCGCTGTGGCCGCCTTCCATGTTCTCGTAAAAGCTGGCGTCGTAGCCCATGGCGGCCAGCTTTGCGTACATCTTGCGCGCATGCACCGGGCCCACGCGGTCGTCGCGGGTCGATGTGGTGAAGAGCGCGGGCGGGTAGGGCTGGCCCTTCTTCGCGTTCTCGTAGGGCGAGAAGGCCTTGATCCACGCCCATTCTTCCGGCTGGTCGGGGTCGCCGTATTCGGCAATCCACGAGGCGCCCGCCGACAGGTGCGTGTAGCGCTTCATGTCGAGCAGCGGCACCTCGCTCACGATGGCGCCGTAGAGCTGCTGGTACAGCGTGAGCATGTTGCCCATCAGCAGCCCGCCGTTGCTGCCGCCCATGGCGCCCAGATGCGGCGGCGACGTGATGTTGCGCGCAATGAGGTGCTCTGAAACGGCCGCAAAGTCTTCGCAGGTGCGCAGGCGGTTTTGCTGCAGCGCGGCCTGGTGCCAGCGCGGGCCGTACTCGCCGCCGCCGCGGATGTTGGCGACCACGTAGACGCCGCCCTGCTCGAGCCATGCGCGACCAATGGCGCCGCTGTAGCTGGGTTGCAGCGAGATCTCGAAGCCGCCATAGGCGTATTGCAGCGTGGGGTTCTTGCCGTTGGCCTCAAGGTTCTTCGGCGCGATTTCGAAATACGGCACGCGCGTGCCGTCCTTCGACGCGGCGAAGTGCTGGCTCACGCGGTAGCGCGAGGCGTCGAAGAAGCCGGGGCTGTCTTTCAGGGGCTCGGGCTCGCCCTTGCCGATGGTGCCCATGTAAAGCGTGGTGGGCTGCAGGAAGCCGCTCACGGTCAGAAAAAAATCGTCGTTCTCGTCTTCGTCGATGCCGCCGGCCGCAATGGTCGAAAGCTCGGGCGCGCCGCCCAGGCTCTCGCGCTTCCATTCGCCGGCTTGCGGGGTGAGCACTTCGAGCTTGTTCACCACGTCGTGCATCACGTTCAGGATCAGGTGGTTGCGGGTCCACGAATGGTCGTCGAGCGCGGTGGTGTCGTCGGGCTCGAACAGCACCGTGAGCTCGCGCTTGCCCGCCATGTAGTCGTCGAACTTCGCGGCCAGCAGCGAGCCCGGCTTGTAGGTGGTGCCGCCCACGGTCCAGGGGCTGCGCGGCTCGACCAGCATCCACTCGCGGGTGATGTCGGCGTTGGAATCGTCGGGCACATCGATCTTCACGAGCCGGCCGTCGGCGTGGCGCAGCCAGGTCTCGCTGTCGTAGAAGTCCATCTGGCGCGAGACAAAGTCGCGCTCGAAGCCCGGCGTGTTGTCGCGCCAGGCGCTCACGGTCATGTCGTCGGCGCTGCCTTCGTACACGGTCAGTGCACTCTCCAGCGGCGTGCCGCGCTTCCATTCCTTGACGATGCGCGGGTAGCTCGAGCTGGTCATCGAGCCCGGGCCGAAGTCGGTGGCCACGTAGAGGTGGTCGATGTCCTTCCACGCCACGTTGCTCTTGGCCTCGGGCAGCGTGAAGCCGCCTTCGACAAACTGCTTGAGCTCCAGGTCGAACTCGCGCACCACGTTGGCGTCGGCGCCGCCGCGCGAGAGCGAAACCAGGCAACGCTTGTATTCGGGCTGCAGGCACTGCGCGCCGTGCCACACCCAGTTCTCCTTGTCGACATCGGCCAGCGCGTCCAGGTCGATCACGGTTTCCCAGGCGGGCTGGGGCTTGCGGTATTCGGCCAGCGTGGTGCGCCGCCACAGGCCCTTGGGGTTCTTCTTGTCGCGCCAGAAGTTGTAGAACAGCGGGCCGATCTTGCGAACCATCGGAATGCGGTCGTCCGAATCGAGCACTTCGAGAATGCCTTTCTCCAGACGCTCGAAGGCCGGCGACTGCGCGTAGCGCTGCACCGTCTTCGCGTTGTGCTGGCGCGCCCAGTCGAGTTGTTCGGCGCCGTCGATGTCTTCGAGCCACAGGAACTCGTCGGTCTGCATGGAAGAGGTTGAAGTCATTGCCGCAGTGTACGAATCCGGCGTGAAAGAAGAGATGTCCCTGACGGCCCGTCGGAAGCTATTGAATTCATAGCGCGATGCACCAGGGGCTCGGGACAAACCCGCGTTCGACGGATTCGCCCCTGTTCGCGGGGCTGCCCACGGGTATCCTGCCGAACGGCGCCTGCGCACACAAGGAGACATGTCACATGAAACACCTGAGCGGTCTTGATGCCACCTTCCTGCACCTGGAAACCCCCGAGATGCCGATGCACGTGGGCTCGCTCAACGTGCTCGATTTGCCCAAAGGCTACAAGGGCGACTTCTACGAAGACGCCAAGCAGTTCATGGCCAGCCGCATCCACCTGGCCGACGTGTTCACGCGCAAGCTCGCGCTCATGCCCTTCGACATGACCAACCCGGTATGGGTGGAAGACGACGACATCGACCTCGACTACCACGTGCGCCACATCACGCTGCCCAAGCCCGGCACCAACCGGCAACTGCAGCAATACGTGGCGCGGCTGCATTCCACGCTCATCGACCGCAGCCGCCCGATGTGGGAGTTCTTCATCATCGACGGGCTCAAGAGCGGCCAGGTGGCGCTGTACACCAAGGTGCACCATGCGGGCATCGACGGGCAGGCCGGCGTGGCGCTCGGCAAGGCCATCTTCGACCTGGAGGCGACGGGGCGCGTGGTGAAGCCGCCGCGCGCACGCCCACGCAGCAGCGGCTACCAGCTTGGCATGGCCGAGCTCGCGACCGCGGCGCTGCGCAACACGGCGCAGCAGTACGTCAAGCTCTTCAAGATGGCGCCGGCCATTGCGCGGGCGCTCGGCGGCCTGGCCAAGCCCGACGAAAAGGCGGCCGAGAAAGACGCCGCCACCGCGCCGAAGAAGTTCAACCTCTTTGCGCCGCGCACCTCGCTGAACGTGTCGATCACCAACCAGCGCACGTTTGCAGGCCGCACCATCTCGCTGGCCGAGACCAAGCACATTGCCAAGCACTTCGGCGTGTCGCTCAACGACGTGGTCATGGCCACGGTGGCCGGCGCGCTGCGCCACTACCTGGCCGACAACAACGAGCTGCCCGCCAAGCCGCTGGTGGCCGGCGTGCCCGTGAGCCTGCGCGAAGCGGGCGACGACACGGCCAACAACCAGGCCAGCATGATCCTGGTGAGCCTGGCCACCGACATTACCGACCCGGTGCAGCGGCTGAAGGCCATCAACGCGTCGTCGAATGCATCGAAGTCGACGATGAACCGTTTCAAGGCCATGATCCTGGACGACTTTCCGACCTTTGCTGCGCCCTGGCTGGTGTCGGGCATCGCGTCGATGGTCGGCCGCTCGGGGCTTGTGAACCTGCTGCCGCCGGCGGCCAACGTGGCCATTTCGAACGTGGCGGGCGCGCCGTTCCCCATGTACTTTGCGGGCGCACTGGTCACCAGCTACTACCCGGTGTCCATCGCGAGCCACGGCACGGCGCTGAACGTGACGGTGCAGAGCTACAACGGGCGCATGGACTACGGCCTCATTGCCTGCCGCCGGGCGGTGCCGGACATCACCGAGATCGGCGACTACATGCTGGCCGAGCACAAGCTGCTGATGGACCTGACGCAGACGCATCCGGCGGCTGCGGGTGCGGCGCCCGCGAAGGCTGCGGCCGCTCCTGAGCCGGCACCTGTCGTGAAGGCTGCGGCCAAGCCCGCAGCAAAGGCTGCCCCGAAAGCCGTGCCGAAGCCCGCTGCAAAGAAGGTGGCAGCGAAGAAGCCGGCGGCGGTAAAGACAACGGCCGCCAAGGCCCCCGCCAGGAAGGCGCCAATCAAGACGGTCCCGGGCAAGGCCGCGCCCCGCAAGCCCGCGGCGCCGGTCAAGCGCGCCAGAACGGCGGCTGCGGCATGATTCGCAGGCTCGCAGCGAGAAAATTGGGGCAGTTGGACTAGTTTTCCGACCGTTCTAGTTTTCCAGGCCTAGGCACTCCGGAAGAAGATCAACCCATCGCGAATCCCGCGAACCGTTCAACTTCCAGGAAATCGACATGACCACGCAAGCTTCTTTCTCTTCCGCCGCCATCCACGTCATCGGTCAGTACAACGACGCCGGCAAGACCCTGGTGGGTGCCTACCGCGCCGGCGTGCATCGCCTGCTCGGCGGCGCTGCTTCGCGCTACAGCGAATTCCTGGGCAGCCGCCAGATTCCGCTGGTGAGCGAGCAGGTCAAGGCCAACCTGATCGGCGCGCAAGAAAAGATCAACGGCTTCCTGGCCAACCGCCTGGACATCGATACCGGCCGCATCGTCTCGGTGATGGACCGCGTCGCTGCTGGCACCACGAGCGGCATCGAAGCCGTGGCCGGCCGCGTGGCAGGCGTCGAGTCGCCCGTGGTCACCTCGGTGGTCAAGACCTTCAACGCGCTGAACCAGCCGATCGCCAATGTGTCGGTGCAAATCGCCGACAAGGTTGCGGCCGGTGCCAAGCAGATCGAAGTGCGCGTGAGCGGCACCGAAGAAGCCAAGCCCGTGCGTACCGTGAAGGCCAAGGCGGCAGCCGCCAAGAAGCCGGTTCGCCGCACCGCCGCCCGCAAGGCGGCCTGACCCGATCCTGGAGCAAACAACGCATGGCGACCCGACCCCGTTCGACCGATTCGGCTGAGGATCTGAAGAAGAGGAGGGCGGCGCCTGCGAAGAAAGCCCCCGCGGCCAAAAAGGCGCCCGCAGCGAGGAAAACGGCTGCGGCAGCCAAGAAAAAATCTGCTGCTGTCACACCCAAGGCGCTGCCGGCCCAAAAGGCCGGCGGCGCCGAGGGCCTGCTTCGCGCGGGCCTGAAGGCGCTCGGCAATGTGCGCGACGACGTCGCCATGCGCCAGGCCAACGTGATCGAAGGCTTGCTCGGCATCGGCCAAGGCAAGTTCGACGCAACGGCCGGTGCCGCCAAGGCGCCGCTCACGCGCGGCTTTCCGAGCCTCGACAGTTTCGGCCTTCGCAAGTTCGAAGACGTGTTCGACCAGCGCGTGGCCACCGCCCTGGAGCGGCTCGGCATGCCCAGCGCGCAAGAGGTGCAGGCGTTGCGTGCAGAAGTGGCCAGGCTGCGCGAACGCCTTGCCGAGCTCGAACCCAAGAACCCCAGCCCGCGCGGCAGCGGCAAGCGCTGAGCCCCGGCCCAGCGAATACCGACGCACGCACCAGCCGGTTGTGGCCAGTTCCAACACCACGCGCGATCGCATCCTGCAGGCCAGCCTTGCGCTGTTCAATGCGGAAGGCCTTGCGGCGGTGTCCACCCACAAGATTGCGGCCGAGCTCGGCATGAGCCCGGGCAACCTGCACTACCACTTCAAGGCCAAGCAGCTGATCGTCGAGTGGCTGTTCAGGCGCTTCGAGCAGCGGCTCGAAGTGCTCAACGGCTCTTCGGATTCGATTGCCGCCATCGACGACCTCTGGCTTGCGCTGCATTTGCGCTTCGAGGCCATCGATGAGTACCGCTTCATCTACCGCGACATGGCTTTCCTGGCCGGCGAATACCCCGCGCTAGGCCAACGTGCGCAGGCGCTCACCGCGCAGAACCTGCTCGCGGCCCAGGCGCTGTGCGAAGGCCTGGTGGCCTCGGGCGTCATCCAGACCAGTGCGGAGCAGGCGCGCATATTGGCGTTGCAGATGGTTTTCACCACCACCTGCTGGCTCTCGTTCGAGCGCCTGGTGCCGGGGCGCGATGCGCTCGCGCAGGCCGACCCGGGACTGGCGGCTTTTTATACGCTCACCCTGATTTCCCCGTATGTTTCCAGCGAATCGAGGGCTTACCTTGATTACCTGCGGGGCAAATACCTCGGATAAACATCGCAGTTGTCCGACGAGGCGGTGAAACTTTGGTTCGCCATGCTCGTCCCACACAACAGCGAAACAGAAAGCATAGGAATTCCGCCCTCATGACCACCGCCACCCGAGACCACATTGCGCCACCATCGGGCCTGCTGATGCTGGCCGAAGCACGCGCACTCTGGGAAACAGGTGCCGGCGTGGCGATGTGGCCGCTGCTGCAGCTCACGCCGCGCGGCGACGGGCACCCGGTGATCGTGTTGCCGGGGCTCGTGGCGGGCGACGGCTCCACGCTGCTGCTGCGCCGCTACCTGCGCAGCCGCGGCTACGACGCACACGGCTGGGGCCTGGGCCGCAACTTCGGTCCGCGCGAAGGCGTGGAAGACGGCATGCTGGCGCTGCTCAAGTCGCTGAATGAAAAGAGCGGCCAGAAGGTCAGCGTGATCGGCTGGAGCCTTGGCGGCATCTATGCGCGGCTTCTCGCATCCGCACAGCCAGATCTGGTCCGCAACGTCATCACCCTGGGCAGCCCGTTTTCCGGCAGCCCGCGCGCCACCAACGCCTGGCGGGTGTACGAAGGCGTAAGCGGCCAGAGCTCACACGACCCGCGCCGCATGAAGTTCGTGCAGCCGACGCCGCCGGTGCCCACGACCTCGATCTTCAGCCGCACCGACGGTGTCGTCGCTTGGCGCTGCAGCCTCGAGAAACCCGGACCCAAGGCGGAGAACATCGAGGTGGTGGCAAGCCACCTGGGGCTGGGCGGCCACCCCGCCGTGCTCTATGCGGTGGCCGACCGCCTGGCGCAGCCAGAGGGCAAGTGGAAGCCCTTCAACCGCGGCCTGCTCGGGCCGCTGGTCTATCCCGATCCAGACCGCGAGGTCTGAGCTGAGCCGCACGGGCTAGGCCCCCGCCCAGACGTCCAGCACGTAGCGCTGGTCGGCAATCATCTTGTCCATCCAGGCATTGCTGTCGTGCCCGTGTTCGCGGGCCAGGTCGCTCAAGGTGCGCCGCACGTCGGGCTCCATGCGCGAGCCGTCGCCGCACACGTAGATCACCGCGCCTGCTTCGAGCAGCTTCCACACGGCCGCGCCCTGCTCGCGGATGAGGTCTTGCACATACACCTTGCGTTCACCCGAGCGCGAGAAGGCCGTGTGCAGCTTCATCAGCCCGCGGTGCGACCAGGCCTTGAGTTCTTCCGCGTAGATGAAATCCTGCTCCGGGTGCCGGCAGCCGAAGAACAGCATTGCATCGCCCAGCGCTTCGCCCCGCTCGACCCGCGCCGCGCGCTCTTGCAGAAAGCCGCGGAACGGCGCAAGGCCGGTACCTGGGCCGATCATGATGAGCGGGCGCTGCGCATCCTCGGGCAGGCGAAAGCCTTCGGCCGTGGTTTCGCGGATCACGCCGTGCACCGTGTCGCCCGCTTCCGCGCGCGCCAGGTAGTTGGAGCACACGCCCTCGAAGGTGCCGTTGCCCGAAAGCGCCGGTGCGCTCACCACGCCCACCGTGACACTGCATCGCCCCGGCGTCATCGAGGGCGACGAAGAAATCGAGTAGTAGCGCGGCGAGAGCGGCGACAGCATTTCAAGGAACACCGCGAACGGCACCTGGCAGGCGCGGTGCTCCTCGAGCAGGTCGAGCAGCGACTTGCGCTTGTGCAGCACCTCGGCCCTGTAGGTGGCCTGCGAGGCCTCGTCGCTGCCGGAGAGCGCCATGAGCCTGGGCTTGGTGAACGGGCACTCGGTGTAGGCGGCGAGCGTTGCAATCTGCTTGCGCGTGGCCACGTCCTGCAGCTCGACGTAGTCGCCCAGCAGGCGGTCTACGGCCACCACCTGGTCGACCGGCAGCGCCGCCTTGCGGCCGGCCGCGGCATGCAGCCGCACATGCGCGGAGCGGTCGAACCCGAAGCGCGCCATCGCGCGCTCCACCTGCGCGGGGCTGTTGCGCGGCACCACGCTCAGGTGATCGCCGGGCACGTAGTCGACGCCTTCGGGCAGCATCAGCTCGACATGGCGCGTGGATCGGCTGCTCCCCGCATCGCCGCCGGGGCTTTGCAGTTCGCGGTTTTCCGCCACGCGCAGCGGCACGGCGCCGAGCGCATCGACCAGTGCGTTCTTCTGCGGCGGCGGCAGTTCTTCCAACGTGTAGAGCGGCTCGGCCTCGGCGGGTGTGTCCGCCCCGGCCTGGATGCCGAAGGTCTTCACCAGCTCGGGCCAGAGCGCGTCGCTCCAGTCCTGGAACGCGCCATCCATGTCTTCGCGCGCATCGCCTTCGCCGCGCGGATGCACGCGCGTGGCGCCCAGCGCCCCGAGCCGCTCGTCGATGCGGCGCGGCACCGCCTGGTAGGTGGCGGCCCAATCGGTATTGCCGCAGCCGAACACGCTGAAGCGCACGCCGTTGAGCGAGTCGTCGGCCTTGTCGAGCCAGCGATGGAACTCGGCCGCGTTGTCGGGCGCCACGCCGTTGTAAGAAGCGCAGACGATCGCCACCGCGCCGTTCGCGGGCAGCCGCTCGGCATAGTCGTCGAGCGAAGCCACTTGCGTGGAGAAGCCGCGCAGCTCGCCGGCCTCGGCCAGCTGGCGCGCCAGGTCTTCGGCCGTGCCCAGGTTGGAGCCCTGCAGCACCAGCAGGGATGTGCCGTGGCGCGCGGCCTGCGGCTTGCGTGCCGCGGGCTTGACCGGCGCATCCGGCGCGGCGGCGGTGGTCTCGCCGTTGCCACGCGGGCGCGAGGCGGGGTCGCGCAGCAGCGCCTTGATCTTGAAGCCTTCGGGCTTGATCGTCAGCGCTTCCTTGATCTTGAGCTTGTAGCCCGTGTGATCGACCAGGTTGAAGCGCTGCAGGATCATGCCCAGCGTAAGCACCGCCTCTTGCAGCGCAAACTGCCGCCCGATGCAGGCGCGCTGCCCGTTGCCGAAGGGCTTGAAGGCGTTGACCGGCCGCTCGCGCTCGGCTTCGCGGCTGAAGTTGTCGGGGTTGAACTGGTCGGCGTTCTCGCCCCAGATGCCCTTGTCGCGATGCAGCGCGAGCGCATGCATGATGACCATGTTGTTCTTCTTGATCGTGTACTGGCCGCCAATCGTGGTGTCTTCCTTCGCGCGCATCGAGATTGCCGGCGCGGTCGGGTACAGGCGCAGCGACTCCTTCAGCACCTGCAGCACGTAGGTCAGCCGGTTCACCTGCGCATAGGTGGGCTTCTGCGAGGTGTCGCCGCCCAGCACGCTGTCGACCTCGGCCTGCGCCTTGGCCATGGCCTCGGGGTTGTTGAGCAGAAAGTAGATCGCAAACGAGAGCAGGCCGCTGGTGGTCTCATGCCCCGCGATAAGAAACTCGATGCACTCGTCGCGGATCATCTTGTCGGTGAGCTGCTCCCCGCTCTTCTTGTCCACGCCCGCGATCATGTAGCTCAAGAGATCGGGCTTGGTGGCAATATCGGCACCGCTCGCGCGCCGCTCCTCGATGATGTCTTCCACCATCTTGTGCATGTAGCGGATGTCCTTGCGCTGCTGCGCCAGCTCCTTCTTCAGCATGAGCTCCTCGAGCGGCAGGCCGCGGCGGTTCTGCACCGTTTCGAGCGTGCGCACCATCGCATCGACGAAGGGATGAAAACCTTCGCGATAGAACGAATTGAAGCGGTAGCCAAAGCCGCACAGGCCAATGGTGTCGAGCGTGAGCGCCGTCATGTCGCGCACCACGTCCACCTCTTCGTCAAAATTCAGGCGCTCCCATTTGGTGACCAGCTGGCTCGCGATGTCCAGCATCATCGGGTGGTAGGCCTGCATTGCGCGCTGGCTGAAGTTGGCCAACAGGATGTTGTGCGGCTTGGACCAGGTTTCTTCGTGCGTATCGGAGGTAAACAGCCCGTGTGAAGCGGCCCGCAACCGGCGCAGCGCGCCCCGCGTGCTCTTGTCGAAGCGCGCTTCTTCGCACAGCTCGTCGACCAGCGCGGGCGACGACACCACGATCACCGGCATGCCCGGCATGTCGAGCCAGTAGATTCCGCCAAGCTCCTGCGCAATGCGCCACATGTCCAGCACGGGCGAATCAGATCCGATCGACAGCAGGTTGCCTACGAAAGGCTTCTTTGCCGGATGCGGTATCGGATGGAGCGAGTTCTTGCCTGCCATGGGTTTGCGCCTTTGGAGTGCACCCGCTTCGGGATGTCCGGGGTGTGACTCCACGGAGTATCTCGACGGCATGGGGACAAGGCAGACGGGGTTTCCCTTAGGCTTGGTCGGTGCTTGGGGCGCCGCTTGTTCAGGGCGGCGCACCCGCCGACGGGGTACCTTTCTCCGCGAATGTCCCCCGCCCTTCGGGCTCCTCCTTTATTTCGCTGCGCAAGGCACCCCGCCAGCGGGTGCGTTGGGCGGAGCCGTGGTTGATCAGCGGAACACCAGCAGCGTGCCCCGGTGCACAGGGCATC
Organism: Variovorax paradoxus; assembly: GCF_029919115.1. Taxonomy (NCBI): domain Bacteria; kingdom Pseudomonadati; phylum Pseudomonadota; class Betaproteobacteria; order Burkholderiales; family Comamonadaceae; genus Variovorax; species Variovorax paradoxus. The sequence continues at coordinate 3,583,789 of NZ_CP123990.1, forward strand.
GGGTGCTCCCCGCAGCGAAATAAAGGAGGAGGGGCGCAGCCCCGGGGGACATGGAGGGGCGCAGCCCCGGGGGACATTCGCGGAGGGGAGTACCCGGTGGCCTTTGCACCCGCCCTGAAAAAGCTCAACGAACCGTCAGGGCCGAACCATCTTGCACTCAGTCCCCTGAGCCAGTTCGTTCCCCGTATACACAGCATCCGTCCGGAACCCGTAGTTGGTTCCTTCCCAGCCCACCTTCACGCTCTTGCCATCCACAGGCGCAATGGTGTTCACCACTTGCGGCAGCAGCAATTGATGGTCCTCGCCGCGCATGCGCACAGGCCCCACCACAGAATCGAAGCTCAGGTCCTCGAGCGCACGCGCCACCTTCACCGTGTCCGTGCTGCCGGCCTTGTTGATGGCCGCAGCCAGGAGGCGCGGCGTGAAGTCGATGCGCGGCGCGAGAAAGTCCTTGCCCGTCTTCGCCTTGTAGGCCTTCGCGAGTGCATCGGCGCGCGGCGTATCGGCTTGGCCCGGATGCCATTCGGCCACCCACGTCAGCTGCCCCAGCTTGGCTTGCGACACCGCCAACACCGTTCCCGGCACCGAGCCCGCGCTGTGGTTGAAATAGCGCAGGTCGTAGCCCGCGTCTCCCGCGGCCTTGAGCAGCAACGTCATATCTTGCCCCCAGTTGCCGGTAATCACCGAATCGGCACCGCTCTGCTTGATGTTCGCGACATACGGCGAGAAGTCTTTCACCCGGCCGATCGGATGCAGCGTTTCGCCGACAAACTGCACATCGGGCCGTGCAAGCCCTACCAGCTGCCGCCCGTAGCTTGCCCATTGCTTGCCGTGCGCATATTCCTGGTTCAGCAGGTACACCTTCCTCACGTCGGGCGTTTTCTTGATGTAGTTGGCCAGCGCCTTCATCTTCATCGCCGTGTTCGCCTCCGTCTGAAAGTGCCAGAAGCTGCACGTCTTGCCCGTCATCTCGGGGTCGATCGACGAATGGTTCAGCACGATCAGCTCCTTGCCCGGATTGCGCTGGTTCCACCGCGTCACCGACTGGACGAGCGCCGCCACCACCGACGAGCCCGACCCGCCAGTGACGATGGCCCTGGCACCCTGGTCGATGGCTGCCTGCAATGCGCTCTGGCTTTCTTGTGCCGAGAGCTTGCTGTCGAATTGAAGCAACTGCAGCTTGGTACCGCCGAGCACGCCGCCCTTGGCGTTGATTTCTTCGATGGCGTATTGCGTGTGCGTGAGCATGAGCTCGCCCACGTTTGCGAACGGCCCCGAGAGCGGATCGATGTACGCGATCTTGTAGGTTTGCTGCTGGGCCTGTGCCGTACCCGCAAGGGCCAGCAGCACCGCGAGGGCGATGGGGGCGTGCCTGGATTTCATGTCAGTGTGTCTCCGATGTTGTTTGAAAAGAAACTTCCGCGGAGGGCGCCGTGCGCGCCTTTCGCATCAATGCGGTTCGTTGGCGCGAAGGCCGATCACGCGGCTTGCAAGCTTCGTGAGTTCGGCGACCACTTCGTCGGCCGAAAGGCGGCCGTCGGACCGGTACCAGCTGTAGAGGAAACCCGGCAGGCTGCAGGCGGCCAGCGCGGTGATCTTGGTTTCGGTGAAGTCCAGGTCGCCATCGCGTCTCGCTTCTTCGAGCAGCGGGCACAGCAGGTCGTAGAAGTGGTGCGCGAGCTTCTTTTGCGCGGCGATGTATTCGGGCCGGTACACCTGCGGCTCGCGGTACGCAAAAAAAGCGCAGGGGTGGTGCGAAACGGTCGCGCGAATCAGCCGCTCGATGCCTTCGATCACTTTTTCGCTCGCTCGGCGCGGATCGTCCGCGGCAAAGTCGAGCGCGGTGAAGCAGTCGACCGCGGGGCGCCAGGAAAGCGTCTCGAAGATCTCCTGCTTGTCGCGGAAGTAGTAGTACACGAATGGCTTGGTCACACCCAGTGCGCGAACGATCTGCGCCATGGTGGTGTTGGCATAGCCCTGTGCCGCAAAGAGCTGCGCGGCCGCCTGCAAGATGCGCTCGCGCTGCAGGTCGGTGCCCTGCGTGGCGGCGCGTTGGCGGCCCGTGCCCTGGGGCAGATGCGGCTGTGCCGTGGTGGATGCCGAAGCATCGGCATCGCCAGAGGGTTTGTGCCGTGTCGCCGAAGTTATACCCATGGGTAGGATTGTTGGTGCACCATGCACTCATTGGCAAGCGCCGGCCCCGCGCAGGCGGCTATCGATAACCCTGAGAAAGTGACGCCATGGAGACAACCGCAACGGCTCGCGGGTTGAGCGAGCTTCCACCCCGTCCGCAGCAACCGCTGCACGAGTACCTGCGCGCCCATGCGCGCGAGCGCGGCGACAGCGCGGCATGCATCTGGTACGGCCATGCCATGACATGGGCGCAGCTCGATCTTGCGAGCGATGCCTTTGCGGCCCGACTGCAAACCATCGGCGTGAAGAAGGGAGAGCCGGTGGTGCTCTTTCTCAACAACTGCCCGCAGTACCTGGTGGCGCACTTCGGCATCCAGAAGATCGGTGCCATCGTCTGCCCCAGCGGACCGCTCAACAAGGAGCACGAGCTGGCCTATCAGGTCAACGACCTCAAGGCGCGCGCGATCGTCGTGGCCGCGCCGCTCTTGCCGGTGGTGCGCAAGGTGCAGCCCGAGAGTGCACTCGAGCACGTGTTCGTGGTGCACTACGCCGACCTGCTGCCCGCCGAGCCCGCGCTCGACCTGCCTGCCGAACTGCTGGCAGAACGCAATTCGGTTCGCAGCGTGCCCGAAGGGTGCGAAGACTTTCTCTCCGTGATGCAAAGCGGTGCCGCACCGCAGCCCGTGAGCATCGGCCTGGACGACGTGGCGCTCATGACCTACACCTCGGGCACCACCGGCTTGCCGAAGGGCGCAATGCTCACCTACGGCAACGCGCTCTTCAAGACGCGCGCCGCGGCCGATTGCAATGGCGTGACTGGCGACGACGTGCTGCTTTCCATTGCACCGCTCTATCACATCGCCGGCATGCTGATGGGCGTGAACGTGCCGGTGCTCAGCGGCGCTGCATCGGTGCTGCTGCATCGCTTCGACCCGCGCGCTGCATTGCAAGCCATTGCACAGCACAAGGTGAGCTGGTGGTACAGCATCGCACCGATGAACGTGGCCTGCATGCAGGTGCCCGACATCGCGAGCTTCGATCTCTCGAGCCTGAAGCGAAATCCGGTTACCAGCTTCGGCATTACCTTTACCGAGCCGCTGGCCGCGCAATGGCGCTCGCATGCGCCCCATTGCGTATCGTTCGAGGCCGCCTACGGCCTGAGCGAAACCCACACCTGCGACACCTACACGCCGCACCATGCGCCCCGCTGGGGCACGCAGGGCATTGCGGTGCCGGGCGTGACCATTCGCATCGTCGACCCCGACACGCAAGCCGACGTCCCCACAGGCGAGGTCGGCGAGATCGTGCTGACCAGCCCCGGCTGCTTCAAGGGCTACTGGAACAAGCCCGAGGCCACCGCGGCCACGCTGCGCGGCAAATGGGTGCACACCGGCGACATGGGCAAGCTCGACGCGGACGGGTATCTCACCTTCATCGGCCGCTTCAAGGAAATGATCAAGGTCTCGGGCTACAGCGTGTTCCCTGAAGAGGTCGAGACCATTCTCATCAAGCATCCCGCCGTGGCGCAGGCCGCGGTCATTGCGCAGCCCGACCCGGAGAAGGGCGAAGTGGTGAAGGCATTCATCGTGCGCAAGCCCGGTGCCGCGCTCGAAGCCGACGCGCTCATTGCCTGGTCGCGCGACAACATGGCGAGCTACAAGGCGCCGCGCGCCGTGAGCTTCATCGACGCGTTGCCGACCACGGGCGCGGGCAAGGTGCTTCGGCGCCTGCTGAAAGACAAAGCCTGAAAGGTTCTCTCTTGTTCACCAAGATCCTGATTGCCAACCGCGGCGAGATTGCCGTGCGCCTGGTGCGCGCACTGCGTGACCTGGGCATTGCCAGCGTGGCGGTGCATGCGCGCGACGATGCATCGGCGCTGCACGTGCAGTTGGCCGATGCGGCCGTCGCGCTCGACGCAACCGGCCCGTCTGCGTACCTCGACATCGGTGGGCTGGTCGCCGTCGCGCGCGCGCAGGGCTGCGATGCGGTGCACCCCGGCTACGGCTTCTTGAGCGAGCGTGCCGACTTCGCTCAGGCTTGCGCGGCCGCGGGCCTGACGTTTATTGGGCCGACGCCCGAACAGCTTGCGCTGTTCGGCGACAAGGCCCGCGCACGCGCGCTCGCCGCGCAATGCGACGTGCCCGTGATGCCAGGGAGCACCGGCACGGTAACGCTCGCACAGGCGCAGGCTTTCTTTGCCGAGCAGCAGGCGCAAGGCGCGGGCGTGATGATCAAGGCCATCGGTGGCGGCGGCGGGCGCGGCATGCGCGCCGTGCTCCATGCCGGAGAATTGCCTGAAGCGCATGCACGCTGCACATCCGAGGCCAAGGCCGCATTCGGCGTGGAGGGCGTGTACGTGGAGCGCCTGATGCGCAATGCGCGCCACATCGAGGTGCAGGTGCTGGGCGACGGCCATGCGGTGGCAAGCCTCGGCGAGCGGGAGTGCACCTTGCAGCGGCGCTTCCAGAAGCTGGTGGAAATTGCACCCAGCCCTTCGCTTCCGGATTCGCTTCGGGCGCAGATCACGCATGCGGCGCTTCGCATGGCCAAGGCCGTCGGCTATCGCAGCCTGGGCACTTTCGAATTTCTGGTCGATACCGAATCGGCCACGCTGCCCTTCGTTTTCATCGAGGCCAACCCACGCCTGCAGGTCGAGCACACGGTGACCGAGGCCGTGAGCGGGCTCGACCTGGTGCAGCTGCAGATTGCGGTGGCCGCGGGCCAGCCGCTGAACGCGCTGGGCATCGATGCGGACCGCACTGCGCCGCAGCGCGGCTTTGCAGTGCAATGGCGCATCAACGCGGAAACGCTCGATGCGCACGGCAATGCGCGGCCATCCGGCGGCACGCTTGCGCGCTTCGATCTGCCGGCGGGGCCGGGCGTGCGCATCGACACGCATGGCTACGCAGGCCTTGCGCCTTCGCCGCACTACGACACGCTGCTTGCCAAGCTGATCGTGCACTCGCCGTCGCCGCACTTCGCCGACGCATTGCGCCGCTCGCTTCGCGCGCTGGACGAATGCCATATCGACGGCATCGCGACCAATCTCTCATTGCTGCGCGCCATTGCGGCGCGGCCCGAGTTCGCGAGCCAGGCAGTGCACACGCGCTTCGTCGAAGCGCATCTTGGCGACCTGCTCGCATCGGCAGTCGCGTTCGAGAAGAAGAGCCCCAGAAAAACCGCACCAACTTCCGAAGTCGGGAACGCGGCACCTGCAAGTTCTTCGGATGACGAAGACGGCCTCACGGTCAAGGCGCCCATGCCCGCGAAGCTGGTGCAGTTCGAGGTGGCGTTGGGCGATGTGCTTCCCGCCGGTGCGCAGCTTGGTGTGCTCGAAGCGATGAAGATGGAGCACCTGCTGCATGCGCCCGCCGCCGGCAGGGTGATCGCGTTGCTGGCCGAACCGGGTGACTACCTGGTCGAGGGACAGTCGCTGGTGCGGCTGGAGCCCGTCGATGCGCAGGCGGTCGAACCCGAGGCACACGGCGGGCACGACCTCGATGCGATCCGCCCCGATCTGCAGAAGGTGATCGACCGGCATGCCTACACACTCGACGCCAACCGCGAGGCCGCCGTGGCCAAGCGGCACGCGCAAGGCGGGCGCACCGCGCGCGAGAACATTGCCGACCTGTGCGACACCGCGTCCGATCCGGGCAACTTCATCGAATACGGCGCGCTTGCCATTGCCGCGCAAACGCGGCGGCGCACGCTCGAAGACCTGATTGCCAACACGCCGGCAGACGGCATGGTGACGGGCCTTGGCAGCATCAACGCAAAGCTGTTCGGCCCCGAGAAGTCGCGTTGCGCCGTGCTGGCCTACGACTACACGGTGCTGGCCGGCACGCAAGGCATGCGCAACCACCACAAGACCGACCGGCTGCTGGCAGTGGCGCACCAGCTGAAGCTGCCGGTGGTGCTGTTTGCCGAAGGCGGCGGCGGACGGCCCGGCGATACAGACATGCCCATTGTTGCGGGCCTCAACAACCACACCTTCAGCCAGTTTGCGGCGCTCTCGGGCAAGGTGCCGGTGGTGGGCATCGTGCACGGCCGCTGCTTCGCGGGCAATGCGGCGCTTTTGGGTTGCGCGGACGTGATCATTGCCACCAAGGCAAGCAACATCGGCATGAGCGGCCCCGCGATGATCGAGGGCGGCGGGCTCGGCAGCTTTGCGCCGGAACAGATCGGCCCGAGCAGCGTGCAGTCGCGCAACGGCGTGATCGACATCCTCGTGGAAGACGAAGCGGCTGCGGTGGCTGCGGCCAGGCAATACCTCTCGTACTTCCAGGGCCCGGTGGCAGAGTGGCATTGCGCCGACCCGCGCGCGCTGCGCCACGTGGTGCCCGAGAACCGGCTGCGCGTGTACGACGTGCGCTCGGCAATGCGCGGCGTGGCCGACACGGGCTCGCTGCTGGAGCTGCGCGCCGGCTTTGGCGCGGGCATTGTCACTGCGCTGGCGCGCATCGAGGGCAAGCCGGTGGGGCTGATGGCCAACAACCCGCACCACCTCGGCGGCGCCATCGATGTGGAGGCGGCCGACAAGTCCGCGCGCTTCATGCAGCTGTGCAACGCGCACGGGCTGCCGATCGTCTCGCTGTGCGACACGCCCGGCTTCATGGTTGGGCCGGAGATCGAGGCGCAGGCGCAGGTGCGGCACGTGTGCCGCATGTTCATGGTGGCCTCGCACCTGCGCGTGCCTTTCTTTGCCGTCGTGCTGCGCAAGGGCTATGGCCTGGGTGCGCAGGCCATGACGGCCGGCGGCTTCGATGCCCCGGTGTTCACCGTGGCCTGGCCCTCGGGCGAGTTCGGCGCCATGGGGCTCGAAGGCGCAGTGCGGCTGGGCTACCGCAAGGAGTTGGCCGCCGAGCCCGAAGGTGCCGCGCGCGATGCGCTGTTCAAGAGGCTCGTTGCGCAGCAGTACGCGAACGGCGAGGCGATTCACATGGCGCAAACATTGGAGATCGACGCGGTGATCGATCCCGCTGAAACGCGCACCTGGCTGGTGCGTGGACTTGCATCGGCCGGCCGGTCGGTCGAAGCTGCCTTGCCCTATGTAGACACTTGGTAACGATGCACTAGACCTCGTCACACGAGAGGGCAAGGAGGCTCCGTAAACTGAGCCGCTTTGCGCGCATGAATCTGGGTTCCCGTTGGCTTTCCGTTCTTTGCCAAAGTGTGTTGCGGCACGGAGTGGCCGTCGTCGCCGTCTTGCTGCTGGCCGGCGCCGTGGCCGTTCAGGCTGTTCAGCCGGGTGATCGGCCCAAGCAATCGGTGGAGGCGCATTGGGTGGCCAGCTGGGCTGTGGCGCCAGTGGATTTTCGTGAGCTGAGCGCCAATCCGCTGGCGAAGTCTGCGGCCCCGAGGCCCGGCGGCGATCTGTTCCGCGGGCAGACGCTGCGCCAGCAGTTCGAGACTGCGCTGAGCGGCGAGCGCATTCGCATCCGCTTTTCAAACAGGTTCGGCAAGACACCGCTGCGCATTGCGGCCGCAAGCGTGGGGCACAGCACCGGCGCGGGCGCGATTTCTCCGGCAACGCTGCGCATGCTGCGCTTTGGCGGCCGGGACAACGTGGTCGTTGCACCGGGCGCTGACGTATGGAGCGACGGCGCCGACCTGAAAGTCGAGGCCGGGCAGGCGGTGGCGGTGAGTGCCTTCTTCGATCGCCCCGTGCCCTATGCCACCGTTCACACGCAGGTGTCCGACACGAGCTGGGTCATCGGCGGCAACGCTGTTGGCACGCCCAAGCTGCAGGGCGCCACGCCGCTGCCGCTCAACCACATCGTCACCGGCCTCGACGTGCTGACCACGCAACCGATTCGCGTGGTGGTCGCGTTCGGAGATTCCATTACCGCCGGCGGCGGCGAGGCGGGCGAGGGCGCCTATCCCGATATTCTTGCTACCCGCTTGCGCAACAGCCCCGCGGCGGCGCAGCCCTTGTCGGTGATCAACACGGGCATTGGCGGCAACCGCCTGTTGACCGACGGCATTGGTCCCAGCGGCCTTTCACGTTTTGCGCGGGATGCGCTGGGGCAGACCGGCGTCACGCATGTCGTCGTGCTGCTGGGCACCAACGACATCGGCCGCAGCGTGCTGGTCGGCATGGCGCGGCTGCCCACGCCCGAGCACGAGGTGCCGACCGCGGAGCGCATCACCGAAGGCCTTCAGCAGTTGATAAAGCAGGCCCGTGCAAAAGGCGTGAAGGTTCTGATCGGCACCGTGCCTCCGTTCAAGAACACACCCTATTGGACCGAAGCTTCCGAGGCGATGCGCGGCGAGGTCAATCGCTGGATCCGCAGCCGCCAGGACGTCGACGCGGTGATCGATTTCGACGCCGTGCTGCGCAACCCGGCCGATCCCCTGGCACTGAACCCGCTGTACGACAACGGCGACCACCTGCACCCCAACAAGGCAGGCCATGCCGCCATGGCCGCTGCCGTGGATCTTCGCGAGTTGCAAGAGTAAGCGCTAACAAAAGCACTACTTCTTGCGATACACGTTTACACAAACTCCGGTGTAGGGCTTACAGGCGGTTCACATGGCCGCGGCAGCATGAAGGCTCCAACAACTCATGAGGGCCAACCCATGAAAAAACTCGCAATTACCCTTTCGATCGGCGCCGCTTCGCTGCTCTCCGCGGGAGGCGCGCTGATGGTGCCGACAGCAGCCCATGCGCAGCCTGGTGTATACGTCGAGGTGCCGCCTCCGCCGCCGCGCTCGGAGCGCGTGCCGCCGCCGCGCCGTGGCTATGTGTGGGCCCCGGGGCACTACGAATGGCGAGGTGGACGCCATGTGTGGGTCCGCGGCTCGTACGTGCGTGCGCGGCCGGGCTATGCCTACCGTCCGCCGGAATGGCGTGAACGCGATGGCCGCTGGGAATACCGCCGCGGCCAGTGGGACCGTGACGGCGACGGCGTGCCGAACCGCCATGACCGTCGTCCGAACAATCCCAATCGCAGTTGATTGAGGTAGGCGCGGCGGCGGGCCGCGTGGGCCGGCGCTCCTAGCGCAGGCTTACCAGTTCGAGGGCTTCGTTGACCTGGAACGCCCCGCCGCCCGCGCCGCCGCGTGTCTTCGCCTCGAAACGGATGACGCGTCCGAGTTCCCGGGAAAACCACACCTCGGCCTGGTAGCGGCCATACTGATTGCCTACCACCGCCCCCGCATTCGCGAAGCGCTGCGTGTATCCGCGGTACTCGATTCGCACCACCTTGTATTCTTGCCCGCCCGCCGTGAGGGTGGTGTCTTCCATTACTGCGGCCGACAGATCCATGTTGATGCGCGTCCCGCTCCGCGTGGAGTCGTAGCGCGTTCTCCATGCGGCTTCTTCCGTAAGGTTCTCCTTGGCCCATCCGCCCGGCGGCATGGCCGTGTCGAACTCGCCGGCGATGGCAGTGGTCAAGCCAACCACTTCGCCGCCCGGCTTCTCGACCCATCCGCCGTTGTTGAAGCTGATGCGGTCGTCTGTCGGGGGATCGGCCCGGTAGACCACCTTTCGGTAGACATTGGTGAGGCGGTCGTGCAACTGGTATTCGACGACGGTGGGGCGAACCTGATTCGAACCCCCGCCCGTTGAACCCGCTGCAGAAATCGTTGCGGGCTGCGTGCCCAGGCGCTCGATGGCCAGTTGCCCGCGCGTGGGCAGTTCCGCAATCCAGGTTGCCGGCATCGCGAGGTTCGCCGAAGCCGAGCCGGCACGCCCCGCGCCCGCCAGGCCCACCAGCCGGCCTTGCGCATCGAAGATCCCGGCTCCGGCCAGGCCTGCCTCCGGTGCCGCAGCGAGCTGCAGGGCTTCGATTTGGCCGGCGTCGTTGCGCCGCACGCCGGCGAGCATGCCGATGCCGAGCGTCAGTTCCTTGCCTCGCGGCGATCCGACGATGTAGAGCGGCATCCCGACCTGCAGCGAACTTGCGGGTGCGGTAACGAGCGGCGGTGCCGCGAAGTTCGCGATCCGCAGCTGGCACATGTCGCGTGCGACGTCCGGAAACACCAGCGTTGCGCCATAGCTCACGTTGTCTCGTTTCAGCGCCACCGTGCTGGCCTTGGCAAGCAGCTGGCAGCTCGTGACGGCGGTGCCCGGGCCGGTGGCGACCGCGCTGCCGGAGGCGAGCACCCTGCCTTGTGCATCGATGGCTTGCACCACCCATACGTTCGGCGACACCCGGGTGAAGAGCGCATCGGGTGCAAGAGCGGAGCTTCGCGCATCTTGCGCGGATGCGGCGGTGGCGGTCAGCGCGGTTGCAAGGGCCAGCGTGAAAGGCAGGAGCAGGTGTTTCATCGGTTGGCCTGCAAGAGCAGCCGCAGATCGTTGATCGAGGTCTTGGCAAAAGGCGTGGCGTCAGACGCGGCGGGCACCGCGGACGTGGGCGCCGGAGCCGGCGGCTGCGCAGCTGCGGCAGCCGGGCCTTGCGCATCGGGTGCGACTGGTACAGGCACGAGCGACGGTCTTGCAACCGGCGTTGCCGTGGCCACCGCGGAGGCCGCCGCAGTTGCCGGCGGGGCATTCGCCATCGAAGCCCCTTGGGCCGCCTTGGCCGCAAGCGGCAACTTTCCGCCATAAGCCAGCGACGGCAGCGCCTTGCGGCCTTCCGGTTCCGCCACGCGTTCGAACGCCGGACGGCCGACCAGCAGGCCCATGCTGATGCTCATCTCGATGTAGGCCGTCTGCCGGGGACGCAGCGCGATGTCGATGCTGCCTTCTGCCTCGGTGCGGGCCGTGGCCCGGTACGAACCAGCGGGCCGATCGACGAAGAAGAAGCTGCTGGGCTGCGACTTGCCGACGATCTGCCCGTTGAGCAAGACCTCCGGCTGGATCGCCGCGCCGAGGATCGAGTTGCGGTAGAAATAGATTCGCCCCTCGTTCTCGCCCAGCGAGGGGAGGCTTTGCTCCATTTCCGAATGCCGCGGTCCGGAGGCGGAACACCCGAACAGGCCGGCCGCCAGTACGGCCAGCAGAAAACCACCGATCCAACGTCGCATTGCGCCTTCTCCTCGTTTTGGCGCTGGATGCTACACCCGCTTACACGCGTGGCGTTGGGAGCCGGCGGCACCGGCCGATGTCAATCAGCGAAAAACGACGGTGCGGTGCCCGTTCAGCAGCACGCGGTGTTCGCTGTGCCATTTCACCGCACGGGCGAGCACCTGGCTTTCGGTGTCGCGGCCGCGGGCCGTGAGGTCTTCGACGGTGTCGGTGTGGTCGGCGCGCGCCACGTCCTGCTCGATGATCGGGCCTTCGTCGAGGTCTGCCGTCACGTAGTGGGCGGTGGCGCCGATCAGCTTCACGCCGCGGTCGTGCGCCTGGTAGTAGGGCTTGGCACCCTTGAAACTCGGCAGGAACGAATGGTGGATGTTGATCGCGCGTCCGGCCAGGCTGGTGCACAGGTCGTTGCTCAGGATTTGCATGTAGCGCGCGAGAACCACCAGTTCGGCGCCCTCCGCCTCGATGATTTCCAACTGCTTTGCTTCGCCCTGCGCCTTGGTGGCGGCCGTCACGGGAATGTGATGGAACGGCACGTTGTAGCTGGCGGCCAGTTGGTAGAAGTCGCGGTGGTTCGAGATGATGGCGCGCACGTCGATGGCGAGCAGCCCGCTTTTCCAGCGGAACAGCAGGTCGTTCAGGCAGTGGCCTTCCTTGCTGACCAGGATCACGGTCTTCATTGGCTGGGCTGCGGCGTGCAGCTGCAGGTTCATGCCAAAGCCGGCGCCAAAGGTGGCGAGCTGTTCGCGCAGCGCCGCCTCGGTGTGGTCGCTGCAGGCAAAGCGCACGCGCATGAAGAACAGGCCCGTGCCGTGGTCGTTGTACTGGGCGGCTTCCTCGATGTTGCCGCCGCGCTCGAGCAGAAAGCCCGAAACGGCATGCACGATGCCCACGCGGTCAGGGCAGGAAAGGGTCAGGATGTATGCACTCATGAGGCCCGATTGTCGCAGTGCGCGCCGCGGCCCGGCGCCGGCCGCGTTCAAAGCCCCAGGGCGCTGCGCAGTGCGCTGCGGCTCGTGACGCCGAGCTTCGAATAGGTTTCACGCAAGTGCACGCGCACGGTGGCGGGCGACACGGACAGGCGGGTGGCAATGTCCTTGCCCGAATAGCCGGCGCAGTAGAGGCGGCTTATTTCGGTTTGCCGCGGCGTGAGCATCGCGCCGGTGCCTGGCGCATTGCGGCGCAGCGCCACGCGCAGCCCGCCATGTGCGGGTGTGACTTCGCACTGCCATCCGGCCGCATGCAGCTTGCGGATTGCGCCGCGCTCACCCTCCAGCCATGACTTGGGCAGGCGCGGTTCCGACACCTTCGCGATTGCGGCGAGCCGCGGCCACGCGCGGCAGAAGTCGCCGTTGGGAAAGAGGATCCAGCCTTCGTTGTCGGTCACGGCCAGCGGCTGGTCTCCGCTGCCGGTGTCTTCGAGGCCCTGGTGCGCACCGGCGTAGAGGCGGTTGATGAGCAGGGCCTCGCCGATGCCGGGCGCAAGCGCAGTGAGCGCGTCGACCTCGGCTGTGCCGTAGCGCGGCGATGCGGGCCCGCGGTTCAGGTAGCAATGCGCGAAGGTCTCGCTGCCTTCGAACGGAATGGACACGCCCAGCTGATGGTGAATGCCGTAGCGCGCCTGGAAGCTGCGCCATGACGGATGGCTCTGCTTCCAGCGGGGGTCGTCGTCGTTGACGCACACCGCCCGCAGGGGCTGTGCGTGCATGGCGGGGGTGGTGAAGTCGAGCTCGGCGCCGCCGATGGCATACCAGTCGGCGCTCATTCCAGACAGGTCGTAGCCGACGCCGACCGAGGCCACGAAGCTGCGCGGATGCCAGATGTTGATGGCGCCGTGGTCGGCGCCCATCAGCGCAACGAGCCGTTCGAGCAGTTTCTGCGGAAAGCGCTCGCAGGCGGTAGTGCGCGCAAGGCGCAGCAGGCCCAGCGCCGCGGAGTCCGGATCGGTGAGTGAGAACGTGGACTTGGGCGTCATCGAACAGCTTGCCGAATCGCGAGGCGGCGGAGGCTACCACAACCCATGGTAGGCGGCGGGGGCGGGCGCGAAGGACGATTCGGGCTTCGGACGGGCGGCATTCACACACACAAGACCGAGGAGAAGAAACCATGCGCTTTCGAGGCAGGCGCCGGCTGGGGGCCGGCATTGCATTGGCCTTTTGCGCGGCGGCGGCCGCACCGGCAGGCGCGCAGGTGCTCAACCCCAACACCTGCCCCGGCGGCACGCTCTACAGCAGCACCGACCCGGGCGCGTACTCGGGCTTCAGCGCGCATCGCGACATCGTGCAGCAGGACTGCCAGAGCAACATGGCGGGCGGATCGGGCGCGCAGGCCGGCATCGACCTGAGCAGCGCGAACACGGCTCTAGGGCGCGACAGCAGCGCAAGCGGCGGCCAGGCGACAGCACTCGGGCGCGGCAGCACTGCGGCGGGCGTTTCGGCCGCGGCAGTCGGCGCGAACAGCAACGCGACCGGCAACGGCGCCACCGCAATGGGCTCGAACAGCAGTGCGACTGCCAACTCGGCCACGGCCATAGGTTCGAACACCGTGGCCTCGAGCGGCTCGGCCACCGCGGTGGGCAATGTGGCCAACGCCACGGGCGAGGCGGCATCGGCAGTGGGCTATCGCGCGCTGGCATCTGGTGACGGATCTGCCGCATTCGGACGCGAAAGCGAGGCCAGCGGCGACAGCAGCACGGCGCTGGGCGACATGGCTACCGCCTCGGGACGCAGCGCAATGGCGCTCGGCCGCGAAGCCCGCGCTACGAGCGATTTCGCGCTGGCGTTTGGCGCCAGCGCAAGGGCGACCGACATGGGTGCCTTGGCCATCGGAACGGCAAGCTTCGCATCGGGTTTCAACAGCGTGGCAATGGGCACGGGCAGCAGCTCGAGCGGTGCGGGGTCGGTCGCCATCGGCGCTGGCAGCACGGACGGCGGGCGCGAGAACGTCGTTTCGTTCGGCAGCACGACGGACCGCCGCAGCCTGATCAACATCGACGGCATCAGCGCGGCGGGCCACGTCGACGCCGGCGGTCTTTCCGTGAACGGCAATGCTTCGGTGGCGGGGCGGCTGACCTCCGGCAGCATCGACAACCTGGGCGGCGGTATTACCAACGCTGGGCGCATCAGCGGCGTTACCGCCGGCGCCGTAACAGCGACCTCGACCGATGCGGTCAACGGAAGCCAGCTCTATGCAGTAAGGAGCACGGCCGAGCAGGCACTGAACCTGGCAAGCCAGCAGGGCACGCAGGTGCAGCAGATCACGACGCAGGTGACCCAGAACACGCAGCAGATCACTCAGCACACCGAACAGATCGCAGAGCACACCCAGCAGATCACGCAGAACACACAGCAGATCGAGCAGCAGGCGGTGCAGATACAGGCCATGGTCAATGGCCAGTTGGGTGTCTGCACCGTCAATGGCGGCGCCCTGCAATGCTCGGTGCAGGGCCAGGCGGCTGCACGTGCGGAGGGCGCGGGTGCGGCGGCGGTCGGCAATGGCTCGCAGGCCACCGGCAACGGTGCGCTTGCCGTAGGCCGCAACGCTAAGGCGCTTGCGGCCGGGGCCATGGCGCTGGGCGACGGCAGCACGGCCAGCGCGAGCAATGCGGTGGCGCTGGGCCAGGGATCGGTGGCCGACCGGCCCGACAGCGTGAGCGTGGGCAACGCGGCCACGGGCTACCAGCGGCAGATCACCAACGTGGCACCCGGCGTGGCGGCCAGCGATGCGGTCAACCTTGCGCAGATGGAGCGCGCGGTGGCCGTGTCTTACGGCCAGGCGCGCGACTTTGCCGCGCGCGGCGTGGCGCAGGCCATGGCGATGCCGTCGATCCCGATGCTCGCGCCCGGACGCAAATGGCTGGGCGCGGCGGTGGGGCACTACGCAGGGCAGTCGGCACTGGGCGTGGCCTTTGCCTATCAGCTCGACGAGCGCTGGAGCGTGGGCGCGGGCCTGAGCGCAGCGGCGGGCAACAGCGCGCAGCTCGGCGGCAGGCTGCAGGCGGGCTACCAATGGTGATCGGGGGCTGAGCGCCGGCAGAGCCAGGCCATGAGGCGGGCCCGTGGCAAAAGTGCAAGAATGCCACGGGCGGCCGCCGCAAGGGCGGCCAGCATCCACCGAGACCAAGAAGGACGCACGCATGGCCTACCAGGACTTCAACATGGGCAACCAGTGGTTGCCCTTCACGCCCAACCGCCACTTCCAGAAAGACCCGCGCGTCTTCGTGGCGGCCGACGGCATGACGTTCACCACGCACGACGGCAAGAAGGTGATCGACGGGATCTCGTCGCTGTGGTGCGTGGGCGCGGGCCACAACCGCAAGCCGATCAACGAGGCGATCAAGAAGCAGCTCGATACGCTCGACTACGCCACCGCCTTCCAGGTCAGCAACGACAAGGCCTTCAAGGCGGCGGAAATGATCGCCTCGCTGGCGCCCGGCGACCTGAACAAGGTGCTGTTCTGCAATTCGGGCTCCGAGGCGGCGGACACCTCGATGAAGGTGGCGCTGGCCTACCACCGCGCACGCGGCGAAGGGCACCGCAACGTGTTCATCGGCCGCGAGAAGGGCTACCACGGCGTGGGCTTCGGCGGCATGTCGGTGGGCGGCATTCCGGGCAACCGCAAGGTGTTCGGATCGGCCTTCTTGCCGCGCGTGGACCACATGCGCTTCATCCACGATCCGGTGAACCACGCCTACATCCACAACGAAGAGCCGGTGTGGGCCGAAGACCCGCTGGTCGAGCTCGAGACCCGCATTCTTCCGCTGCACGACCCGAGCAACATCGCCGCCATCATCGTGGAGCCGGTGGCCGGTTCGGCCGGCTGGTACCTGCCGCCGAAGGGCTACCTGAAGCGGCTGCGCGAGATCTGCGACAAGCACGGCATCCTGCTGATCTTCGACGAGGTCATTACGGGCTTCGGCCGCATGGGCACCAACTTCGCGTCGGACTATTTCGGCGTGGTGCCCGACATGCTGAACTTTGCCAAGTGCGTGACCAACGGCGTCATTCCGCTGGGCGGCGTGATCTGCCGCGACAAGCTCTACGACGCGATGATGAAGACCGACGCGCCGGAGCACGTGGTGGAGTTCTTCCACGGCTACACCTACTCGGGCCACCCGGTGGCGTGTGCCGCGGCCATTGCCACACTCGACCTGTTCAAGGAAGAGAACCTGTTTGCGCGCGCGGGCGAAATGGGCAAGGTGCTGGGCGATGCGTTCCACAGCGCATTCAAGGGCCTGCCGAACGTGATCGGCATCCGCAGCCTCGGCCTTGCCGCGGCGGTGGAGCTTGCGCCGATTGCGGGCACGCCGGGCAAGCGTGCCTACGACATCTTTCTGGACTGCTTCCACAAGGGCGCGCTGGTGCGGCCCGCGGGCGACGTGCTGGTGATTGCGCCGCCTTACATCGTCGAAAAGCAGCACATCGACACGCTGGTCAACGCGCTGGCGGATTCGATCAAGAAATTCGCCTGAGCCGCCGGGCGCCCGGGCTACGCGGGCGCCCGCATGCCCGCGCAGTAGTCTTTGGGCGGCAGGGCGGGCGTGCGCCACACGGCGTCGTAGGCGCCCCTGTTTTCTTCGTCGGCCTCGGGTGAGTCGCCGGCCTGCAGCCGCACCGTCTTGACCGAAACGTCGGTCGGCAAATGCTGCGGCACGCCCAGCACCTTGGTGGCGTGGCCTGCGCCGCTGATCAGCAGCACCGTCCTGCCCGGCTGCCGGGCCTTGACGATGGCTTGCGCCATGGCACGGTCGCGGCCGACCTGGATGCGCGTCATTGGCACGATCTGGGCTTCGGGCAGCAGCTTGCAGTGGCCTTCGCGCACGGCGTCCTGCTGCGCGGTGTAGGCCTCGCCGTTGAGCTGCACGTCGAGCGAGACGTCGGCCATGGCGTTCTTCATTCGCGCGCGCGGCATGTTGGCGCCGATGACGGGCACGCCGGCGCGCACCGCGGCCATCACCGCCGGGCCGTAGCTGCGCCAGGGCCAGGCCTTGTCGTTCCAGCCGAGGGCGGCTTGCACCTGCGCTTCGGTGGCCGTGCGATCGAGGCGGGCGGTGCTGCTGCCTTCTTCGGCCATTTCGAGCAGCAGCGCGGCCAGCTTGCCCTGGCTTGCCAGCGACTCGACGGTTTCCCGTTCAATCGATTGGTGCTCGGCCGCATCGTGCTGCTCGCCCAGGATGAGCGCATCCGCCGGCAGCAACGCAGCGGCACGCTGTGCCACCGGCGCATCAGGGCCCGGCAAAAAAGAGGAGCACCCTGCAAGCACGGTGGCGGCGAGCAGGGCAAACAGAAACCGGGGAGCCCGCACGGGCAGGGGGTGGCGTTGCATCGCGCCATACTATGCGTTGGCGCCTGCACGCCGTGCCGTCCAATTTCGCTTTTTTCCTGTGGTGTCTTTCCGCTTTCCGGTTCGCGTGCTGGCCACGCTGTTGCTTGCACTCGCCGCGGCGGGAATCTGCCTCGCCCTGCACACGCCCCTGCCCTGGATGATCGGTCCGCTGCTGGCGGTGTCGCTGGCGTCGATTGCCGGCTCCCCCACGGCCAGCTACACGCCGCTGCGCAACGCCGGGCAGTGGACCATCGGCACCGCGCTCGGCCTCTACTTCACCCCGCAGGTGGTCGCGCTGGTGGCCGGGGTCTGGTGGGCCATTGCGCTCGCCATTGCCTGGGCCTTGCTGCTCGGCTGGGGCTTCGGGTACTGGCTTCATACGCTGCATGCCAAGCGTATGCCGCATGTGCCGGCAAAGTCGATGAGAGCGACAACTTACTTCGCAGGTGCCATTGGTGGCGCGTCGGAAATGACGCTGCTCTCCGAATCGGCCGGCGCACGCACCGATCTTGTGGCTGCCGCCCACAGCCTGCGCCTGGTGGTGGTCACCGTCACCATTCCCTTTGCCATGCAGTGGAGCGGCTTGCACGGGCTCGAGATCAATCCGCCCATGGTGCGCGAGGTGAATGCGGGCGGGCTCCTGCTGCTTGCGCTGGCCACCGGCATCGGCGGCCTTGCCATGCGGGCGCTTGGGCGCACCAATCCGTGGTTCATGGGGCCGCTCGTGGTTGCCATGGGTTTCACCATTGCGGGCCAGCCGCTGTCGGCCGTGCCCACCTGGATGTCGAACACCGCTCAGCTTGTGATTGCCGTGAGCCTGGGCGTGCGCTTCAGCCGCGAGTTCTTGCACACGGCGCCCCGCTGGCTGGGTTCGGTGGCGCTGGGCACGGTCGCCATGCTGGTGATTTGCGCCGGCGCCGCATGGTTGCTGGCGTGGGCAACCGGGCTTCACCCCGCCACGATGATCCTGGGCACCTCGCCTGGCGGCATTGCCGAGATGTCGATCACCGCCAAGGTGCTGCAGCTCGGCGTACCGGTGGTCACCGCGTTTCAGGTATGCCGGCTGGTGGCTGTGCTGCTGCTGGTGGGGCCGGCGTACCGGTGGATCTACGGCAGGAAATGAGCGGCGCGGCGCTGTGCAGGCGTAAAAAAAGCGCCTGAGGAGGCGCCTTTTGTCTTGGCGGAGGGGCTCGGCAGGGCGCTCAGTGCACCAGCACCGGCGTATGAGCCAGTTCCGCATAGCCCTCGAGCGTGTCCTCGACTTCTTCCTGGGTGGGCGTATTGAGCTGCCAGGCGGCAATCTGCTGCTGGAACAGTTCGGCCCATGAGCCGTCGAGGTAAACCTCCTTGCCCGAGCGTTTGTCGACGATTTCGAAGCCGTGGCGTTCCAGGACCGGCACGTTGGGGTGGACCGGCGTGTCGCTTTCGTTCGGCTGCACGTGCACGACGACGAAGGACTCTGAGTCATAGAGCATGTTCATTGCGGGGCCTGTGAGGATGTCGATGGCGTTCATGGGGGTTAGATAGCAATCAACGCGCCAGTTTCAAGCTCGGTTGTCTTTTTGTAGGGAAAACGCATTAATTCCTATGGCTGTTGACCCCACTGTCACGCTAGCTGGGCGGCCCCGCGGGAAGGGATTCGCGCAACTGCATGTCGGCAAAGTCGCCGTTGGCCTGTGTCTGTTTCATCCGTACGGGCAGGTAGCCGAGGGCCGGCGCAAGCCAGATCTCGATCTTGTCGTCGAATTCGCGGCGAGGGCTGCGGGTGAGCTTTCGCACCGCAAAGTCGCCGGCGGGCACGGTCATCTGCTCTTCGCCCTCGATGTTGAACACCCAGACGCCCGCATCGCGTGGCCCGACCGTCTGGACGGAAATGCGGCTGCCGGCCGGGTAGCGCCCCGGGTCGCCCGCCAGCATGCCGCCAAGCTGCATCACCACGCTGAGACGGTCTTGCGCACCCGGCAGCAGGGGTACGCTGGGCGCGTTGTTGCTGAACATCACCTGGCCCTGGTCGCGCAGGAAGTGCGAAGCCACCTCGCCCTTGCGGCTCTCGGAAAAGCGGTCCGGCTCGATGCCGGTGGGGCCGATCTTGCCGGTGCTGTGCTGGCTGCGAATGGTCTTGAAGAGGAATTTGAGCGCCAGCCGCGCGTCGTAGCTGCTGCCGTCCTGCAGCCAGACCAGGTCGCCGAAAACGCCCTGCATCGGCGAGGCGCCCTGCTGGCCGGTTACCGCGAAGGCGAGCTTGACCGAACCGGGTATGCGCAGCGCCTCCGGTCCGACGACATTGCCGGCGGCGGCACTGGCGGCGCCCGCTGCGCCGCCATCGCCTACACCGGCGTTGGTGGTGCTGCCCGCTCCGCCTAGCGCGGCGCCTGCCGGGGCGCTTGCCGGTTGCTCGGGAGTGTTTGCTCCTAAATCGATAGCGTCTTGCGTTGTGAGGGCCCGCGTTTCTGGTGGAGGCTCTTCGAAAACCTGGGGCGCCGGAACTGGCATGGGCTCAGGTGCCGCCGCTGCCGGCTTGGGCCTGGAAGGCTCGCGCGGCCGCCGCGGTTTTGCGGGCGGCGGCGGCTTGGCTTCGGCGGGAGCGGGCGCAGCGGCAGCAGCCGGTTTTTCCGCAGCGGGCGGCGCGATCACGATCGTCCGGGTGATGAACTTGTTTGCGAGCGGTGACGGATCGGGGCCTATGGCCGTGGGCGCCAGCCCCAGCAGCAGAACATGAACCAGCCCCACCGCCAGGGTCAGCCCGGCCAGCGCCCGCCACGACGGCCGCGCGGGGGGCGCAACTGACGGGAGCGGAAGGGCGGCGAGCGTCGGCATTGAGGTGTGGAGTGAGCGCCGGCGCCGAGGTTCACAAAGAGCACCTCGGTACACTGCCGCCCGTTCACCCAGTTTAGTGGGCACGGCGCCGGCTCTCGTGTTTGCGCCGTGCCCTTCATCACGCATTTGCCACCATGAAACTCGCCACCCTGAAGGACGGCTCCCGCGACGGCCAGCTCGTCGTCGTCTCGCGCGACCTCACGCTCGCCCACTACGCCACCGGCATTGCCAGCCGGCTGCAGCAGGTGCTGGACGACTGGGGCTTCATGGGCCCGCAGCTGCAGGACCTGTACGACGCGCTCAACAACGGCCGCGCGCGCCATTCCTTTCCGTTCGATCCCTCGATGTGCACGGCGCCGCTGCCGCGCGCCTACCAGTGGGCCGACGGCTCGGCGTACCTGAACCACGTCGAGCTGGTGCGCAAGGCGCGCAACGCCGAAGTGCCTGAAAGCTTCTATCAAGACCCGCTGATGTACCAAGGCGGCAGCGACGACTTCCTGGGCCCGACCGACGACATCGTGGTGCCGAGCGAAGCCATGGGCATCGACTTCGAGGCCGAGATCGCGGTGATTACCGGCGACGTGAAGATGGGCGCCACGCCCGACCAGGCGCTCGACGGCATCCGCCTGGTGATGCTGGCCAACGACGTGAGCCTGCGCGACCTGATTCCCGCCGAACTGGCCAAGGGCTTCGGTTTCTTCCAGAGCAAGCCCGCCACCGCCTTCAGCCCCGTGGCAGTGACGCTCGACGAGATCGGCGAGGCTTGGCAGAACGGCCGCGTGCACCTGACGCTGCAAAGCAGCTGGAACGGCCGCAAGGTCGGCATGTGCGACGCCGGTCCGGAAATGACCTTTCACTTCGGCCAACTCATCGCCCACATCGCCAAGACCCGCAACGTGCGCGCCGGTAGCATCGTCGGCAGCGGCACCGTGAGCAACAAGGGCGTGGAAAAGAACGGCCGCATGGACTGGCCCAAGGGCTACTCGTGCATCGCCGAGAAGCGCTGCATCGAAACCATCCAAGGCGGCGAGCCGGTGACCGAGTTCATGAAATTCGGCGACACGATCCGCATCGAGATGAAGGGGCTTGATGGCCGCTCGCTGTTCGGTGCGATCGACCAGGAGGTGGTGTCGGTGGCGGGGCGGCCGAAGGTGGCGCCGGTGTCGCTGGTCAACTCGCAGGCTGAACAACCCGATCAGGCTGGGGACGCAGCCGAAGACTGAGGCGGCAAGCGGGCTTGACGCGCTCGCTCACTGCGGCGCGGCGAGCAGCAGCTCTTTCTGGGACCGAATCCCCAGCCGCCGGAACGCCCGGTATTGATGGGTGCGCACCGTCGTCAGCTCGATGCCGATCTCGCGTGCCGCCTGCTTGGCGGTGCTGCCGGCCATCAGGTGGCCGATGACTTCCCGCTCCCGCAGGCTCAAGGTCAGCAGACGCGAAGCCAGCGAGGGCGCGACCGTTTGCCGGCCGACCGCCGCGCTGCGGCCATGGGCCATCGTGGCCTCGGCCAGGAGGGTGGCGTGGCTCTCGATTGCCGCGAAGTCGCGCTCGTCGAATTCAGGCTGCGCGAGGCTCCGGTAGAAGCTCACCGCCACGCGCTGGCCGGTGGGGGTCAGCAGCAGCACCGACGCACGTTCGCGAATGCCCACGTCGCCGTAGCAGGCGGCGCGGTAGGCGGGGTCGGCCACCTCCTCGGCGCGCTGGTAGCCCAGCCACAGCTGCGCGCGCTTGGGCAGCTTGCGTTTCGCCAGCCAGGTCATGTTGGGATCGAGCAGGTCGAAGCGCTGCGCCACATAGCCCTCGGCGGTGCGTTCGGCCGTGGTGCCGTAGCTGCTGGCCGCCGACACGGCCTCGATGCGGCCGGTGGCATCGACCGCGAACACGGTGCAGAAGGTCACGGGCATCACGCGGTGCATGGCCGAGAGGCAATTGGCTGCGAGCTGCGGCGTGCCGATGCCCGCCAGCACGTCGCGGACGACGGCCGCGGACAGCGTGGTGTCGGCAGTGGGTTGAATGCGCCAGCGTCTCATGGGGGCAGACCAGACTAGGGTAAATACGTCGTACAAAGTTATGACAACGGCTGTTGTCCCGCATCGGGACAATCCCGCTGCATGACCAACCCCACCACTGCGGCCGACGCACCGGTACCCGGTGCCATTGCCGCCGATGCCGCGAGCGGCCCCGTGCCGCCGATGTCCAGCGCGACCGGGCTGCCGCCTTCGGTCGGTGCCTTTCACTACACGCGCTACAAACCGTGGACGCCGCCGCTGGAGCAGGGCGGCGTGGAGCCGGGTCGCCATCCGGTGGTGATTGCGGGCGGCGGGCCGGTCGGAATGGCCCTGGCGCTGGGGCTCGCGAACCATGGCGTGCGCTGCGTGGTGCTCGAAGCCGACGAGACGGTGTGCGTGGGCAGCCGCGCGGCCTGCATTTCGCGCCGCAGCCTGGAGATCATGGCGCGGCTCGGCGTGCTTCCGGCGTTCATGGCCAAGGGCCTGCCGTGGACCGGCGGGCGCAGCTTCTACAAGACGGCCGAGGTGTTCCGCTTCGAGATGCCGCACGACGAGCGGCAGAAGCTGCCGCCGATGATCAACCTCGAGCAGTACTACGCCGAGCACTACCTGCTGGAAGAGATCTTCCGCCGCAACGAGGCGGAGCCGGGGCTCATCGACATCCGCTGGGGAACCGAACTCACAGGCATTGCGCAAGACGAAGACGGTGTGACGCTGGAGGTGCGCAACGCAGAGGGCGACTACCGGATGCAAGGCCAATGGCTCGCGGCCTGCGACGGCGGCCAGAGCTTCGTGCGCAAGTCGCTGGGGCTGTCGCTCGAGGGTACGGGCTACGAGGGCCGCTACGTGATCATCGACATCGAACTGCACAGCGGTCATCCGACCGAGCGCCGCGCGTGGTTCGATCCGCCGTGGAACCCTGGCTCGACCGTGCTGATGCACCGCCAGCCCGACGACATCTGGCGCATCGACTACCAGCTGCGCGCCGGCCAGAGCACCGAGGAGGCGCTGACGCCGGCGGCCGTGGCCGAGTTCGTGCAGCGCCATCTGGATGCCATCGGCGAAGGCCACCTGCCATGGAAGACGGTGTGGACCTCGGTCTACCGCGCGGGCGCGATGACGCTCGAAAGCTACCGGCATGGCCGCGTTCTCTTTGCCGGCAACGCGGCGCATGCGATGCCGATCTTCGGCGTGCGCGGCCTCAATTCGGGCTTTGACGATGCCGACAACCTGGCCTGGAAGCTGGCGTTCGTGGCACGCGGGTTTTCCGATGCAGCGTTGCTCGACTCGTATTCGCAGGAGCGAATCGAGGCCTTTCACGTCAATGCCGAGAACGCCATGCGCAGCACCGAATTCATGTCGCCGCCTTCGCGCGGCTTCGATCTGATGCGCGAAGCGGCGCTGTCGCTGTCGGAGGCGCATCGCGGCATTGCCCAACTGATCAATCCGCGGCAGACGCAAGCCGTTCGCTACGCGGTTTCGGCCTTGTCCAGCGAAGGCGATGTGCTGCCGGCGGGTCCGTTGCCCGGAGAGGTGATGGCCGATCAGCAGCTTGAGCAAGGGCACCTGACAGACTGGGTCACTCCGGTGTTCACGTTGCTCGTGCTGCGGCCGCGGGCCGGTACCGCCTTGCCGCCCGAAGACGAGGTGGCTCACGCGCTGCGCGGCGATCTGCCGTTTGCGATTCGCGTCATCGCGGGAGCCGGCATCGACGGCGCCGATGCGCATGCGGACGCGACGGTCTTCGAGGCGCTGGGCGCAAGCGCCGGCGCCATTTATCTGCTGCGGCCCGACGGCCATGTGGCCGCGCGCTGGCAGCGCTTGCCGAGCGGCGCGTTGGCCGAGGCGCTGCACCGCGCCGCCGCCGCTTTCAAGGAGATCGCTGCATGACGACATCGCTGGCCCCCGATGCGCGGGACCGTATCTACGCGGAGTGCGCGCGCGCCATCACCGAAGCGGGCACCGAGCGCGAATCGCTGTTTCTCTCGCGGCTTGCGCTGCTGCTGTTCGAACAGGTCGGCGACGAGGCGCGCTGCCGCCGCGCGTTGGCCGACGCACTTCATGCGCTGCCCGTACCATCGCTGTCCGCAACCCAATCACAACAAACCGGAGACTGATCCACATGGACCGCCGCACTCTTCTGGCCACGCTCGCTTCGGGCGCCGCCATGGCCGCAACCCCGTTCGCCCGCGCGCAGGAATATCCCTCGCAGCTCATCAAGTGGGTGGTGCCCTACCCCGCGGGCGGCGGTACCGACGTGATTGCGCGCACGCTGGCCGAGGCCATGCGCCAGACCTTGGGCCAACAGATCGTCGTCGACAACCGGCCCGGTGCCTCGACCAACATCGGCGCCGACCTTGTCGCCAAGAGCAAGCCGGACGGCTACACCGTGATGTCGGCCGACAACGCCGTGCTGGCCTTCAACGAACACCTGTTCGGCAAGCTGCCTTTCAACCCTGAAAAAGACTTCACCTACATCGGCGCGATCGGCAAGTTTCCGCTGGCGCTGGTGGTCCACCCGGACTTTCCGGCCAAGAACTTCAAGGAGTTCCTGGCCTATGTGAAGGCCAATCCGGGCAAGGTCAACTACGCCTCGCCGGGCAACGGCTCGCCGCACCACCTGGCAATGGAAATGTTCAAGGTGCGCACCGGCACCTTCATCACGCACATTCCCTACCGTGGCGCCGCCCCGGCCATGGCCGACGTGATGGGCGGTCAGGTGCCGTGCATGTTCCTGGACCTGGCCTCGGGCCTGCCGATCATGCAGGGCAACAAGGTGCGCGTGCTTGCCATCGGCTCCGGCGCCCGCAACAAGCTGCTGCCCAACGTGCCCACACTGGCGGAAGTGGGCGTGCCCAATACCGAGGTGTTCGCGTTCCAGGGCGTGCTTGGCCCGGCCGGGCTTCCGCCGGTGGCGGTGACCAAGCTCAACGGCGACCTCAATCGGGCTTTCAGCACGGCTGCCGTGCAAAAGCGCTTCGATGATTTCGGCATGGAAGCCATGCCGGGAACGCCGGGGCAGTTCGAAGCGCTGGCGCGCGCCGAGTCCAAGCGCTGGGGACCGATCATCAAGCAGGCCGGCATCAAGCTGGACTGAGGATCCGGGCGGCGCGCGCAGCGCCTGGGCGAGCTATTTTTTCGAGCCGTCTTCCAGAACGTGCTCGTCGCGTTGCAGCTCACCGTTCTCGTCCCAGCTGCGCTCGCGCGTCACGCGGCCCTTGGCGTCGAAGCTTGACTCGGCGAGCAGCGTTCCCTTTTCGCTGAACCGCTGGTGCTTGCCGACCGGCACCTGCCGGCCCCGCGCCGTGACCAGGTAGCGGCCATGTGCCGCGCGCTGCCCGCTTTCATAGAACTCGGTGATGTCGACCGCGCGCGCATCGCCGGACCCGCTGTAGGCAGACTTGCTGCGGGGCTGTCCATTGAGGTAGTAGCTGTCGTGCCGTACCGGCTGGCCCGCAGGGTTCCATCGCTGATCGCGGATCAGCGAGCCTTTTTCAGAGAATTCCTGCTCGCGCTGCCGCACCGCGTTGCGTTCGATCAGCAGCCACACCGTTTCGCGGCGCTTCACGCCTTCGGATGAAAAGTGGCGCTCGGTGCGCTGGTTGCCGACGATCTCGTCTTGCACCGAGGGCTTGCCGTTGTCGTAGAAGTCTTGCGACCGCACGCGCTTGCCGAGCATGTACGACAGCCGCGAACGCAGGAACCCGCGCGCATCGAAAAGTTGGACTTGCGAGGGCCCGCCTATGAAGCCGCACAGCTGGGCGTCGTCGGCCGCGGGGGCGAGCATGGCGGTTTCGCCGCAGCGCAGTGCAGACAATTGGCCGCGCTCGGTGAACTCGACAAAGGCGCGGTCGGTTCCGGTGCTGGGGTAAAAAGTGACGCGGCGCAGCCGGCCGCCGGGATAGAAGCTGCGAACCAGCCCGCGCTCCTGGCCGTCGTCGTAAGTGGCCTCGCGCAACACCTGCCCCTCGGGCCCGAACTCGCGGGCCAGGCCCTGGATGTTCCCGCTGGCATTGAGGATGTGTTCCCTGGCGAGCTTGCCTTTCTCGTAGAAGCGCGCGAGGCCGGTGAAGGCGCCGTTCTGCACCTGCTGTTCGCGCTGGGGCTCGCCGGTCGCCCGGTCCTTGCAGCGCATGAGTCCTGTTGTGCCGAGGAGCGTGCTGCCGTCGGAGGGGTTCACCCGGCGGCCGTTGAGTTCGCAGTCGGGTGCGGCATGTGCCGCGCCGGCGCTGAAGAATGTGAAGAGCGACAAGGCCGCGGTTGCGGCGCGCAGCGCAATC
Organism: Variovorax paradoxus; assembly: GCF_029919115.1. NCBI lineage: Bacteria > Pseudomonadati > Pseudomonadota > Betaproteobacteria > Burkholderiales > Comamonadaceae > Variovorax > Variovorax paradoxus. Next base: position 3,610,323 of record NZ_CP123990.1, read on the forward strand.
GCGCCAGATCCAATCGCGCCAGATCCTTTAGAAGGGAGGGCGAGCCGGCTCGGAGCGGCCCCGCGCCGGTGGGTCATTTGTCGTACAGCGCGGCGAGCGAACGGAACCCCTTGACCTCGATCGGATTGCCGAAGGGGTCGCAGAAGAACATGGTCCATTGCTCGCCCGGCTGCCCCTCGAAACGCACCTGGGGTTCCAGCACGAAGTCGGTGTCTGCGGCTTTCAGCCGCTCTGCAAGCGCCTCCCAGTCGGGCAAGGCGAGCACGATGCCGAAATGCGGCATGGGCACCATGGCGTTGCCGACCTGGCCTGTGCGCGTGGTGGCAAAGGGTTCGCCCAGGTGCAGGGAGATCTGGTGGCCGAAAAAGTCGAAGTCGACCCAGGTGTCGGTGCTGCGGCCTTCGGCGCAGCCGAGGACATTTCCGTAGAAGCGACGGGCCGCATCGAGGTCGCGAACGTGAAAGGCAAGATGGAAGATGCTCTGCATGGTTCCGGATTATGGGCAGCGGTGCTGTGAGAATGCCGGACTTTCTTTCATCGTGGAGCAAGCCTTGCGGATACTCCGGACCCTCTCTGCGCCAGCGCGCAATTTCGATTTGAAGGCGCCCGCGCGTTCATGGTTTCTTTCCTGCCTGCCGCGCCTCGCGCTGGCGGGCGTCTGCTCGGTTCTTGCGGCCGTGGCGCATGCCGCCTGCCCGCCTTCGGCCATTGCCAGTCTTGGCAAGCCAGGCTCGGCGGTCGGTCAGTGGAATGCGGTCGACCGGGGCTTGCTGTGGCGCGCCGACCGGGACGGGCGGACTTCCTGGCTCTACGGAACCATTCATCTCGGCCGGGCAGAGTGGGTGCGGCCGGGGCCCACGGTGCAAAAAGCGCTGGAGCAGAGCGACGCCCTCGCACTGGAACTCGATGCGCGCGATCCGGCGACCATGCGTTCCATGACCCAGCCGGCAGATCCGGCGCTGGTGGCGCGGCTGCTGAGCGGCGCGCGTGCGCAACGGCTCGCCCGCCAGAACGAGGCGGCCTGCGTACCGCCCGGAACCATGGAGGGGCTGCAGCCCATCTTGCAAGTGACGGCGCTGGCGGGCCTGGTGGCGCGCGCCGACGGCCTGTACCCCGAATTCGGCGTCGACGAGACGCTGGCCGTTTCGGCCCGCAACAACAACAAGCCGGTGTTCGCTCTCGAAAGCGCGGCATCCCAGTTGAAGATGCTGACGGGCGACTCCGAAACCGAAGAGGCGGAACAGATCGACGCCGCCCTCGACGAGCTGGAGTCGGGCCAGCTGCGCGCGCAGATGAAAGAACTGGCCGAAGCCTGGGCCCGCGGCGACGCGGACAAGCTGGGCCGCTATCCCGAATGGTGCAACTGCGTCAACACGCCGGCCGAGCGGCGGCTGATGAAGCGCCTCCTCGACGATCGCAATCCGGGACTGGCGGACGGCATCGAACGCATGCACGTGGGTGGGCGGCGCGTGTTCGCGGCTGTGGGTGCGCTGCACATGGTGGGGCCGCAAGGGCTGCCTGCGCTGTTGAAGGCGCGCGGGTTTACCGTTGCCGCGGTGCCGCTCTCGGCGCAGCCGCCGCTGGCGGTGCCCGCGGAGCCGGCAGCGGCGCCCCCCAAGGCGGAAGGCCGGAACGTACGAGGCGCTCGCAATTCCCGCAATACCCGTGACGCCCGCGGCACGCGCAGCAGCCAGGCCGCCAAGAGCAGCGGCGCCAAGGGTTCCAAGGGCAGTGCCAAGCCCGCGCAGCGGGCGTCCGCCACCAAGGGCAAACAGCGCCGATAATCGCGAACACCATGCACCTGCTGCGCAACCACCCCCGCTTCATCGGCCTTGTTGGCCGCTGGGCGCTGCTGTGGTTCGTGCTCTCGCTCGGCGTGGCGGTGGCGTCGCCCATCGTGCATCCGCAGGCCGTGGAACTGGTGTGTTCGAGCGTTGGCTCGGTCAAGGTGGTGGTTCACACCGAAGACGGCGTGCAGGAAGTGGGCGCCTCGCACATGGACTGCCCGCTGTGCGTGCTCACCGGTGCGCCGCCTCCTTCGGCGGACCCCGCCGGTTTTGATCTCCCCTTGCCGCTGGGCCGCGTGGTCCAGTCCATTCCCGCCGCGCGCCTTGCCGCGGCCACCGCCGCGCCGTTGCCGGCGCGCGGGCCGCCCACCTTCTCCTGAAGCTTTCAAAACCGTAGCCGCATGCGCCGATCGACAGGTGCGTGCGGCCCGTCTGGCTTGAAGTTCGTGGAGCAGGTTTCCAGTGAAAAAGCATTCCCGCGCCTTGGCAATTGCCATGGCATTTCCCTTTGGCGCGCCCTTGTGGGCGCAAGACGCGCCCGAGCCGCCTGAAAGCGGCAGCGGCGCGCGCACGCTGAGCACCGTCACGGTCAGTGACGGCCGCCCAACCTCGCTGCCGACGCAGATTCCCACCACCATCGAGGGGGTGACGGGCGAACAGGTCTCCGAAACGGTCAATGCGACCGACAGCGAAGACGCGCTCAAATACCTGCCCAGCCTCGTGGTGCGCAAGCGCTACATCGGTGATTTCAACCATGCGGTACTGGCCACGCGCGCCTCGGGCACGGGCAACAGCGCTCGCTCGCTGGTGTTCGCCGACGGCATCATGCTGTCGAACCCGCTAGGCAACGGCGCCACCTACGCGCCGCGCTGGGGCATGGTGTCGCCCGAAGAAATCGAACGGGTCGACGTGCTGTACGGGCCCTTTTCCGCCGCCTACCCGGGCAATTCGGTCGGCGCCGTGGTCGACTACGTGACGCGCATGCCCACCAGGCTCGAAGCGCACGTCAAGCTCAGCGGCTTCGCTTCGAACTTCGGCCTTTACAACAGCCATTCGTCTCCGGCGGGCCAGCAGATCGATTTGTCGCTGGGGAGCCGCAGCGGCAACTGGTCCTGGTGGCTCAGCGCCTCGCGCACCCACAGCAAGGGGCAGGCGCTGGTGTTCGGCAACCGGCTGGTGAGCGCCGGCACGGTGGGCAGTGCCGGCACTCCGGTGACCGGCGCGGTGCTGGGGCTGAACCCATCGAACCAGCCCTGGTGGCTGGCGGGCGGCTCGACCCTCTACGACACCACGCAGGAGCAGGCCAAGCTGAAGGTCGCCTACGACTTTTCGCCCACCCTGCGCGCAACGTACACCTTTGGCGCGTGGAACAACACCACGCACGGCAGCGTCGACACCTACCTGCGCGATGCGCTCGGACGGCCCGTGTATTCAGGGCGCGTGAACATCGCGGGGCGAACGTACAACCTGGATTCGCCGAGCGCCGCCCTGGCACCGACGGAGACAGCGCTCACTCACTACATGCACGGCCTTTCGGTCAAGAGCCACACCGGCGGCGTGTTCGACTGGGAGGTGGCGGCAAGCTTGTTCGACTATTCAAGCGACACCTCGCGCACGCCGACCACCCCGTTGCCGGGCGCATTCAACGGCGGGCCCGGCCGAACCACTGACATGGGCGGCTCCGGCTGGCACACCTTCAAAGCCGCGGGCACCTGGCGGCCGACCGGCTCCGCTGAAGGCGTGGGCGCCCATGTGGTCGACTTCGGTTTTCAGCAGGACACGGCGCGGCTCCGCACCAGCGTCGGCAATACGCTCGACTGGATCGGCGGGCCGGTGGTGGCGCCGTTTTCCGCCTTCAACGGCAACACGCGATTGCAGTCGCTGTATGTGCAGGACACCTGGCGCTTTGCCGAAGAGTGGAAAGCAACGTTCGGCTTGCGCCACGAGCGATGGGAAGCCTATGGCGGCCAGCTCGGCAACGCTGCGAGGCTGCTCGACTTTGCGCCGCGCAAGAACAGCTACGACTCGCCCAAGGCGGCGGTCGCCTGGCAAGCCACACCGGACTGGTTGTTCAAGGCATCGACCGGCCGCGCGGTGCGCATGCCGACCGTGAGCGAGCTCTACCAGGGATCGATCGAAGGCAACCGCATCGTCAATACCGACCCGAACCTGCGGCCGGAGCGCTCCTGGACCACCGAACTCAGTGCCGAGCGCGACCTGAAAAGCTGGGGCGTCGACGGCGTGCTGCGTACCACGCTGTTCGTGGAGAACACGAAGGACGCGCTCTATAGCCAGGCGCTCACCAACCTGGTGAGCACGGTGCAGAACGTCGATGCCATTCGCACGCGCGGCCTCGAGGTGGCGCTGAATGCGGTGGACGTGGGCATCAAGGGGCTGGACCTGGGCGGCAGCCTGACGCTGACCCGGTCGAAGATTGTTGCCAACAGCGGTTTTGCCGCCAGTGTGGGCCGCGATCAGCCGCGCGTGCCGAAAGTGCGTGCCACGCTGCTCGCCACCTACCGGCCCGATGCGAGATGGAGCTATACGGTGGGCGCACGATACAGCGGCAAGCAGTACGGCACGCTCGACAACAGCGATTCGAACGGCGCGGCTTACATGGGCTTTTCGAAGTTCTTCGTTGTCGATGCGCGCATCCGCTACCGCATCGACCGGCAGTGGAGCGCCGCCGTGGGCATGGACAACCTGAACAACAACAAGTACTGGGCCTTTCACCCGTATCCGCAACGCACCTTCGTGGCCGAGCTCAAGTTCGACCTCTGATTTTCTTTTTCACCGGCTTTCTTCAAGGAGTTCCATCAATGAACCATCCGCGCATCAACCTCAAGACCGTTGCCGCATGCGCCATGCTGGCGAGCGCGTCCACCGCTTTTGCCCACGTGACCCTGCCGCGGGGCGGCGCGACTGTGGGCAGCGACTACAACGCCGCCTTCCGCGTGGGCCATGCCTGCGAAGGGGCCAAGGCCACCACCGGCCTGGCCGTTCGCCTGCCGAAGGGCTTCGTGCTGAGCGACGCCCAGGCGCGCAAGGGCTGGAAGCTCGACGTGCAGAAAAGCGCCGGCGATGGCGAAGTGCGCTGGACCGCCGAAAGTGCCCAAACCGCGTTGCCCGCCAGTGAACGCACCGAATTCGTGTTGCGCGGCAAGGTGCCCTCCACGCCCGGTCCGCTGTGGTTCAAGGTGCTGCAGACCTGCGATGTCGGCAGCATCGATTGGGCGGAAGTGCCGGCATCGGGCAACTCGACGGCGGGCCTCAAGACGCCTGCCGCCAAGCTCGACGTGGTGGCGCAGGGCGTGGCCACGGTGGACGTGCGCGATGGCTGGGTGCGCCAGTCGGTCCCGGGGCAAAGCGGCACGGGTGCTTTCATGAAGCTCACCGCGCCCATGGGCGCCAAGCTGGTCGGCATCTCGACGCCGGCGGCCGGTGTGGCCGAGGTGCACGAGATGAAGATGGAAGGCGACACCATGAAGATGCGCGAGCTGCCGGGCGGCCTGGATCTTCCCGCTGGCCAGACGGTGGAACTCAAGCCGGGCGGCTATCACGTGATGATGATGGACCTGAAGCAGGCATTGGCCAAGGGAGCGACGGTGCCAATGACGCTCCGCTTCGAGGATGCAAAGGGCCAGAAGACATCGCTCGACGTGAAGCTGCCGGTGGGCGCACCGGAAGGCGCCGATGCGGCCGCGCCGGCTCATCAGCACAAGCACTGATCTGCCGGCTACAGCAACTGGTCGGGCGCCAGGGGGCCGAACAGCCTGAGCAGCAGGCGCAGGGTCATGCTCGCGTCGGGCTCGGTGGACGTGTCTTTCAGGCCGCTGCCTTCGGGTGCGCGCCAGAGCAGCGAACCATCGTTCAGTTCGACGCGCCATGAGCCTTCGCGCATGCCGCGCTCGATCTGCTCGGAGGCGGCGCGGGAGAGCTCGGCGCTTCGTACCAGCAGCGCAATTTCAGTGTTCTGCAATTGCGAGCGCAAGTCGAGATTCATCGATCCGACCACCAGCAGCCGGCCGTCCATCACCAGCACCTTCGAGTGCAGCATGGCGCGCGATTCGCCCAGGTTGCCGCTGCCGGAGGAGCCGAATGCGCTGCTCACGCCGGCCTGCTCGCTGCGCAGTTCATAGAGCTCGACGCCGAGCTTGAGCAGGTCTTCCCGATGCCGGGCATAGCCCACGTGCGCCACCGGGGCGTCGTTCGAAGCCAGGGAGTTGGTCAGCACCCTGATGCGAACCCCGCGTCCCCGGGCCGCCGCGAAGGCCTGCTTCATGTCGGGGCCAGGCACGAAATAAGGCGAAATGATGAGCAGGTCGCTGCGCGCCTGCCCGATCAGCTGCAACAAGCCCTCGACCACCGTATCGCTGCCGGCGGCAAGATCGGACGTGGCCTGGAGCGATGCCGCTCGCCGCGACGAACCGGCCGCATCTCCGGGGTGGCTGACCACCAGGCCAGGCGCTCTTGTCTGGTCGGGTCCTTTGTCGGCCGGGATCTTTCCGGGCTGATCGGCGAGCATGACTGCGGGCGCCCAGACGAAGCGGGCGGTCTTCAGATCAAGAGGCTTTTCGTCCCAGGCGCGGGCAAGTTGCGCAGAAGTGGGGGCGGCGCCAGGCTTCGGTTCGTCGTTGGCAGGTGCTGGCGCTGCGTTCTGCGCGCGGGTGGATTCGTCGGCCAGCTCGCGGTCGGCCTGCTGCGCGCGCTCGCGGATGGCTTTCAATTCTTCGCGCTTGACCAGCGATTGCACGGGATAGGCGCGCTCGTTGTTCCAATAGCTGTCGAAGCTGCGCGACAGGTCCTGCACGATCGGTCCGGCGGCCAGGATGTCCACATCGATGAAGTTGCCCTTCAGCGCGTTGCCGAAATACGCGTCGCCCAGGTTGCGGCCACCTGTTACGCCGAGAACGTTGTCCGCAATGAAGAGCTTGTTGTGCATCCGCTGCTGGATGCGCGAGGCATCACCGGCGGAATTGAGCATGCGCGCGAACGAAGAGCGGCGCCCGCCCGCAAGCGGGTTGAACAGCCGCATTTCGATGTTGGGCACGAAGGCCATGGCCAGCACCATCGCATCCCGGCCGGTGCTGTGAAGGTCGTCGAGCAGGATCCGTACGCGCACGCCGCGCTGGGCTGCCGAGCGGATGCTCCGCAGCAGCCGCCCGGTACTGGCATCGGCGTGGATGGCGTAGTACTGCAAATCGAGCGTTTTCTGCGCCCCCTCTATCAGGGCGAGCCGGCTGCCGTAGGCGGCGGGAGCGCCCCCGAGCAGCAGAAAACCCGATTCGAAGCGTGCCGCGTCGGTTTTTCGCCGCTGCTGGACCAGGGCCTCCAGCGGCGTGCCGGATGAGGGGGGAAGTGCGGTCGATACCGGCCGGTCGACGTTCTCGGGCAATTGCGCGCAGGCGCCTTGCAGCAAGATGGCCAGGAGCACGAGAGACCGGCCGAGGAACGCGGAGATGGAAGACATGCGGCTTTCCAGGAACTTGGAAGCCGCATGTATAGCCTAGTCGGCGTTGTCCGCGCGTGGGACGGCGGGCCAGTTTTTTGGAGAACTAACGCACTAACGTCCGGCGGACAATTCTTCCTGCCGCTCCAGGGCGGCCAGCAATTCGTCGTCGATCTGGGCGTGGCGCTGGCTCAGTTCGGCGGCGCGCGAGGCATCGGCGGCGTAAATCGCTCCGCCGTCGAGTTCGAGCATTTCGCCGATGCGCTTTTGCTCGGCTTCGAGCGCTTCGATCAGGGCGGGAAGGGCGTCGAGTTCACGCTGCTCCTTGTAGCTGAGCTTCTTGCGCGGCGCTGCCGGGCGAGCGTTCGCCGGTTCGGCGGGCGCCGCGGCTGGCGCGGCTGCAGGCGCCGGTGGGCTGGCAGCCTGCCGTTGTTCGGCAATCTCGCGAGCGCGCTTCGATTGGATCAACCAGTCTTGCACACTGCCTTCATATTCGCGCCAGCGGCCATCGCCTTCGAAAGCGATCGTGCTGGTCACCACATTGTCCAGGAAGGTCCGGTCATGGCTGACCAGGAACACGGTCCCGTCGTAATCCTGCAGCAGGCCCTCGAGCAGTTCGAGGGTGTCGATGTCCAGGTCGTTGGTCGGTTCGTCGAGCACAAGCACGTTGGCCGGCCGAGCGAAGAGGCGTGCCAGCAGCAGCCGGTTGCGCTCGCCGCCGCTGAGCGAGCGAACCGGGGAGTTCGCGCGTGCAGGGGAGAAGAGAAAGTCGGAAAGGTAGCTTTTGACGTGCTTGCGCTGGTTGCCGATTTCGATCCATTCGCTGCCGGGGCTGATGAAGTCTTCCAGCGTGGCGTCGAGGTCGAGCTTGTCGCGCATCTGGTCGAAATACGCTACCTGCAGGTTGGTGCCGCGGCGGATCTTGCCGCTGTCGGGCTCGAGTTCGCCGAGGATGAGCTTGAGCAGCGTGGTCTTGCCCGCACCGTTGGGGCCGAGCAGGCCGACTTTGTCGCCGCGCAGGATGGTGCCGGTGAAATTACGGATCACCGTCTTCTCGCCGAAGGACTTTGTCGCTTCGGTGAGTTCGGCCACGATCTTGCCGCTTGATTGGCCTGATGCCACGTCCATGTTGACGCTGCCCTGGACTTCCCGGCGCGCAGCGCGGCTTGCCCGCAGGGCTTCGAGCCGGCTGATGCGGCTTTGGCTGCGGGTGCGGCGGGCTTCGACACCCTTGCGGATCCAGATCTCCTCTTGCGCCAGCAATTTGTCGGCCTTGGCGCTGATGATGGCTTCCTGGGCGAGTTGCTCTTCCTTCTGCAGGAGGTATTGCTCGAAATTGCCGGGATAGGAACCCAGCTTGCCCCGGTCCAACTCAACGATGCGGGTTGCGACACGGTTCAAGAAGCTGCGGTCGTGCGTAACTGTGACAACGCTTCCCTTGAAGTCGATCAGCAATTGCTCGAGCCATTCGATGGAGTCCAGATCCAGATGGTTGGTGGGCTCATCTAATAGGAGCACGTCTGGCGCGGCTACCAAGGCCTGTGCCAACGCGACACGCTTGCGGGTACCGCCGGAAAGGGAGCCGACGCGGGCGTTGCGGTCCAAATGGAGCCGATGCAATGTTTCTTCTACGCGCTGCTCCCAGTTCCAGGCGTCGAACGCTTCAATCTGCGACTGAAGGGCGTCCAGATCCAGGCCATCCGCACCAGAGAGATAGAGATCCCGTATGGCAATGACAGGCCCCAGGCCCTGGCTGGCTGCGGTAAATACATCCGCGTCCATATCCAGTTGAGGCTCCTGGGCGACGTATGCGACACGGAGGTTCTGCTGCATCTGCAGCGTGCCGTCGTCGGTCTTTTCCAGACCGCCCAATATCTTCAGCAACGACGACTTGCCCGCACCGTTGCGGCCGATGAGGCCGATGCGCTCGGATTCGAGAAGAGAAAAGTCCGCATGATCGAGCAGCGGGACGTGACCGAACGCGAGTTGGGCGTCGAGGAGTGTGATGAGTGCCATGTGGCACGGATTATCGGAGGTGCCCCCGTTCCTTACAGGGCAGCGCGAAGCGCTGCCCTGTAAGGAACGGCTCCGGCGTCGATTTTGTTCACCGCAGTCTTGCAGCGCCCTGAATTGCGCTGCCCTGTAAGGAACGGCTCCGGCGTCGATTTTGTTCACCGCAGTCTTGCAGCGCCCTGAATTTGGCATATACTCGTGGGCTCGGCAGACAACGCTGCAAAGCGCTTCTAGCGGCCACCCTGACCGGGTGGAAGGCAAGAAGATGGAAGTCGAAAAAATCTTCTTCGAAGTTGACGCGGTTTGAAAAAACAGTGCATAATCGAAGGCTCCGCTGAAGCAGCTTCAGCGTCTTGCAACGAAGGTTGCGGGGTGCGACAAGAAGATGTGGAAAGCGAAAAAAGTTTGACGGTACTTAAAAAACCGTGA